>NZ_JAACYW010000202.1 GCF_015356825.1 Catenulispora rubra | reverse complement strand
CGCCGGGGGTTTATCGGTGGTTGGAGGGGCGGTTCGGGGGGTGAGAGCACCGCGCGATCAGATGAAAGCCGTGCTCTGACGAATTCCGCGCGCGAACCGCCGCCAGCAGATACCGAACCAGCGTGCCGTAGTTCTGTTGAAGCGGCGGTGCCCGCACTGTCGCTTGGGCACCGCCGCACGCCTCACGCCTCCCGCAGCGCCCGCACCGACTCCCGCAGCGAACCCAGCGTCGCGAACACCGCCGTCGGCTCGTACCCGCAGTGCGCCATGCAGTTCGCGCAGCGCGGGTCGTTGCCGCGACCGTAGCTGTCCCAGTCGGTCTCCTCCAGCAGCTCCTTGTACGTCGCCGCGTAACCGTCCGACATCAGGTAGCAGGGCTTCTGCCAGCCGAACAGCGAGTAGCTCGGGATGGCCCACGCCGTGCAGGGGAAGTCGGTCTTGCCCTCCAGGAAGTCCAGGAACAGCGGGCTGTGGTTCAGGCGCCAGCGCTGGCGGTTGCCGTCGGCGAACGCCTTGCGGAACAGCTCGCGGGTCTGCTTCACCGGCAGGAAGTGCTCCTGGTCCGGGGCCTTCTCGTAGGCGTAGCCGGGGCTGATCATCATCTGGTCGACGCGGAGGTCGTCGTTCAGGTAGTCCAGGATGTCGATCACGTCCTGGGGCGAGTCCGTGTCGAAGATGGTCGTGTTCGTCGTCACGCGGAAGCCGCGGCGGCGCAGTTCGCGGATGGCTGCGACGGCCTCGTCGAAGACGCCTTCCTTGCAGACCGACTCGTCGTGCCGTTCGCGCAGGCCGTCCAGGTGGACCACCCAGGTGAAGTAGCGCGAGGGCTTGAAGCGGTCCAGCTTCTTGGGGATCAGGAGCGCGTTCGTGCACAGGAACACGTAGCGCTTCATCTTCACCAGCTCGTCGACCAGCTCGCCGATCTGCGGGTGCATCAGCGGCTCGCCGCCGGCGATGGAGACCATCGGCGCCCCGCACTCGCGCATCGCGGCGAGTGCCTGCTCGACCGGCATGCGCTTCTTCAGCTCGTCCGCGGGGTGCTGGATCTTGCCGCAGCCGGCGCACGCCAGGTTGCAGGCGAACAGCGGTTCCAGCTCCACCAGGAGGGGGAACTTCTCGCGGCGGCGCAGCTTGTTGCCGAGGATGTAACTTCCGATGCGGATGCTCTGGCGGACCGGCATTCCCATGTTCCGCGCCTCCTTGCGAATCGATCCAGCGATGGTTCTTCAGACGTGTTCGAGCGCTGTGGCCCAGTGCTGTAGGACGGCCCCGATGGCTTGCAGCCTCTTGCGGGCGGTCAGGCCCGCGCGCAGCGTCGACGGACGGACCAGGGGGTGGTCGGGGGTGTCCACGACGACCCGGACCACCGCGAACGGCCGACCGCGAGCGGTCGCGACGAGGGGGAACGACTCCATGTCCACCGTCGTCACGCCCTGTCCGGCCAGCCGGGTCAGGGCCTCGGAGTTCGCGACGTGGTCGACGGTGGCGATCGGGCCGGTGACCACGGCAGGCGTCTTCCGCCCGGCCGCGTTCAGACCGTGCGCGGTGTGCGGCTCCGGCGCCTCGGCGAGCTCGGGCTCCAATATCAGGTGCTGTTCCAGCGCGAACGCGATCGAGTCCGCCCACGGGCACTCGATCACCTGCTCCCCGCGCCGCACCTCGTCGGCGACGACCACGTCCCCCGGTTTCAGGCAGCCGTCGGTGGCGCCGCCGAACCCCGCGACGGCCAGCACGTCGTAGGCCGGATCCCGTTGCGCGAACTCCTCGGCGCGCCGGATGCCCATGCCGACGCGCTCGACCCGCAGGCCGTCGGTCTTCAGGGCCCGGGCTTCGATGCCGAGCGCGGCGCAGACGAGGAGGTCCGTCGAGCCAGTCATGACAGGGCCTTCACATAGCGACCCAGGGCACTGATCGGGAAGACCAACCGGTACAGGTGGTAGTTCAGGTAGAAGTCGCCGGGGAAGCCGGTGCCGGTGTAGTGGTCCTCGTCCCACGTCCCGTCAGGCCGCTGCGTCCGGATCAGGAACCGAACGCCGCCCTCGACTAGGGAACTCCGCTCCTCCCCCGCCGCCAACAACGCCAGCAGCGCCCACGCGGTCTGCGAAGCGGTCGACACCCCGCGCCCGACCCACCGCTTGTCCCGATACGAGCGCAGGTCCTCGCCCCAACCGCCGTCGTCGTTCTGGTGCTCCTCCAGCCACCGAACCGCCCGGCGGATCATCTCGTCCTCCGGATCGACGCCGGCCGCGACCAAAGCGGGGACCACGGCGCCGGTCCCGTACACGTGGTTGGCGCCCCAGCGCCCGAACCACGACCCGTCGCTCTCCTGCTCGCGCACCAGCCAGTCCAGCGCGCGCCGCGAGGCGGTCGAGCCGCCGCGTCCCAGCGCCGCGTACGCCTCCAGCGTGTGCGCGGTGACGTCGGCGGTCGGCGGGTCGATGACCGCGCCGAAGTCGCAGAACGGCAGCTTGAGCGCCAGCGTGCGGGTGTTGTCGGCGTCGAAGGCGCCGTAGCCGCCGTCCTTGCAGGCCATGCCCTCCAGCCACTCGACGCCGCGACGGATCGCGGGGGCCGCGTCCGGGTGCGCGACGCGGTTCAGCGCCAGCAGCACCTCGGCGGTGTCGTCGGTGTCGGGGTAGCCGTCGTTGTCGAACTCGAAGGCCCAGCCGCCGGGGACGACGTTCGGGCGCCGCACCGACCAGTCGCCGGGGTTGGTGATCTCCTCGCCGAGCACCCAGTCGGCGGCCTCGACCAGGGCCGGGTGGTCCGCGGGCAGGTCGGCGTCGCGCAGCGCGGTCATCGCCAGGACGGTGTCCCACACCGGGGACTGGCAGGCCTCCAGGCGGCGTCCGCGCTCGTCGCGGATGATGAAGCCGTTCAGGCCCTCGATGCCCTTGCGCATCACCGGGTGGTCGACGCCGTAGCCGAGCAGGTTCAGCGCCATCAGCGAGTACACCCACGGCGGCTGGATTCCGCCCCAGGACCCGTCGGCCTCCTGCCGGGCGATGATCCACTCGGCGGAGCGGCGCAGGGCGGCGTCGCGGAGGGAGCGCAGCGGGCGCCGCTCGTAGACGTGCAGAGCGCGGTCCAGCGTGGTGAAGAAGCCGCGCTTGGCCGGGGTGCGGCGGCCGGTCCGCAGCTCGCTGAGGTCGAAGCCGAGCTCGCGCACCGGACGCAGGGCGTTGACGATGGTCAGCGGCACCACGGTCTGCCGGGCCCAGCAGGCCCAGTCGTAGACGTTGAGCGGGAACCACTTCGGGAGATAGATCAGCTCCGGTGGCATCACCGGCAGGTCCGACCACTGCCATTCGCCGAACAGCGCGAGCCAGATCCGGGTGAAGACCCGGCTGCCCTCGATGCCGCCGGACGCCAGGATGAAGGTGCGTGCGGCGGTCATGTGCTCGGCGGTCTGCGGGTCGCCGGCCATCCGCAGCGCCGTGTAGGCCTCGATGGTCGTCGACAGGTCGGCCGGGCCGTCGAAGAAGTTGGCCCAGGTGCCGTCGGCGCGCTGCTGGGAGCGGATCCAGGCGGCGGCCTCGGCGGTCTCCTCGGCGGTGCGGATCCCGAGGAACTGGCGCAGCAGCAGGTCCTCGGCGTCCATCGTGACGTTCGTCTCGAGTTCGCCCTTCCACCAGCCGGCGCTGTCCTGCAGGCCGAGCAGGTGGTCGGCGGCGGCCTTGAGCGTCGCGGCGGCCTCGGAGGGTCCAGAGGGCCCAGAGGCTCCGGGGGAACCGGAGGAGTCGGAGGACCCGCTCGCGCTGACGGCCTGGTCGATGACGTCTGTCACGGGTATCCCTACCTAGTTGTCCCGATGGGTGACGAAGCGTGCGACGGCGAGGAACTCGTCCCGCACGTCGTCGGGGATGTCGGCGGAGTCCAGCCGGTCCTGCGCGGCGGCGATCCGGGCGTCGGCCGCGCTCTCGGCCCAGGCCCGGCCGCCGGCCTCCTCGATCAGCGAGGCCGCCTCGATCAGCTGCGGCTCGGTGAGCGGTTCGGACTGCGTGTAGAGCAGCGCCAGCCGCGCCGCGGCCGGGGTGCCGGACCCGAGGGCCGCGGTCACGGGCAGCGATTTCTTGCGCGAGCGCAGGTCGTTCAGCACCGGCTTGCCGGTCACCTCCGGCCGGCCCCAGATGCCGAGCAGGTCGTCGATGAGCTGGAAGGCCAGGCCGAGGTCCTCGCCGAACCCGGACAGCGCCAGCGCCAGCCGGTTCGGGGCCTCGGCCAGCACCGCGCCGATCGAGCAGGAGCAGGCGAACAGCGCCGCGGTCTTGTCCATCGACATCACGGTGCACTCGTCGAGGGTGACGTCGGTCCGGGTCTCGAAGCCCAGGTCCAGCGCCTGGCCGGCGATCAGCTTGCGGGTGGTGGCGGCTATGTGGCGGGCGGCGCGGTGCGCGCCGGCGGTGCCGCGGTCCAGCAGCACCTCCTCGGCCAGCGCCAGCAGCGCGTCGCCAGCCAGGATCGCGGCCGGGACGCCGAAGACGGTCCAGGCGGCCGGGCGGTGCCGGCGCATGCGGTCGTTGTCCATGACGTCGTCGTGCAGCAGCGAGAAGGCGTGCACGAACTCGACCGCGACCGCGGCCGGCACCACACGCGCCATGTCGGCGCCGGCGGCGCGGCCGGACAGCAGCGCCATCGCCGGTCGCAGGGCCTTGCCGCCGGTCGGGCCGTGCGGCGCCGAGCCGTCGGCCTCGACCCAGCCGAAGTGGTACGCCGCGACCCGGCGCATCCGGGGGTCCAGCCGTTCGACGGCGGCGCGCATGGCCGCCTCCACCATTTCGCGGCCGGCGGTCACGGCGTGCGGGACGACTGTCATCGGTCGGTGCCTTTCTGCAAGTGGCGACGGCACAGAGCGGCGGCCGTCAGCCCGCTGCGCACCGCGCCCTCCATGGTGTCGGGCCAGCCCGTGGCGGTCCACGCGCCGGCGAGGAAAAGCCCTGGTACGCCGGTCGCGGCCGGCGGGCGCAGGGCCGCGGAGCCCGGGGCCTGGCGGAACGTCGCGTGCCGTTCGCGGGTGACGAAGAACTCGGAGACCTCCGCGCGCCGGGTGCGCGGCAGCACTTCGGCGAGCGCCGGCAGGAACGCCTCGCGGATCTGCGCGACCGGCGCGTCGATCCACTGTCCGGCGGCCGAGACGACGCTGCTGACGTACTGGCCGTGGGGCTGGCTTTGATTGTGGTTCTCCCCGAGTCCGGCAGATGTGCGGTCGAAGACCCACTGCACCGGCGAGTCGACGACCGCGGCGAAGGAGGTGTCCATCACCGGCCGGTCGTAGAGCACGTGCACGTCGACGATCGGCGAGGACGCGAGTCCGGCCCAGCGCTCCCGGTCCGGGCACGCCGCGGCGGGCACCAGCGCGGCGGCCGCCGGGTGCGGAACCGCGACGATCACCGCCTCGGCGTCCACCGGGAAGCCGTCGACGACCAGCCGGGTCCCGGAGACGACCTGCTCGACCTTGGTCTTCAGGTGCACGCCGCGCAGCTTCTTCTCGGCGGCGCGGCCGTGCAGCTCGCCGAGGGGGATGCGCGGGACGCCGATATCGGCGGCCGTCGAGCTGCCGAGGAGCGCGGTCTGGATCACCATCGCCGACAGCCCGAGCGAGGCCTCGTCCACGCCGCAGTTCAGGGCGGCGGTGACGAACAGCTCCCACAGGTAGCGGCGGGTGCGGTCGTCCTGGCCGTGCTGGTCGAGCCAGTCGCCGAGGCTGATCGCGTCCAGGGCCGGGTCGGCCGGGTCCAGCTTGCCCATCGCCAGCGAGGCCGAGGCGGCGCGCAGCCGCTCGGCCGGGGTGAGCAGGGAGTACTTGGCCAGGGCCGGGAGCAGATGCAGCGGTCCGGGCAGGCCCGTGCGGCGCAGGCGGGCCGCGGGCCGCTCGTCCGGGGTCAGGACCCGCAGATCGAAGCGGTCCTGGATGTCGATGCCGTCGCCGGTGCCGAGGCGGTCGAGCAGGCCGCGGTAGGCGGTGAAGGCGCGCAGCATGACGTGCTGGCCGTTGTCGACCGTCAGGTCCGGGCCGCCGTCCGAGCCGGCGCGCTGAAAGGAGTGCGTGGCGCCGCCCAGGCGCGGGCGCGCCTCGTACAGCTCCACGTCGATCCCGGCTTCCTGGAGCGCGACGGCCGCCGAGATCCCGGCCAGGCCGCCGCCGACGATCGCAACGGTCACGGCGTGACCCCCGCCAGCGCGCGGGCCGCGACGACGCCCTTCTCCCAGGCCGGGAGCGACATCCGGGAGTTCAGGGCGCTGATCGGCTGCTCGGCGATGCGGATGAGCAGGCGCCGGTAGATGCCGGCCATCGCGGCCGTGCAGGCGGCGCTGCGGCGGTCCAGGAGCGGCAGCAGCTTCAGGCCGGTGTCGTACCAGCCGCGGGCGACTGCGGCCTGGTCGCGGATCAGGGCAGCGAGGTCGGTGTCGTCGTCGACGAAGCGGCCGTGCTCGTCGATCTTGAGCGTGCAGCCGTGCCGGACCAGCTCGTCGGCCGGCAGGTAGACGCGGCCCATCAGGCCGTCCTCGCGCACGTCGCGCAGGATGTTGGTGAGCTGGAGCGCGACGCCGAGGGAGTCGGCGTAGGCGGAGGCCTCCTCCTGGCGTGCGGGGTCGACGCCGTAGACGCCGAGCGAGAGCCGGCCGATGGAGCCCGCGACGCAGCGGCAGTAGAACGTCAGCTCGTCGGGGGTGGCATAGTCGGTGCCGCGGACGTCGGCCTCGCAGCCGTCGATGAGCTCGTCGAAGGCGGCCAGCGGGATCGGGTGCTGCTGCGCGGCGTCGGCCAGCGCGACCAGCACCGGGTCCTCGGGGCGTTCGGTGAGGTGGTGCAGGTCGTCGCGGGCCACCGCCAGCTGCGCCAGGCGCTCGCCGCGGGTCTCCGAGCCGTCGCCGATGTCGTCGACGCGCCGGGCGAAGGCGTAGACCGCGGACAGCGCCTGGCGCTTGGTGGTGGGCAGCAGGCGGATGCCGTAGGCGAAGTTCCGGGCCCGGGCGCGGACCACCCGTTCGCAGTATTCGTAGGCTTCTTGCGCGCCTGTGTTCACCTGGTTCAACTGGGTCACTCGGGTCACTTGGCCACGTCCCTTCCGAGGATCAGCAGAGCTTCGCCGAGCGTCCGCGCGCGGCTCGGGCGCAGGCGGGCGGCGTGCACGTCGTAGGCGCCGCCGCTCAGCGCCGCCAGGGTGGCGCGGCCGCCGGCCAGGTAGCCGGCGACCGCGACCCGGGCCCAGCCGTCGAGCTTGCCGATCAGCGGGGCGCCGGCGTCCAGCAACTCGGCGGCGCGGTCGGCGTTGCGGGCCACCACGCCGCGCAGCCTGGTCGGGGTGGTCGCGGCACCGAGGTCGGCGTCGGTGCAGCCGAACAGCTTGAGGTCGGTCGCCGGCAGGTAGACCCGGCCGTCGGCGAAGTCCTCGGCGACGTCCTGGCAGTGCTCGATGACCTGCAGCGCGGTGCAGATGTGGTCGGACAGCGCGATCCGTTCGGGGGACGCGGCGTCGAACACGTGCAGCACCAGGTGCCCGACCGGGTCGGCGGACAGCGCGCAGTACTCCACGAGCTGTTCCCAGGTGGCGTAGCGGTGGATCTCCTGGTCCTGGCGGTTGGCCTGGACGAGCTTGCGCAGCGGCGCCTCCGGGATGCCGTGCTCGCGCGCCACCAGCCCGATGGCGCGCAGCGCGGGCAGCTCCGGGGCGGTGCCGGCGAAGATCCGGTCGATGTCCCGGTCGACAAGGTCGAACAGCCGCCCGCGCTCGGCTGGCGGCGCCTCGTCGCCGATGTCGTCGATCAGGCGGGCGTAGCGGTAGACGGCGCCGAGCGCCACCCGGTGCCGGGCCGGGAGGATCCGCAGCGCCACCGGGAAGTTCTCCCGGATGGTCCGCTCGGGCGGCATGGCCGGGTCGCCGGTACCGGGACGCGTGGCACCAGGACGCGCGGCACCCGCCGCCCGCGGACCGGGCCCGCTAGGGGTGTCGAGCCGGCTGGCCTTCAGCATCAGTGGAATCCCTTCGCCTCTCCAGCAACGCAATCAGCACTCGGCCCTCCCGTCCCCTTTTCCTGATCCATTCGAGGGTCCCCAACCGCCCGCTAGGCGGAAAGGTGTTGATTCTGGGTTCATTCGGGGGGTCATTCGGAGGTCATTCGGAGGTCCGCGCCGAGGGGTGATCGGCCACCGGGTGTGATCGGCGCAGGCACGGGAAAGTCCCCGGCATGCGTTCGGCGGCGGTCGCGACCACGGGCGCGGCGATCGGCGTGGCCGGGCTGGCCCTGGCGCACATCGGCCCCGCCGCGAGCTGGCTGCCGCCGGTCCGCGACCGGCTGATGCCGGGCCTGGCGGCGCGCGGGCGCGCCGACCACGTGGCGCTGACCTTCGACGACGGCCCCGACCCGATCAGCACGCCGCACTTCCTGGACCTGCTGGACGAGCTGGAGGTGCGCGCGACGTTCTTCGTCCTGGGCTCGCGGGTGGCGCGGCATCCGGAGGTGGTCGCCGAGACGGCGGCGCGCGGGCACGAGGTGGCCGTGCACGGATGGACTCACGACCCGCAGTGGCTGCCGCATCCGCAGCGGGACGTGGCAGAGCTGCGGCTGGCCAGGGATGTGGTGGAGCAGGCGAGCGGGGCCCGGCCGGTGTGGTTCCGGCCACCGTTCGGGGTGCTGACCACGGGATTGTGGCGGGCGGCCCGGCGCGCGGAGCTGCGGCCGGTGCTGTGGGGGGCGTGGGGAAAGGACTGGGAGGAGCGGCGGACGGCCGCCGAGGTGCAGCACACGGTGCTCGGCGCGGTCGGCGGCGGGACGACGGTGCTGCTGCACGACACCGCACCGGACGGGCAAGGGGAGGCCTGGCGGACGACGCTGGAGGCGGTGCCGGGGATCGTGGAGAGCTGCCGGCGGGCCGGGTGGGATGTGGGTGCGCTGACGGAGCACTTCTGAGACCGGCTCCGGAGGGATTAACTCTGTTGGCGTAGCCGCGACGCTGCACGACAAGCCGCGAAACAACCAGCCGCCGCACATCAGCTCAGCCCGACGCTGCTCAGCGCCGCGCCGAAAGCCGCCTCCCACGACCTGCGCACACGCGGGCGACAGCGCGCTGAACGTCGCGCCGCGCGGCACTAATTCTTTCGGAGCAACCGCCGCGCCGCACATCAGCTCAGCCCCACACCGCTCAGCGCCGCGCCGAAAGCCGCCTCCCACGGCCCGCGCTCTGCGCCGATCGAGGGAGGCGGCGTGGGCCTTTCCAACCCGGCCAGTGCCGCGCGCACCACGTCCTGGGGCGCCGCACTCGTCACGTCCGCGTGGCCGAGTTCCAGCTCGTGCTGCACGTTGTCGCGGCCGTGGCCGGGCACCACGTCGAGCAGCAGCAGGCGGCGTCCGATGGCCCGCGCCTCGCTGCACGTGTCCCCCGAACTGGTGACGATGAGATCGGCCGCGGCCATCAGCGCGGGCACCCGATCGGAGTAGCCGAGCGCGTGCACGCGAGGCTCCCGCCGCTCCACGGCCCGCAGCCGTGCCTCCAACTCCCGGTTGTGTCCGGCGACCGCCAACACGTGCACCCCGGCCGCGCCCAACGCGGCCGCCGCAGCGGCAACCGGCCCCAGTCCCCAGGCCCCTGACATCAGCAGCACGCATCGCGCGTCGTCCGGAACCCCGAACTCCTTGCGCGCCTCCTGCTTGGTCGGCGGCGCGTAGAAGGCCGGCCGCAGCGGAGCCGGAACCACCGCGATCCCCGCGTCCGGCCGGTACCGCCGCACGCCGGCCGCCGCGGCCTCCGACGTCACCAGGAACAGGTCGGTGCTGTCGTGGACCCACAGGCGATGCGGCGTGACGTCCGTGCAGAACACCAGGTGCGGCGGGACCGCGCCGCCCTCGCGATGCACGGCGTCCACCGCGCCGGCGGCGGTGGCGAACACCGACACCACCAGGTCAGCCGGCGAGCCTTCCAGCAGCTCCCGCACCCGCGGCGCCAGCCGCGACACGGCCGCCTTCTCGGTGTACCGGGCCAGGCGGTTGCCCGGCCGTAGCGCCGAGAAGTGGAACGCGTCGTACACCCCGGGCACCGCCAGCAGCCGCCGGAACACCGCCTCGCCCGCCGCGCCGGAGCGCCGGCCGAGCAGCGCCATCGCGTCCACGGTGGCCGTGGTCCAGCCCCGGTCGTGCAGCGAATCCGCGCAGGCTGCCGCCATCACGTCATGTCCCTGCCCCAGGGACCCGCTCAGCAGCAGCGCGTGCGGCATGGTCGCGAGCCCCGCGCCTCAGCCGACTCGACGTTCTTGACCGGCCCGCAACCACTCGACGTAGCGCCGCACGCCCTCGGTGAACCCGGTCGTCGGCGACCAGCCCAGCAGCCGCTTGGCCTTGGCGTTGGAGATCCGCGTGCCGTCGTAGTCCGCGGCGCGCGCCGGGACCTGCTGCACGGTGATCGGGCCGAGCAGGCCGTCCACGGTGTCGGCGATCTGCCGCACCGAGATCGGCGTGGTGCCCTCCAGCGCGATGGTCTCGTCCTCGGCGGTCGGCGACAGCGCGAGCACGTGCGCGGCGGCCAGGTCCCGGACGTAGACGTAGTTCCGGGTCTGGCGGCCCTCGCCGGCGATGGTGATCGGCTGGCCGGCGAGCGCGGCCTGGACGAACTTCGCCACGACCAGGGCGTCGCGCATGCGCGGGCCGTACGGGATGCCGTAACGCAGGATCGTGAAGTGCTGTCCGTACAGCTCGCGGTAGCTCTGCACGGCCATCTCCGCGGCGAGCTTCGTCGCGACGTACAGGTGCCCGCTGCGCCGCAGGTCGAACGGCACGTCCTCGGTGAGCTCGGCGTCGCCGCCGTCGGCGTGCGCCGCCCCGTACACCCACACCGTGCTGGCCAGCACGAACCGGTTCATCCCGGTCTGCCGCGCGGCCTCCAGCGCGTTGCCGGTGCCTTCGACGTTCAGCCGCAGCGCGCGCACCGGATCGGCGGCGACCTCGTTGACGTCCGCGGCGGCGGCCAGGTGGAACACCACCTCGCCGCCGTCCAGCGCGCCGGTGAGCTGCGCCAGGTCCAGGATGTCGGCCTGCCGGTACTCGGCGGCCGGGTTGAGCTTGCTGATCGTGTTGTCCACGACCACGACCTCGTGGCCGGCCTCGACCAGCGCGTCCACGACGTGCGAACCGATGAAACCGCAGCCCCCGGTGACGACCGTGCGCATCAGTGGGCTCCTTTCAGCCGAACATCTCGCGGGACACGGTGGTCACCGCGGTGAGGACCTGGTCGACCTCGTCGTCGCGCATGTCGGAGTGCACCGGCAGGCAGACGTGCCGCGCGCAGACGTCCTCGGCGACCGGCAGCGAGCCGTTGGCGTACTTCATCAGCACCGGCTGCTTGTGCAGCGGCAGGTCGTAGACCTCGCCGGAGAGCCGCACGGCGAACCGGTCGGCGACCTCGGTCTTGAACCTGGAGCGGTCGGCGCCGGCCGGCAGCAGCAGGATGTACTTGTAGAAGTTGCTGACGCAGCCGGCCGGTTCGGTCAGCGGCGTGAGCGCGTCGATCCCGGCCAACGCCTCGGTGTAGCGCGCGGCGACGCTGCGCCGGTGCCTCACGAACTCGGCCAGGTGCTGGACGTGCACCGCGCCGGCCGCCGCGTTGAGCTCCGACAGCCGCCACGACGCGCCGTCGCGCACGTGGTGGTTCGCGGTGAACGCGCCCTTGCCCTGGTCCCGGTAGATCCGGGCCTCGTCGCGCACCTGGGTGTCGGCGGTGAGGATCATGCCGCCCTCGGCGCTGGTGGTGACCTTGGTCGGGTAGAACGAGAAGGCCCCGGCCAGCCCGAAGGTGCCGGCCATCCGGCCGTCCAGGCTGCACCCGTGCGCGTGCGCCGCGTCCTCGACGAGCGCCACGCCGCGCCGGTCGCACAGCGCGCGGACGGCGTCCACCTCCGGCGTGATCAGCCCGCCGATGTGCACCAGCACCACGGCCTTGGTCGAGGGCGTGAGCACCGCCTCGACGGTCTCCGGGGTGAGCGCGAAGGTCGAGGCCTCGACGTCGGCGAACACCGGCCGGCCGCCGGCGTGCACGACGGCGGCGGCCGTGGCGTAGAAGGTGTTCGACGGCAGCACCACGTCGTGGTTGGCGACGCCGACCACCCTCAGCGCGATCTCCAGCGCCGCGGTCCCGGTCGCCACCGCCACCGCGTGCTGCGCGCGGTGCGCCGCCGCGAAGGCGGTCTCGAAGCGCTCGGTGTGGGGACCGAGCGTCAGGGCGCCGGTGGCCAGGCTCTCGGCGACCGCCGCGGCGACCGCGGCGCGGTCGTCGGCGTCGAACACGATGCGAGCCGCGGGTACTGTCACTGCACACCTCCGAAGTACGGATGAAAGCCGCTTTCCCATGAAAGCTCTCGGGAGTGGTGTCAGCGACCCGAGCGGTCAAATGGGGTAAGTGGGGCTGCGGGGCCTCGGGGTTCGGCGGCTCGGGGCTCGCCGGAGCTGCGGGGCTGCGGGCTCCCGGGCGTCGGTGGCGAGGAGCAGGCGAAGGCCCAGCCTGGTATGGGAGGCGCGCCTGGCCCGGCAGGCATGTTCTTGTATCGATATAGCCCACTTGATCGATTTTTGGCTGCCTATTGACCTTGTGGCCCGAGAATCATGGATTCGCCCCTTGTCATCTCACGCGTGCGGTGCATGAATGAACAACGGTTCCGATCGCTGACTGACCGTCAGATTCCGCGCGCGAGGCGCGGGACTGGAGCCGGTTCCCGCGTGCGTCGGCGGCTCCCCGACGCGCGGCGCGTCCATCGCGCGGCGGCCGGCGATCCGGCCCGCCAATCCACCGCATCCCGGAAGGGAACAGTCATGCAGCTCGCCAAACTCTGCATCAGCACGGCCTCCGTCGCCGGCCTGGCCGTCGCCGGTGCGCTCGCCCTGGCACCGGCCGCGAACGCGGTCACCCCCGCCAGCGCGACCGTCTCGTTCAACTGCGGCTTCTTCGGCTCGGGCTCGGCGACCATCACCGCCGCCCAGGCCGGCACGACCGCCACCTTCACCCTCACCACCTCGGCCATCACCAGCCCGATCAGCATCGGCGCGAACTCGGTGACCTCCACGCTGACCATGACCGCCAACGGCGGCGGCACGGAAACGTTCACCGGCAGCTCCAACCCCGCCATCACCGCCGGCCAGCCGATCTCGACCGGTCCGCTGACCGGCACGGTCAACGCCGGGGACAGCCTGGAGGGGCATTCGCTGAACGTCGTCGTCTTCGGGATCTCGGTGACGTGCACGGCCACCTCGGCGCAGAGCCCCGGGCCGTTCCAGTTCTGATCGCGCACCTATTCTGATCGCACACTGATCGCGCACTGATCGCGCGGGACGTGGAGCTCCACGTCCCGCGCACACCCGGCCGCGTCACATCCATCCGACCCACCTGTCATAGTTCCGTGCCCCTCCCCGCGTCTTAGAGAGGTGAAAGGGGGACGGCATGGGAGTCGTTGACCAGCGTGACCGAAACGAAAGCGAGTTCCAGGACTTCGTCCTGGCCCGCCGCAGGGCGCTGATGCACACCGCCTACCTGCTCACCGGGGACACCGGCCGGGCGGAGGACCTGGTGCAGACCGCACTGGCGAAGGCGTACACGGCGTGGCGGCGGGTGCGGGACGTGGAGGACCCGGACGCTTACGTGGCGCGCATCCTGATCAACGCGCACGCCTCCGAGCGGCGGCGCAAGCGGGTCCGGGAGTGGCTTCCCGGGACCGTGCCGGAGTCGGCGGTGGCCGATCGGGCTCAAGCGGTCGCTGACCGCAGTGCCCTGATGGCCGCGCTGGCCTCGCTGGCGCCCAGGCAGCGCGCCGTCGTCGTCCTGCGGTTCTGGGAGGACCGCAGCGAGAGCGACGTCGCGCGCCTGCTCGGCTGCTCGGTCGGCTCCGTGCGCAGCCAGGCCTCGCGGGGCCTGGCGAAGCTGCGCGCGAGCCCGGAGCTGTCCCGCTTGTTCGATCACTCCGAAGTGACGGAAAGGTTGGGACGATGACCAGAACCACGAACGACCCCGGGGGCACAGCGTTCCCGGACGGCGAACGACTGCACGAGGCCTTCGCCGTGGAGATCGACCGGCCGGGGTTGGACGGACCCTCCTACGACGCCGTGCTGCGCAGCGGCAACGCCCGGCTGCGGCGGCGCCGGGTGACGGTCGGCGCGACGTTCGCGCTCGCGAGCGTGACGGCGGTGGCCACCGCGGTCATCGCCACCGGAGGCGGCGCGTCGCAGAACGTGAACACGGCCGACAGCCCGACGAACACCACTCCAGCGGCGGCGGGCACGACAACTACTCCAAGCGCTTCGACACCGGACGCTTCCACACCGGGCGCTTCGTCTTCAGCGGCCACAAGCACGACCGCCCCGACCTCCCCGTCGCACCTCCCGGACGCGGTCATCGCCTCGGGCACCCTCGACGGCCACGCCTGGCAGCTCATCCGCGAGTACACGCCCGACCCGGGCCCGCCCCCCGGCATCACCAGCATGCCCGGCGCCCCGGCGCACCCGAAGCTGCAGTGGTGCACCAGCCTGAACGTCATCGTGGACCGCGTCTGGACCGACGCCGGCGCGGGCGGCGGAGGCTGCGTGCCCCCAGGGCAGCAGGTGGGCGCGCCGTCGCTGACAAACCCCGGATTCACCTCCATCGCCATCGTGACCCCGCAGCACGTCCGGCTCGGCGCGGTCGTGACCGGGAGCATCAGTCCCCTGACCGCGTCCGTCACGGCGCAGTGCGGCGCGAAGTCGTTCACCGGCAAGCCGATCCAGCCGTCCGGGGACAACGTCGCCTACTACGCCTTCACCCTCCCGAACGGCTCGGGCTGCCAGACCGGGGCCCTGTCGTTCTTCGACTCCTCCGGCTCCCGCGTCGGCGCCATGTCCGGCGTGGCGTTCGAGGGCGGCAAGTAGCACGACGGATCGCATGTCAAACAGGAACCTCTCCCGACACCGGGCTCGCTGCTTGGGAGAGGTTCTCTGCACCGTCCCCCTTGCGCGGCGCCCGGATCGCAGCGAACACGGCACCGACGAGCAGCACCACGATCGCCGTGATGAACGCCGCGTGCGCGGCGTCGACGAACGAGCTCTGAGCGCTGTTCAGCAGGTTCTGCCCCTTCGGGCCGTACTGCGCGAGCCGGCCGGAAGCCTGCTTCACAAAGGCGATCGACGACTGCGCCCCGTCAGCGGCCGGCTGCGGCAGCCCGATGGTCGCGGCGGCGACGTGCGAACGGTACGTGGCACTCAGGGTGCTGCCGAGCACCGCGATGCCCAGTGCGCTGCCGAGTTCGCGCGACAGGTCGTTCATCGCCGAGCCGACGCCCTGCTTGGCGGCCGGCAGCGAGGAGACGATCGCGGTCGTCGCGGGCGTCCCGGCCAGCCCCATGCCCGTGCCGAACAGTGCCAGCCCGACCGCCAGGTGCCAGTACACGAAGTGCGTGCCCAGCGTCGTCATGACCGCCAGCCCCGAAGCGCCCAGCGTCAGCCCCAGCGGCAGCACGCGGTTGGCCCCGAGCCGGGCCGCGACCTTCGGCGCGTTGCGGGCCGTGGGCATCACGAACAGTGCCAGCGGGATCAGGCAGATCGCGGCGCGGAACGGGGACAGGTCCGCGACGTACTGCAGGTACTGCAGGAGGATGAAGAACAGGCCGAAGCTGCCGAAGAACTGGATCGTGATCACGCCGGAGCCCGCGCCGAACC
Source organism: Catenulispora rubra (assembly GCF_015356825.1). Taxonomy (GTDB): domain Bacteria; phylum Actinomycetota; class Actinomycetes; order Streptomycetales; family Catenulisporaceae; genus Catenulispora; species Catenulispora rubra. The sequence continues at coordinate 5,459 of NZ_JAACYW010000202.1, read as the reverse complement.
CCTTGAGCCGGAACAGCCGCACGTCCAGCAGCGGCTCGTCCCGCCGCAGTTCCCAGCCGACGAACGCGGCCAGCGCCAACGCTCCGACCACGAACCCGGTGACGGTCAGCGCGTCGCCCCAGCCCCGGTCCGGCCCCTCGATGATGCCGAACACGATGCCCACCGCCGCCAGCAGCGAGAACAGGCCGCCCAGCGGGTCCAGCCGCGGCGCCTCGGCGTCCCGCGAGTTCGGGATGAACAGCAGCGTGCCGATCAGCGCGACGACCGCCAGCACCACGTTGAGCGCGAAGAACGAGTTCCAGGCGAAGAACTCCAGCAGCGCGCCGGACGCCAGCAGGCCCAGAACGGCCCCGCCCCCGGCCACGCCGACCCACACCCCGACCGCCCGACCGCGCTCGGCCGGCGGGAACGACGTGGTGATGACCGACAACGTCGTCGGCATGACCGCGGCGGCGCCCAGCCCCATCGCCCCGCGCAGCGCGATCAGCGTGCTCGGCGAGGAGACGAACAGCGCGCACGCGGCGGCAGCGCCGAAGATCGTGAGCCCGGCGACCAGCGTGCCCTTGCGGCCGTAGCGGTCGCCGATGGCGCCGGCCGGAAGCAGGAAGCCGACGAAGACCAGCGTGTACGCGTCGACGATCCAGATGATCTGCGTCTGCGAGGCGCCGGTGGCGGTGGACAGGTCGGGCAGCGCGACGTTCAGGCCGCTGACCGCGGACACGACCATCATCAGCGCCAGGGCGACGACGACCAGCACCAGCGTGCGGCCTCTTTTGGTGAGCTCGGGGGTCATGACGTCCTCACAGTGACGATGGAGACAGTGACGGATGGAGACAGTGACGGATGGAGCCGGAGCGAACCGGGACAGGTATTCTGTACGCATAGAATTCTGCACCCACAGAATTCTGCACGTCAAGAATTTCGGAGGACCCCATGGTGGAGACGGGTACGACCAACGCCAAGCGCGGCCGCCGAACCGACGCCGGCCAGGCGAGGGAGGCCATCCAGCAGGCCGCCCGGCAGCTGTTCGCCGAGCACGGCTTCGACCGCACCTCGGTCCGCCAGGTGGCGCTGGCCGCCCAGGTCGACCCGATGCTGGTGACGCACTACTTCAAGTCGAAGGCGGGCCTGTTCGCCGCGGTGGTGCAACCGCCGGTGGAGCCCCAGGTGGCCCTCGACTTCGTCCTCGCCGAGGGCCCCGACCACGTCGGCGAACGCCTGGCCCGCTTCGTCCTGCGCACGCTGGAGGACCCCGAGAGCCAGAAGTGGATCGTGGCCATGGTCCGCGCGGCGACGGCCGAGCCGGAGGTCGCGGCGGTCGTCCGCGAACGCATGGCAGAACCACTGGTGATCCCGCTGGCCACCGCCGCCGGCGGCGAAGACCCGGAGTACCGCGCGATGCTGGTGATCACGCAGCTGCTCGGCCTGGCGATGGGGCGGTACATCCTGAAGATCCAGCCGCTGGCCTCGCGGCCGGTGGAGGATCTGGCCGCGGACTTGGGCGAGACTTTTCAGCGGTATCTGACGGGGCCGGTCAGCGGGTCGGGGGCGGGTGAGTCGTAGCCCGAGTAGTAGCCCGAGTCGTAGCCCCTACGGCAGCACTCCCGCACGGAGGCCGTCGAGGATGAGCGCGAGCATCCGCGGCGACCTGGTGACGGCGGGCAAGGTGCGCTACCTCGGCGCGTCGTCGATGCCCGCGTGGGAGTTCGCGAAGGCACTGCACCTGCAGAAGCAGCACGGCTGGGCGCGCTTCGTGTCCATGCAGGACCACTACAACCTCCTCGCCCGCGAGGAGGAGCGCGAGATGATCCCGCTGTGCCTGGACGAAGGCGTCGGCACGATCGTCTGGTCGCCGCTGGCCCGCGGCCGCCTCGCCCGCGCCTGGGACGACGGCAGGTCGACCACGCGCTCCGAGACGGACGGCGCCTTCGCGGACATGCTCTACTCGCCCGAGCAGGAAGCATCGAACCGCGCGATCTCCGACGCGGTCGGACAGGTCGCGGCCGCGCACGGCGTCAGCCGCGCACAGATCGCGCTGGCCTGGCTGCGCCGCCAGCCGGTCGTCACGGCCCCGTTGGTCGGCGCCGGCACCGTCCGCCAGATCGACGAGGCGGTGGCCTCCCTGGACGTGGAACTCACCGATGAGGAGGCACGCGCCCTGCAGGCTCCCTACACGCCGCGGTACGACTGGCAGGGCATCTCGGACGAGGCCGAGATGGAAGCCATCCGCCGCCGCATTCCCGGGATGGCGCTGTCATGAGCCGCGTCGTCCGCTCCGTCCACTCCGTCCACTCCGGTACGGGTGATCACGACTGTCGAAACACTCGACGGCGCTACCGGAACGGGCCCGGTGCCGCGTGGCACCGGGCCCGCCCGGATCGGTCGCGCTTGCTCAATGAGTTGTCAACACTCGGTCAGCACCATCAGGTTCACACCGCCTACAGCGCGGGGTAGGCGTTTGCCACCTCCTGTTGGAATTCGGCGGCGAACCACTGCCCGGCCGGCACGTCGCCGGTGGACAGTGATCCGGTCGAGTAGGTCCCGCCGTTGCCGTCGGTGTTGGTCCCGTTCGGGTCGCAGTGCGGGTCGCCGTGCGGGTGCGTGGCGGTCACGTAGTCGCCGTCCGACTCCCCGGGCGGCTTGATCCACACGTACGCGATGATGTGGTTGGACGCGCCGTACGGCAGCACCGTGGGCCGGGCCCCGATGCCCGCGCCGGCCTGGTTGCACCAGTCGCCGCGGAACGGCCGCTGGTCCACCTTGTTGGCCGCGACGTAGGTGTCGACGGTGGTCGGCGAGGAGTTCAGCGCGGTCGGCCGGTTCGGACCGCCCCAGCCGTTGCGCGAGGTGTCGATGAGCATCCCGATGTTCGACGAGAAGCCCTGGCCGGTCAGCTGGGTGTACATCGCCTGGTCGTAGTCGTACTCGTCGAAGTACGGGTTGTACTGGTAGAACTTCGCCGAGTCCAGCGGGTTGCCGCCGACCTGCAGCGTGGAGTTCGGCAGGAACGGCTCGGTGGTCGGGGTGTAGTTGGCGGTGTTCGAGATGAAGCCGTCGATGCTGCCGAAGCCGGCCGTCGTGGCCCGGGCCACCTTGGCGTACTCCTGCGCCGCCGGGCCCATGTTGGAGGACCAGCCCAGCCACGCCGAGTGCGCGATGTCCACGTAGTTGTAGACGTTCGAGATCGCGTGCAGCTTGTTCAGCGCGTATTCGACCCCTGTCTCGTAGAACGGCGTCGCCGTCGAGCACGCGGGCTTGCTCTGGTTGGTGACCGCGTTCGGCAGCGAGTCCGGCTCGATGATCGCCACGATCCGGATGCCGGCGTACTTCGGGTTCGCCAGGATGGTGGAGATCGGGTCGATGTACTGCGACTCGTACTCCGTCAGCCCGGCCGCGGTCGCCGGGATCTCGCCGTTGGAGGCGATCGCGGCGCAGTCCCGGCCCGGCAGGTCGTAGACGACGACCTCGAAGGTGATCGGGGTCCCCGCCTGCTTCTGGCTCAGCGCCTGGTCCAGGTGCCACTGCAGGCCGTGGTGCACGCTGCCGGCGTCGCCGGCGATCGCGCCGATGTGGTCCATCCACACCGCGGTCGAGTAGCCGGCCATCTTCGCCTCGGAGGCCGCCAGCGTCGGGTTCGACTGGTCGGCGGCCACCTGCGCGTTGACCTCGCCGGTGTAGTCGGGGCTCAGATACTGCGAGGCGCCGACGAACGGGTTGACGACGTGGCCGCCGCCCCCGCCGCCGGTGCTCGGCGTGGTGGAGGGGGTCGTGGAAGGAGTGGTGGAGGGGGTGGTCGACGGCGTCGTCGAGGGGGTGGTGGACGGCGTGGTCGACGGGGTCGTCGAGGGCGTCGTGGTCGGCGGCGTCGACCCGCCGCAGGTGACCCCGTTGACCGCGAACGACGTCGGCGCCGGGTTGGTCCCGGAGTACGTGAAGTTCCCCGCCGGGGTCACGGACCCGCCGGAGGCCACCGCGCCGTTGTACGACGCGTTGGCGACGGTGACCGCGTGTCCGGACTGCGACCAGGTCCCGTTCCAGCCGTTCTGCAGCGTCTGGTTGCCGGCGTAGGAGTACGTGAGCGTCCAGTTCGTCCACGCCGGGCCGTTGTTCGTGATGGCCACCTGCGCTCCGAAGCCGCTCCCGGAGTCCCACGTCGTCGAGTACACCGCGGTGCACCCCGGTGTGGTCGCAGCGTTCGAACTCGCCGTGGTGAGCGCGGCGAGCCCGCCCGCGACCCCGAGCGTCACGGCCGCGGCCACGAAGGCGCTGGTGAGCCGTCGAGCCTTGCGATCATTGCCTTGTTCCATGAACTTCTCCTCTCTGTGTGTTGTGTCAGGTCTCTGTGTCTTGTGTCAGGCCCCGAAGAGCTGTCCGTGGACGCAGGGCGAGATGGCCGTCCCGCGGCACGGGACGGAGGTCGGTGTTCGGCGATGCTCAGCCGGAGTCGCGGACCACCAGCTCGGTGCGGAACACCGTCGCCGGAGGCATGTCGACCTCCCCGATGAGCCGCCTGGTGAGGTGCCGCGCCATCGCCTCGCCCATGTCCTCCACGGGCTGCCGGACGGTGGTCAGGCGGGGATCGGTGTGCAGGGCCAGCGGGGCGTCGTCGAACCCGACGACCGCGACGTCGTCCGGGATCCGCCGGCCGGCCCGCCGCAGGGCGCGCAGGGCGCCCAGGGCCATCAGGTCGGAGGCGGCGAACACCGCGTCGAGGTCGGGGTGGTGCTCCAGCAGCCGCTGCATCGCGTGCTCGCCGGAGGTCGGGGTGAAGTCGCCGTAGACGATGTTGCCGACGGCGCCGGCCTCGGAGATCGCGTCCCGGTAGCCGGCGCGGCGGTCGGCGCCCACCGCCATGTCCGGCGGCCCGGCGATGGACACCACCTTGTGGCGGCCGGAGTTCAGCAGATGCCTGACGGCCTCGTGCGCGCCCGAGCGGTTGTCGGCGTCGACGTAGGGCATCTCCCCCGGCGTCATCGGCCGGCCGGCGGCGATCGTCGGCACGCGCATCGCCCGCAGCATCGGGACCAGCGGGTCCCGATCGTGGGCGCTGATCAGCAGAACGCCGTCGGCGAGCCCCTTGGACAGGTAGCGCTCTACCGAGCCGTGGTCGGCCGGACCGCGCACCACCAGCAGCACCAGCTGGATGTCCCCGGAGCGCAGCGCCTGGCCGGCGCCGAGCAGGATCCGGGAGAAGAACGTGTCCGCGAAAAGGCGTACGCCGTCCTCGCAGACCACCGCGGCGATCGAGCTGACCTTGAAGCGGCGCGAGGCCCGGGCCCGCTGCCGCACGTAGGACAGCCGCGACACGGCGTTGTGCACCTCGGTGCGGGCGGTGCCGCTGACGCCCGCGGTGCCGTTGAGCACCCGCGAGGCGGTGGCCGGGGACACGCCGGCCAACGCGGCCACGTCGGCCAGGGTGGGGCGCGGACCCGGGGTGGCGGAACGGGTCATCTCTAAGT
>NZ_JAACYW010000201.1 GCF_015356825.1 Catenulispora rubra | reverse complement strand
GGGGCGGGCTGCGGCCGGGGCGGTGGCCGGCGGCGGCTCGGAGGAGTCAGAGGGCTGACTCGTCGGGGCGAACGCCCTCGTCCCGCGGCGGCGTCTCGACGTGCGCCCGGGCCAGGTCCGGCGCCTCCGGGCCCGGTGCCTAGGGCACCCGATCCGTGCCGCCGGCGGTCCCCGGCCGGCACCGCCGCAACCGCCCGACAGCCAGCCGTGACCCCTTCAGCGCTCCGTACCGCCGCAAGGCCTCAGCCGCGTACTCCGAGCAGGTCGGCGCGTACCGGCAGCCCCCGTACCCACGTCGCCGCGAGCTGATCCGAAGCTGGTAGTACCGCACGAACCGGTACAACGCCCCAGCGATCAAGCCGTGCGGCGCCTTGGTGTCGCTCCGGAGCCGTCGACCGGTCCTGCCGATCCCGGCGACCGCCGCGAAGAGTCCCCCGCCGGTGCTTGTCAGGATCGTGAGACCCACCAGGCACCCGCCGGCGGTGGCCGACTCGCAGCAGCCCTCCGGCATGCACTGGGCGTCGCGCGGGTCGTTCATACACCCCCGCCGGCGCCCTTCCCCGCCTGTCGTGCCGTCCGGGATCGCGCCGGCGCCGACCTCGTCGTCCATCCTGTCCCCCGTGTTTCAGCCCTTATGGCCAGTTATCTGTCGTCCAACGTCCGCTCGTCGTCGAACAACCCCCGCAGGAATACTAGGTCCACGCGCTGAAGCGAGTCGACGACCGTCACCCGCTCGCGGGCCGGGACTTCCGCCGCGTGCGGTACGGCGATCACGTGGCAGCCTGCCGCGTGGCCGGCCGCGGTGCCGGTCGGCGAGTCCTCCAGAACGACGCAGTGGGCCGGGTCGACGGCCAGGTGCTCGGCGGCCAGGAGGTAGGGGTCCGGGTTGGGCTTGCTGTGCTCGACGTCGTCGCCGGAGACCGTGACGCGGAAGTGGTCGCGGCCGATCAGCGGCAGGCAGGCCTCCACGATGCGGCGGGAGGAGGCCGACACCAGGGCCAGCGGTATGCCCGCGGCCTCCAGCTCCACCAGGAGGTCCTTCGCGCCCGGCATCATGGGGACGCCGTCGCGCAGGCGCTCGACCATCGCCTTCTCGATGCCGTCGGCGAACTGCTCCGCGGTGACCGGGTGGCCGGTGAGTTCCAGCAGGTACGCCGTCGAGACCTCTATCGGCTTGCCCAGCACGTGGGGATAGTGCTCAGGTCCCAGGGTGTACCCGTAACCGGCGAGCATGTCCTTTTCGGCTTGGAACCAGGTGGGCTCGGAGTCGATGAGCAGACCGTCCATGTCGAAGAACACAGCGGCCGGCGGTATGGGGTGGAGCATGCCGATCAAGATACCAACCCGCGCGGGGGGTCTTTTCCCTCCTCCGATCGGCGGCTTGGCGCCGAACCCGAGAAACGTCGGCCCGCCGCGACTACTGTTGGGACTTGTGACCACAGACAGTTCCGGCTCCGCTCGTCGCCGCGGAACGGTCCCGGTCACCCTGGACCGCCCCGGACGTCGCGAGCCTGCCCGCCGTCCGGCCCGTCCGGCCTCCCCCACCCTGCGTGCCTCCCCCGCTCCGGCGACGCGGCAGTGCCACTGGCACCGTGCGCGCACCACCCACCCGCCGGACCCGATCAGAACCGAGGGCTTTGGAAAGTGACCACCACCGACGCCGCCTCCGCTTATTTCTCCAACCGCACCCACGGGGAAGACCGTGAATGGCTCAGCACCGCGGTCGACCTCGCCTGGCGCTGCCCGCCGTCGCCGCGCGCGTTCAACGTCGGGGCGCTGATCGTCGACGCCGACGACCGCGAGCTCTCCCGCGGCTGGTCCCGCGACACCGACGAGCACGTGCACGCCGAGGAGTCCGCGCTGGCCCGCCTGGTCCCGAACCACCCGCGGCTGCCCGGCGCGACCATCTACTCCTCGCTGGAGCCCTGCTCGGTCCGCAAGTCCCGGCCGGCCACCTGCACGCAGCTGATCATCGCTTCCGGCATCCGGCGCGTGGTGTTCGCCTGGCGCGAGCCCTCGCTGCTGGTCGAGGACTGCCAGGGCGCCGAGCTGCTCCGGGACGCCGGCATCGAGGTCGTGGAGATGCCCGAGTTCGAGCCGCTGGTCAAGGCCGCGAACGCGCACCTGTTCGGCGAGGCCTGACCCGTACGACGCATCGGCGAAACGTTTGGGCGGCTCCGCTTCCGCGCCGCCGCCTACGCGCACATCGAAAGACTTGTGCTCGCACAGGCCTGAACTCGCACCGATCCAAACGCACTGGCCTAAGCGCGCACCGACCGCCGCACCGCGGTCCGTACCGCACGCCGCGCCGCCGCCCTCGCGGCGGGCCCCAGATCGTCCAGGTACTCCAGCAGCGCGCCGAGCTGGTCCAGGGCCCGGAACGCCGCCTTGTCGCCCTCGGGGTCGACGGCGGCCAGCAGCTCCATCCCGATGAACGAGGCCGTCACCGCGCGCGCCAGTCCCGGCACGTCGGCCACCTCCCCCAGCGGCGAGTCCGCCAGCACCCGGCTCAGCACGCGCTCGATCTCCACGGTCCACAGCGCCAGCGCGTCCCGGGTGGCCGTCGCGAACGCCGGGTTCGTCTGCGCCCCGGCGAGCATCTGGCCCAGCACCGTGACGTTGCCCGCGGCGCTCTCCCGCACGTGCATTTCCCGGCCCACCTTCTGCAGCTCCCGGAGCGACCGCACGCGCTCGAACCGCTCCCGGTACGCGGCGACCTGCTGCTCGGTCGACCACATGGCGGCCGCCGCCAACAGCTCGTCGACGCTGCCGAAGTGGTAGAACACCAGCGCCTGGTTCACCCCGGCGGCCGCGCCGATGGTCCGGGCCGACACCCCGGCGATGCCCTGGGTCCGCAGCGCGTCGATCGTGCCCTGCAGGAGCCGGTCCCGGGTGTCGGTGCTCATGCCGCGACGCTACCGGATCGCACAAGGGTTCGTTGAGCGCCCGCTCAACACGCGGTCGCCGGGCCCGGCTCGACGCTGTCGGTGCGAACCGTGAGGATGGAGCCATGCCGCGCGAACAGGCCATGCCGCCGGAAGAAGCCACGTCGCCCGAAGAAGCGATGCTGCCCGAAGAGCTCGTCGCGCTCGAAGAACTCCGCAGCATCTGCCTGGCCCTCCCCGAGGTCGAGGAGCGGCTGAGCCACGGCGAGCCGACCTGGTTCGTCCGCGGCAAGCGCACGCTCGTGATGTTCTGCAACCACCACCACGGCAAGCGCCTGGGCTTCTGGGCCCCGGCCGCCGACGGCGTGCAGGAGATGCGGATCGAGCAGGACCCGGACACGTTCTACAGCCCGCCGTACGTGGGCGTCCGGGGCTGGCTCGGCGTGAACCTGGACGACGACCCGGACTGGGAGGACGTCGAGGAGATCGTGCGGGACGCGTACCGCAAGGTGGCGCCCAAGACGCTGGCGGCGCGCCTTGCCTGAGCTGAGGGTGTCGGTCGACGTCGCGGTCCCGGCGGAGCAGGCCTGGGCGGCGATCGCCGACTGGCCGTCGCAGGGCACGTGGATGGTCGCCACACAGGTGCGCGGGACGGCGAGCGCGGTCGGCGAGAAGCTGGAGGGCTGGACCGGGATCGGCCCGGTGGGCTTCCTGGACACGATGACGGTCACCGAGTGGGACCCGCCGCGCAGCTGCGTGGTGCTGCACACCGGGCACGTGGTGCGCGGCACCGGCGGGTTCGAGGTGGCGGCACTGGGTGAGCGGCGGTGCCGGGTCACGTGGTGGGAGCGGGTGGACCTGCCGTTCGGGGTGCTGGGGAAGGTCGGCTGGCTGGCCGTCGGGCCGACGACCAGGCTCTTCTTCAAGGTCTCGCTCGGCCGGCTCAAGCGCGTTCTTGAGACGGGCTGATCTCACGTCCAGGGGTTCATCAAGCCACCCTGGTAGGCGATGACGACGGCTTGGGCCCGATCGCGCGCGCCGATCTTGGCGAGGATCCGCTTCACGTGGGTCTTCGCGGTGGACTCGGCGATCACGAGCAGGCCGGCGATCTCCGCGTTGGCGTAGCCTTCGGCGACGAGCCGGAGGACCTGGGTCTCCCGCTCGGTCAGGCGGTCCAGTTCTCGGCGCCTCCGCTGGGCCGACGCCCGAGCCGACGTAGTCTCCTGCGCCGAGCCGGCCGCGCTCAGCTCGACGAACCGCCGCACGAGGTCCCGGGTCACCGCCGGGTCGAGCAGCGCGTCGCCGGCCGCCACCGTGTGGACGGCGTCGATGAGCCGCTCGGGCGGGGAGCGCTTGAGCAGGAAGCCGCTGGCACCGGCCCGGAGCGCGCCCCAGACGTACTCGTCGTGGTGGAACGTGGTGAGTACGAGGATCCGTGTGGGCAGCGCCGCTCCGACGATGCGGCGGGTGGCCTCGATGCCGTCGACGCCGGGCATCCGCACGTCCATCAGGACGACGTCCGGCTCCAGCGAGCGGCACAGCTCGACGGCTTGCAGCCCGTCCGCGGCCTCGCCGACCACCTCGACGCCTTCCGCGGTGCCGAGGACGACCGTGACGCCGGCCCGCAGGAGGGCGTCGCCATCGGCGATCAGGACCCGGACGCTCACGGCACGGGGAGCACGGCCCGCAGCCGGAACCCGCCCCGGTCGCCTCCGCCATGCTCGACGCTGCCGCCGAACGCCGCGGCGCGCTCGGCGATGCCCAGCAGCCCGCGCCCGGGGAGGTAGCCGGCCGGGCTGCCGCGTCCGTCGTCGCAGACCTCGATGTCTATGGCCCGGCCATCGTGGTGGACCGTGACGCTCGCCGAGCTGGCGCCGCCGTGCTTCAGCGCGTTGGTCAGCGCCTCCTGGACGATCCGGTAGGCCGACAGGTCCACGCTCGGGATCACGTCGGCCACGGACGGGTCCATCCGGACCGTCACCTGGACTCCGGCCTGCGCCATGCGCTCGACCAGCCGGGGCAGCTCCGCGATACCGGGCGCGGCGCCGAGAAGGTCGTCGAGCCCGGCCGGCTCGTGCCGCCGCAGCAGGCCGAGCACCCGGTCCAGCTCGGTGAGCGCGTCACGGCCGATGTGCTCCAGACCGGTCAGGATCTCCCGGGTCTTCGCCGGATCCCGGTCCAGGACCCGGCGGCCCGCGCCGGCCTGGACCACCATCACGTTGACCGTGTGCCCGATCAGGTCGTGCAGCTCGCGCGCCAGCCGCAGCCGCTCGTCGGCCACCGCCGCCCGCCGCACTGCCTGCCGGGCCGCCTCCTGTTCCTCATGCCGCCGGGCCGCGCCGTAGCCGACGGCCCAGGCGAGCCACCAGGTGAACAGGACGCCGGCGGGCATGGTGAGCGTGGCGGACGGGAACTTCGCGAAGTAGGCGACGACGCCGGGGATCAGGATCAGCGGACCCCAGCGGGCCCGGCTGCGCGTCGCGTACAGGCCGAGGGAGTACAGGCAGACCAGGTTCGCGTAAGGCGAGATCGAGCTCGGGGCGATCCACAGCGCCTCCGCGATCAGCGCCGTGGAGCCGACGATGTAGCCCGCGTAGGGCACTCGGCGGCGAAGCGCCACGCAGCCGGCCATGACCACGCTCAGAGCGACCGCGGCCGACAACCGGTCCCCCGACAGCATCCCGGCCCGCTCGACGACCATCGCGGTCAGGAACGCGGCGGCGAGCGCCGCGTCGGCGACGTCCTCGGGCACCCTGCGGAGAACACGGGTCATCAGCACTCTCCAGACTCTAAGCACCTGCGCTGCCACAGCCGTCCCCCCACGGGGGTATGGACGGTGACCCCGGTAGGGGGACGGTCTCTGTCTCCGATCTCACTAGCGTCCCTGCCAGCGATATGCGGACGACCAGAAAGTGAGATCGACCATGCGTTTGAGAACTTTGAATCGCAGCGTGCCCGCGATCCTCCTCACAGCGGCCGTGGGGTTGGGTGCCGCCGCGCCTGCCGGCGCCGCTCAAGGAAGCGCGCAACACGCCGGCCAGCTGCAACAGGAGGCCGACGCGATCCACGCCGCCGGCGCACCCGGCGTGCTGGTCTCGGTGACCACGCCGAACGGACGCCAGACCGTGCGGGCCGGCGTGGCCGACACCGCCACCGGAGCGCCGGTGCCGCTGGACGCGCGGTTCCGGATCGGCAGCGCCACCAAGAGCTTCGTCGCCACGGTCGTGCTGCAGCTCGTCGGCGAGGGGCGGCTGGAGTTGTCGGACACGGTCGACCGCTGGCTGCCGGGGGTGGTCACGGGCAACGGCAACGACGGCAGCCGGATCACCGTGAGGGCGCTACTCCAGCACACCTCGGGCATCTACGACTTCGCCCACGACCTGCCCGAGATAGCCACCGCCGCCGGCTACCAGTCCGGCCGCTTCGACGTCTACACGCCGGCGCAGCTGGTGGCGCTGGCGATGAAGCACCAGCCGACCTTCCCGCCGGGCACCGGGACCTCGTACTCCAACACCAACTACGTGCTGCTCGGCATGATCGTCAACCGGGTCACCGGCCAGACCTGGGCCCACGAGGTCGACGCCCGGATCATCCGGCCCCTCGGACTGCGCCACACCCTGGTCCCGGGCACGCTGCCCTTCATCCCGGGCCCGCACGCCGAGGGTTACTCGACCTTCGGCGGCACCGACCCGGTCGACGTCACCGTGCTCAACCCGAGCATGATCGACGCGGCCGGATCGATCATCAGCACCACCGCCGACCTGAGCCGCTTCTACGCGGCCCTGACCGACGGCCGCCTCCTGGCCCCGGCCCAGCTCACCAACATGGAGACCACCATCCCGGCGGCCCAGCTGAGCGTCTTCTGGCCCAGCGCCCGCTACGGCCTGGGCCTGGCCTGGTTCCCGCTCTCCTGCGGCGGCGGCTACTTCGGCCACCCCGGCGGCGTCCCGGGCTACCAGACCTGGGACGCGACCGCGCCGGAGACCGGCCGCACCGTCGTCGTCTCCAGCACCGGCGACGGCAGCGAGGCGATCCAGCTGGCCACCAACGCGCTGGTGGACAACGAAATGTGCCGCGCGGGGTAGTTCCAGCTGGAAGGGGACTTAGTCCAGAATCCCCTGCAGCTCGTCCACCGTCCGAGCAGCCGCGTCCCGCAGTCCGGCCACCGAAGGCCCGCCGCGCAGGATCTCGCGGCTGCTCGCCGGCACGACGTTGTGCGCGCCGGTTCCGAAGATGCGCCTCACGTCCTCCGCGGTGGCGCCCTGGGCGCCGATGCCGGGGACCAGGTAGGCGCCGTTCAGGCGGGCCAGGTCGAAGCTCGGGGTCTCGACGGTGCCGCCGACCACCACGCCGATCGGGCCCATCGGGGAGGCGCCGGCGTTGCGGGCGGCCGCGGCGCCGATGATCTCCTCCGCGACGCTGCGGCCCGACGCCCCGATGGCGCCCTGGACCTGCGTGCCCTCGGGGTTCGAGGTCAGTCCGAGTACGAACACGCCGGCGTTGTTCTTCTCCGCCAGGGTGTACAGCGGCTCCAGGGAGCCGAAGCCGAGGTACGGGTTCGCGGTCAGCGCGTCCGAGAACAGCGGTGAGGAGGGCTCCAGGTAGGCGTCGGCGTAGGCCGCGACCGTGGATCCGATGTCCCCGCGCTTGGCGTCCATGATCACCAGGGCGCCGGCCGAGCGCGCGTCGTCGACGACGCGCTCCAGGACCGCGATGCCGCGGCTGCCGTAGCGCTCGAAGAAGGCCGACTGCGGCTTCAGGACGGCGACCCGGTCGGCCAGCGCCTCGACCACCGTGTACGAGAACCGCTCCAGGCCCGCGACGTCGTCGTCGAGCCCCCACTGGGCCAGCAGCGCCGTGTGCGGGTCGATCCCGGCGCACAGCGGGCCCCGCTCGTCGAGAGCAGTCCGCAACCGTGCGCCGAACGGGGAATCCGGTCGAGCAGCCATGACAACTCTCCTTATGTATGAGCCTTATATATGAGTCCTAAGAAACGCGTGCCGCCTCGACGGCGTCGCGCAAGCTCGTGTATCCGCCGGCCCGCACCTTCTCGGCGAGCCCGCGGTTGATCCGAGACGCCCAGCCCGGCCCCTCGTAGATGAACCCGGTGTAACCCTGCACCAGGTCGGCGCCGGCGACCAGGCGCTGCCAGGCGTCGTTCACGGTCTCCACGCCGCCGACCGAGACCAGCACCAGCTTGCCCTCGGTCCGCGCGCGCAGCCGTCGCAGCACCTCCAGCGACCGCGTCTTCAGCGGTGCGCCCGACAGACCGCCGCCGCCGGCGGCCGAGACCTTCTCCTCGGCGGACTTCAGCCCCGAGCGGCCGATGGTCGTGTTGGTCGCGATGATGCCGTCCAGGTGCAGGTCCAGCGCCAGGTCGGCGACCGCGTCGACATCGGCGTCGGCCAGGTCCGGGGCGATCTTCACCAGCAGCGGGACGTGCCGCCCCGGCACCGCCTCGTCGGCCGCCGCGCGCACCGCCTTCAGCAGCGGCCGCAGCACCTCGACGGCCTGCAGGTTGCGCAAGCCCGGGGTGTTCGGCGAGGAGACGTTGACCACCAGGTAGTCCGCGTACGGCGCCAGCAGCTTGGTCGACACCACGTAGTCGGTCGCGGCCTCGTCCTCCGGCACCATCTTCGTCTTGCCGATGTTGACGCCGACCACCGGCGGCACCTTGTCCCAGCGCTCGGGCTTGGCCACGCGCCGCTTGAGCCGCCGCGCGACCTCCTCGGCGCCGCCGTTGTTGAAGCCCATGCGGTTCACCACCGCGCGGTCGGCGATCAGCCGCGCCAGCCGGGGCTGCTCGTTGCCGGGCTGGCCCTGGCCGGTGACGGTGCCGATCTCCACCGAGCCGAAGCCCAAGGCGGCCAGCGCGTCGATGCCCTCGGCGTTCTTGTCGAAGCCGGCGGCCAGGCCGAACGGCGCCGGGAACTCCACGCCGAACACGGTCTGCTTCAGCACCGGGTCGTGCACCGCGAACAACCGCTCCAGCAGCGCCAGACCGGTCCCGGCGGGCAGCGCGCCGACCGCCTTGACCACGCCGAAGCCGAGGCGGTGGGCCTGCTCGGCGTCCATCCGACGGAACACCAGGTTGAACAGTTTCGGATAGATCCGCATCGCAGGCACCTTCCTCAATTCCATACCGCCAAGACCGCCGACACAGGCTCCGAGGTACCTCGGCGCCGAGGTATTCAGCCCGCAGCGCGCGAGGCGTTGATCTTGTCCGCGTACTCCTGCAGCGAGCCGATCCCGATCTCGCCGCGCTGCAGCGCCTCGATCCCGTGCACGGCCGCCGCGAAGCCCTGGACCGTGGTGATGCACGGCTTGCCGGCCTGCACCGCCGCGGTCCGGATCTCGTAGCCGTCCAGCCGCGAACCGACCCCGAAGGGCGTGTTCACGATCAGGTCGATCGCGCCGTCGACGATCATCTGCACGATCGTCGGCTCGCCGTTCGGCCCGGTCCCCTGCGACAGCTTGCGCACCGTCGTCGCCGGGATCCCGTTGCGGCGCAGCACGTCGGCGGTGCCGTCGGTGGCCAGGATCTCGAAGCCCAGGTCGTGCAGCGCCTTGACCGGGAACACCATCGAGCGCTTGTCCCGGTTGGCCACCGAGACGAACGCCTTGCCCTTCAGCGGCAGCGAGCCGTAGGCCCCGGCCTGGGACTTGGCGAACGCCTTGCCGAAGTCCGCGTCGATGCCCATCACCTCGCCGGTGGAGCGCATCTCCGGGCCGAGGATGACGTCCACGCCCTGGCCGTCCGGGGTCCGGAACCGGGACCACGGCATGACCGCTTCCTTGACCGAGATCGGCGAGTCCGGGGGCAGCGTGCCGCCGTCGCCTTCCTTCGGCAGCAGCCCCTCCGCGCGCAGCTGGGCCACGGTGGCGCCCAGAGTGATCCGGGCGGCGGCCTTGGCCAGCGGGACCGCGGTGGCCTTGGCCACGAACGGCACCGTGCGCGAGGCGCGCGGGTTGGCCTCCAGCACGTACAGGATGTCGCCGGCCAGCGCGTACTGGATGTTGATCAGGCCCCGCACTCCCACGCCGCGGGCGATCGCCTCGGTGGAGGCGCGCAGCCGCTTGATGTCGTGCCCGCCGAGGGTGATCGGCGGCAGCGCGCACGCCGAGTCGCCGGAGTGGATGCCGGCCTCCTCGATGTGCTCCATCACGCCGCCGAGGTAGAGCTCCTCGCCGTCGAACAGCGCGTCCACGTCGATCTCGATCGCGTCGTCCAGGAACCGGTCGACCAGCACCGGGTGCTCCGGCGAGATCTGGGTGGCGCGCTCGATGTAGTCGTGGAGCATGGCCTCGTCGTAGACGATCTCCATGCCCCGGCCGCCGAGCACGTAGGAGGGCCGGACCAGCACCGGGTAGCCGATCTCGTCGGCGATGGCCTTGGCCTCGGCGAAGGAGAACGCCGTCCCGTGCTTCGGGGCCGGCAGCCCGGCCTCGGCCAGCACCCGCCCGAAGGCGCCGCGGTCCTCGGCCAGGTGGATGGCCTCCGGCGAGGTGCCGACCACCGGCACGCCGGCGTCCTTCAGCGACTGCGCCAGGCCCAGCGGGGTCTGGCCGCCGAGCTGCACGATGACGCCGGCCAGCGGGCCCGCGGCGCGCTCGGCGTCCACGATCTCCAGCACGTCCTCCAGCGTCAGCGGCTCGAAGTACAGCCGGTCGGAGGTGTCGTAGTCGGTGGAGACGGTCTCCGGGTTGCAGTTGACCATCACGGTCTCGTAGCCGGCGTCCCGCAGCGCGAACGAGGCGTGCACGCAGGAGTAGTCGAACTCGATGCCCTGCCCGATCCGGTTGGGACCCGAGCCCAGGATGATCACGGCCGGCTTGTCGCGCGGCTCGACCTCGGTCTCCTCGTCGTAGGACGAGTAGTGGTACGGCGTGCGCGCGGCGAACTCGGCGGCGCAGGTGTCGACGGTCTTGTAGACCGGCCGCACGCCGAGCGAGTGCCGCAGCTCGCGCACCACCGGCTCGGTCAGGCTGCGGATGTCGGCGATCTGCTTGTCGGAGAAGCCGGTCCGCTTGACGCGGTGCAGCAGCTCCGGCGACAGGCGCTCGGCGTCGCGCAGCTCGCAGGCGGTCTCGTGGACCAGCAGCACCTGGTCCAGGAACCAGGGGTCGATCTTGGTGGCCTCGTGCAGCTCGGAGATCGAGGCGCCGGCCCGGTAGGCCTCGACCAGCAGGTTGATCCGGCCGTCGGTGGGGCGCGCGGCCTCGGCCAGCACGGTCGCCTTGTCGCGGACCGGCCCGACCCAGGTGAACTCCGAGCCCTTCTTCTCCAGAGAACGCAGAGCCTTCTGCAGAGCCTCCGGGAAGGAGCGCCCGATGGCCATGGCCTCGCCGACGGACTTCATGGTGGTGGTCAGAGTGCTGTCGGCGGCCGGGAACTTCTCGAAGGCGAAGCGCGGCACCTTCACCACGACGTAGTCCAAGGCCGGCTCGAACGACGCCGGAGTCTCCCGGGTGATGTCGTTGGGGATCTCGTCCAGGGTGTAGCCGACGGCCAGGCGCGCGGCGATCTTGGCGATCGGGAAGCCGGTGGCCTTGGAGGCCAGCGCCGAGGAGCGGGAGACGCGCGGGTTCATCTCGATCACGATGATCCGGCCGTCGGCCGGGTTCACCGCGAACTGGATGTTGCAGCCGCCGGTGTCGACGCCGACCGCGCGGATCACCGCGATGCCGATGTCGCGCAGCTCCTGGTACTCCCGGTCGGTCAGGGTCATCGCCGGGGCGACGGTGATCGAGTCGCCGGTGTGCACGCCCATAGGGTCGAAGTTCTCGATGGAGCAGACCACGACGACGTTGTCGTTCTTGTCGCGCATCAGCTCCAGCTCGTACTCCTTCCAGCCGAAGATGGACTCCTCCAGGAGCACCTCGGTGGTCGGCGAGAGCGCCAGGCCCGTGCCTGCGATGCGGCGCAGCTCGGCCTCGTCGTGCGCGAAGCCGGAGCCGGCGCCGCCCATCGTGAACGAGGGCCGGACCACGACCGGGTAGCCGCCGAGCTCTTCGACACCGGCCAGGCAGTCCTCCAATGAGTGACAGATCACCGAGCGCGCGCTGTGTGCATTCAACCCGGTCGCGCCGATGGTCTCGACGATCCGCTTGAACTTCTCGCGGTCCTCGCCGGACTGGATCGCGGCGATGTTGGCGCCGATCAGCTCGACGTTGTACTTGTCCAGGACGCCGTTCTCGGCCAGCGCGACCGCGGTGTTCAGCGCGGTCTGGCCGCCCAGCGTGGGCAGCAGGGCGTCCGGGCGCTCCTTGGCGATGATCTTCTCGACGAACTCCGGGGTGATCGGCTCGACGTAGGTGGCGTCGGCGACCTCGGGGTCGGTCATGATCGTGGCCGGGTTCGAGTTCACCAGGATGACCCGCAGGCCCTCGGCGCGCAGCACGCGGCAGGCCTGGGTGCCGGAGTAGTCGAACTCCGCGGCCTGGCCGATGACGATCGGGCCGGAGCCGACGACGAGGACGGACTTCAGATCTTCACGCTTCGGCATCTCAGGCCTCGCTCTTCCGGTTGTTCCTGGTCTCGGCCATGAGATCCGCGAATCGGTCGAACAGGTACGCGGCGTCGTGGGGACCGGCCGCCGCCTCGGGGTGGTACTGCACGCTGAAGGCCGGGACGTCGAGCGCCTTGAGGCCCTCCACCACGTCGTCGTTCAGGCAGACGTGGCTGACCTCGACGCGGCCGTACTTGGTGTCGCTGACCTTGTCCAGCGGCGCGTCCACGGCGAACCCGTGGTTGTGCGCGGTGACCTCGACCTTGCCGGTCGCGCGGTCCTGCACCGGCTGGTTGATGCCGCGGTGGCCGTACTTGAGCTTGTAGGTGCCGAAGCCGAAGGCCCGGCCGAGGATCTGGTTGCCGAAGCAGATCCCGAAGACCGGGATCCGCCGGTCCAGGACCGCCTGGACGATCGGGACCATCGTCTCCTCGGTGGTCTCCGGATCGCCGGGGCCGTTGCTCATGAAGAAGCCGTCCGGCGCCAGCGCGAGGACGTCCTCCAGGGTCGCGGAGGCGGAGAGCACGTGCACCCGGGCGCCGCGCTCGGCCATCCGGTGCGGTGTCATGGACTTGATACCGAGGTCGTAGGCCGCGACGGTGAACTTGTGCTCGCCGATCGGCTCGACCACGTAGCCCTGCTTGGTCGTGACGTCGCCGACCAGGTCCGCGCCGGCCATCTCCGGGCTCGCCTTGACCTTCTCGACCAGCGCCGCCGGGTCCAGGGCGGACAGCTCGCCGGAGAACACGCCGCAGCGCATCGCGCCGCGCTCGCGCAGGTGCCGGGTGATGGCGCGGGTGTCGACGCCGGAGATGCCGACGATGCCCTGCGCGGTCAGCTCCTCGTCCAGGGTGCGCTGCGAGCGCCAGTTGGAGGCCACGCGGCTGGGGTCGCGGACCACATAGCCGGCCACCCAGATCTGCCGGGACTCCGGGTCCTCGTCGTTGACGCCGGTGTTGCCGATGTGCGGGGCCGTCATCACGACGACCTGCCGGTGGTAGGAGGGGTCGGTCAGGGTCTCCTGGTAGCCGGTCATGCCGGTGGTGAAGACGGCCTCGCCGTAGGTCTCGCCGAGCGCGCCGTAGGCGTCGCCGCGGAAGGTCCGTCCGTCCTCCAGGACGAGGATCGCCGGGGGTCGATTGCTCATGCGGACGGCCTTTCTGTTGCGCTTGCCGCGAAGTGGGCCTCCAGGGCCGACATCAGTTCACCAGTCCCGTGCCGGGGATCGACGCCGGTGTCCAGCGTGCGGTCACCGTGCTGCCAGGTGATCACCACCAGGCCTTCATCGCGGAGATACTTGCCGGCCATCCCGGAGGCCAGGCGGACGCCGCGGACCGCGTCGGCCGGGATGAAGACGGCCGTCGGGTCGCGCTCGATGAGCACGCCCTCCTCGGCGACGTGGACCTGCGCGTTGCTGCGCTGGCCGAGGCCGTGCACGGCGATCCGGTCCAGCCAGTCGCCCTCGGAGGTGGTCGACACGTAGACCGTCTCGAAGCCCTCGCCGGAGAAGACCCCGGCCGGGACCTCGTTCAGCGGCAGCAGGTCGGACTGCCGGGCCTTGCGCTTCTTCCAGCCCCGCCACATCAGCAGGTAGATGCCGCCCATCGCGACCAGCGTGACGACGGTCCAGACGATCCGCTGGCCGATGTGCGTGACCGGGGCCGAGTGCTCACCGGCGGAAAGGCTGTGCTGAATGAAAATCGTGGGGGG
Organism: Catenulispora rubra; assembly: GCF_015356825.1. Classification (GTDB taxonomy): domain Bacteria; phylum Actinomycetota; class Actinomycetes; order Streptomycetales; family Catenulisporaceae; genus Catenulispora; species Catenulispora rubra. The sequence goes on along the minus strand of NZ_JAACYW010000201.1, from coordinate 7,055 downwards.
GTTCATGCGAGCTTCCCGTCCAGGACGGTGGCGGTCCCGCGCAGGAACGTCGCCACCACCGCGCCCGGCAGCACCATCGCCTGATACGGCGTGTTCTGCGACAGCGAGGCCAGGCCCGTGCGGTCCACGGTGCGCTTCGCCTTCGGGTCGATCAGGACCAGGTTCGCCGGCTCGCCGACCGCCAGCGGGCGGCCGTGCCGGTCGTCGACCTGGCCGATCGCGGCCGGCCGCACCGACATCCGGTCCGCGACGTCGGCCCAGCTCATCAGGCCGCTGTCGACCATGGTCTGCTGCACCACGGACAGCGCGGTCTCCAGGCCGAGCATGCCCATGGCCGCTGCGGCCCACTCGCAGTCCTTGTCCTCCTGCGGGTGCGGGGCGTGGTCGGTGGCGACGGCGTCGATGGTGCCGTCGGCCAGGCCCGCGCGCAGCGCCTCGACGTCCGCGGCGGTGCGCAGCGGCGGGTTCACCTTGTAGATCGGGTCGTAGCCCAACACCTGGTCCTCGGTGAGGATCAGGTGGTGCGGGGTGACCTCGGCGGTGACCGGGTAGCCCTTGGACTTGGCCCAGCGGATCAGCTCGACCGAGCCGGCCGTGGAGACGTGGCAGACGTGCAGGCGGGACTTGGTGTGCGCGGCCAGCAGGATGTCGCGGGCGATGATCGCCTCCTCGGCGACCGCCGGCCAGCCGGTCAGGCCCAGGATCCCGGACAGCTCGCCCTCGTTCATCTGCGCGCCCTCGGTGAGGCGGGGCTCCTGCGCGTGCTGGGCGACGACGCCGTCGAAGGCCTTCACGTACTCCAGCGCGCGCCGCATCAGGTTCGCGTCGGAGACGCACTTGCCGTCGTCGGAGAAGACCCGGACCCGGGCCGCGGAGTCGGCCATCGCGCCGAGCTCGGCCAGCCGCTCGCCGGCCAGGCCCACGGTGACCGCGCCGACCGGGAACACGTCGCAGTGCCCGGCCTCCCGGCCCAGGCGCCAGACCTGCTCGACCACGCCGGCGGTGTCGGCGACCGGGTCGGTGTTGGCCATGGCGTGCACGGCGGTGAAGCCGCCGAGCGCCGCGGCCCGGGTGCCGGTGTCGACGGTCTCGGCGTCCTCGCGGCCCGGCTCGCGCAGGTGGGTGTGCAGGTCGACCAGGCCCGGCAGGGCGATCAGGCCGCCGGCGTCGACCACCACGGTGCCCGGGACCGGCCCCAGGGCTCCGGCCTCGGCGATGATGCCGTCGCGCAGGAGCAGGTCCTGCGGGTCACCGCCGAGGACGCTCGCGTTCTTGATCAGGTAGGTGGTGCTCACGCGGCGGCGCCCTTCGGTTCGGTGTTCTGGTGCTGGTGCTGGGCCTGGTGCTGATTCTGGCCCTGACCCTGAGCCTGGCCCTCGTCGCTGCCGATCGCGGACTCGCTGCCGCCGAGCAGCAGGTAGAGCACGGCCATCCGGACGCTGACGCCGTTGGCGACCTGCTCGACGATGACCGAGCGGTCGGAGTCGGCGACCGCGGCGGAGATCTCCATGCCGCGGACCATCGGCCCCGGGTGCATGACGATCGCCTTGTCCGGCAGCTTGGCCATGCGCTGGGCGTCCAGGCCGTAGCGGCGGCTGTACTCGCGCTGGGTGGGGAAGAAGCCGCCGTTCATCCGCTCGCGCTGGACCCGCAGCATCATGATCGCGTCGCTGCCCGGGATCGCCGCGTCCAGGTCGTAGGAGACGTCGCAGGGCCAGCTCTCGACGCCGACCGGGAGCAGGGTCGGCGGGGCGACCAGCGTCACCCGGGCGCCGAGGGTGGCCAACAGGCGGACGTTGGAGCGCGCGACCCGGGAGTGCAGGACGTCGCCGACCACGGTGACCCGGCGGCCGTCGAAGCCGCCGAGGTGGCGGCGCATGGTGAAGGCGTCCAACAGGGCCTGCGTGGGGTGCTCGTGGGTGCCGTCGCCGGCGTTGACCACGTGGCTGGAGCTCCAGCCGGCGTTCGCCAGGCGGTAGGCGGCGCCGGAGGCGCTGTGCCGGACGACGACCGCGTCGGCGCCCATGGCCTCCAGGGTGAGCGCGGTGTCCTTCAGCGACTCGCCCTTGGAGACGCTGGAGCCCTTGGCCGAGAAATTGATCACATCGGCGCTCAGCCGCTTGGCCGCGACCTCGAAGGAGGTCCGGGTCCGGGTGGAGTCCTCGAAGAAGAGGTTGACCACGGTGCGGCCGCGCAGCGTCGGCAGCTTCTTGATCGGGCGCGCCGCCAGCCGGGCGATCTCCTCGGCGGTGTCCAGGATCAGCACCGCGTCGTCGCGGGAGAGGTCGGCGGTGGACAACAGGTGGCGCTTCATATGGCCGTCTCGCTCTCAATGCCCAGGTAGACGGCATCATGCTGCACACCGTCGTGCTCGCGCAGCCGGACCTTGACGCTCTCGCGCTGGGAGGTCGGCAGGTTCTTGCCGACGTAGTCGGCGCGGATCGGCAGTTCGCGGTGGCCGCGGTCGACCAGGACCGCCAGCTGCACGGCGCGCGGGCGGCCGAGGTCGTTCAGGGCGTCCAGGGCGGCGCGGATGGTGCGGCCGGAGTACAGGACGTCGTCCACCAGGACGATCAGGCGGCCGTCGACCCCCTCGTCGGGGATCTCGGTGCGCTCCAGCGCGCGGGCCGGCTTCATCCGCAGGTCGTCGCGGTACATGGTGACGTCCAGGAAGCCGACCGGGACGGTGGTGCCCTCGACGTCGGCGATCCGGGCGGCCAGGCGCTTGGCGAGCGTGGCGCCGCGGGTGGGGATCCCCAGCAGCATGACGTCCTCGGCGCCCTTGGCGCGTTCGAGGATCTCGTGCGCTATCCGGGTCAGAGCCCGGGAGATGTCGGCCTCATCGAGCACGGGCCGCGCACCTTGCGGTATTGCGGACATACGAAAAAGACCCCCTTCTCTGCCTCACGGGACAGATCGTTAAAGGACTCGGTCGGCAACGACTCTACCAGGACGATCACGCATGATCGTCACCGGCGCTCCGCCATCCGAGTGCGGAGCACTGCTGTGCGTGACATAAGCTGATTGGACCAGACCACCGGCAGTCATCGGTTTCCTTGACAACGACGGGACTTGCGCAGAATCCCAGCTGCGCGTACCGTCACGCTAAGTCACCAACGGGTCATACGAGAAAACTGCCGATCCGCTGAACTGGGCCAAGCCGTGTGGCGAGGGGAACACGTGAGGCCGCAGTTGTGTCTATGGGGAGCTACATGTCCACCGAGTACGCGAAAGCGCTGGGCGTCCGACTGCGCGCCATCCGATCCCAGCAGGGCCTGTCCCTGCACGGCGTCGAGCAGAAGTCGCAGGGCCGCTGGAAGGCCGTCGTCGTCGGCTCGTACGAGCGCGGCGACCGCGCTGTCACCGTGCAGCGTCTGTCCGAGCTCGCCGAGTTCTACGGCGTGCCGGTCCACGAACTGCTGCCCGGCACCGGCGCCCCGGCGTCGGCGCACGAGCAGGGCGGCAAGCTGGTCCTCGACCTGGAGCGCCTCAAGGCCCTCCCGGTCGACCAGGCCGGCCCGCTGCTGCGCTATGTCGGCAGCATCCAGAGCCAGCGTGGCGACTGGAACGGCCGTGTCATGACGATCCGCGGCGAGGACCTGCGCACGCTCGGCGTCATCTACGAGATGGCCCCGTCCGAGCTGGTCAAGATGCTCACCGACTGGGACGTCCTGAACCCGGCCGCGGCGCGCCCGTACAACGACGAGGAGGGCGACGGCGAAGCCGGTACCTTCCCGGGCGGCTTCGCCGAGGACGACGAGGTCTGAGCGGGCTTCACGGCCCTGACAGCTTCGTACACCTTCATACAGCTCTAAGCCCGCCACGCTGTGATGCGCGGCGGGCTTTAGGCTGTTCGGGCGAGGATGGAAGCTAAGAATCCGGCCGCGCGTAAGGGTTTTTTCTCAGGCTGCGCGCGGGATGGAGCCGGGTTCGGAGCCGGCGGGCGGGGCGGCGGATGAGCGGGCGGATGGGGCGGGCGTGTCGGCCTTGACGGCTGCGGTGCCAGAAGTACCCGGAGCTTCGGGAGCAGCCGCATTGGCCGGGCCGGCCGCAGCCGCAGATCCAGAAATCTCCCGAGCACCTGTCGACTGAGCGGCACTCGCGTTGCCCGCGCCGGCCGCTTCCGCCGCCGAGCGCAGGGAGCCCAGCGGGAAGAGTCGGGCGGGCGGCTTGTCTTCGAAGAAGTCCAGGAGGATCAGGTTCACCAGCTCCGGCTTCTCCACCGGTGAGATGTGCGAGGTGCCCGGGATCACGGCCAGGCGGCCGTCCGGGGCGGTTCCGGCCAGGGCGGCGGCGTGGGCGATCTCGATGCAGTCGTCGTCGCCTTGGAGGACCAGGAGGGGCATCGGGAGGGCTGCGATCTGGTCTTTTGTGACCGGCGTCGCCTCGCGCCACATGCGGTTCAGCTTCTCCTCGACCACCGGGAAGTGCTCGGGGCCGTCCGGGGACAGGGCTTCGTAGAGCGGGCGCCAGGTCTCGGCGAGGCGGGAGCGGCCGGGGTCCACCGACAGCGCGGTGGCGGCGGCGGTTTGGCCGGCGGGGTCCAGGACGCCGCCGCTGAGCAGGACCAGGCGGCTCACCAGGTCCGGCCGGCGGAGCGCCAGGCGCAGGACCACGCTGGCGCCGTTGCTCCAGCCGACCAGCCGGACCGGGCCGAGTTCCAGCGCCTCGATGAAGCCGGCGAGGTCGTCGGCGAAGTTCTCGTAGGTGTAGGGGCCCTCGACGTCCGCGGTCCGGCCGTGGCCCCGGCACTCCGGCATGAAGAGCTGGTACCAGTCGGGGAGCAGGTCCCGTTGCGCGGCCCAGCTGTCGGCGAAGCCGCCGGTGCCGTGGACCAGCACCACCGGCTCGCCCTCCCCGGCGACCTCGTAGTACATGTTCAGGCCGTCGACGTCCACGTACGCGCCCATGGCAGCTCCCCTCGCTCCGCTCGCCGGACGGATTCCCGTCCCGCGACACAGCCTCGCGCCGGCGGCTGGCAGACCGCTGACGAGCCGCTGACAGCCCCTCGTCAGCGCTGCTCAGCGGCTACTCGGCTGCGGTCGCCTTGCGGGCCCGGTGCGCCCGCACCCGGCCGCGGCTGGCGCAGGCCGGCGACGGGCACCAGCGGCGGCGGCCGTCCGGATCGGCGAAGACGCCGCGGCAGTCGGACTCCGGGCACGACTTCAGCGCGTGCCGCTCGGGTCCGGTGAGCTGGTCGGCGGCCTGGCGTGCGACGCGGCCGAGCGCGGCGGCGGCGTTCGCGGGCGCCACGCGCGCCAGCCCCGGCGGCTCGGCGGAGCCTGCGAAGCTCAACGGCTCATCGCGGGCCCGCAGGAAGGCGATCAGCCCGGCCGCGGCCTCGGGGGACGGATCCTCGCCGGTGGCGGCGGACAAGGCCAGCGGACGCAGCGTCTCGCGCAGGTGCCAGGCTAGCTCCAGATCGGCGACGGTCACCGGCGCCTCCGGCGCCAGCTCCACGGCCGCCAGCCAGTCCGCCAAGCGCTCCGGCGTGGGAATGCGCTCCTCCGGATGGCGGCCGAAGGCGCTGCCGCGCGTGGCGAGCAGGTTCAGCCACGTCGCGCCGGTGTCGAAGCGGAAGGGAACGATCTCCATGCGGAAAAGTGTAACGCTCTTACCGTTACACCTGCTAACGTGCTCAAGTAACGCTTGAGACGTTACATGAATTCGGGAGGACCACCCATGGACTTCGAAGCAGCCACCTTGGACCGCGAGGCCGGCTACACCCTGCTGGACGTGCTCCAGGACGAGGCGACGCAGAACGCCGCACTGCCGGGCCTGGAGAAGCTGGCGCCGGGCTTCACGGACTGGATCGTGACGGCCCTGTTCGGCGGCACGTACCAGCGCCCCGCGCTGGGCCTGCGGGAGCGGCAGATCGCGAACCTGGCCGCGCTGACGGCGCTCGGCGGAGTGGACCCCCAGCTGATCGGGCACGTCAAGACCAGCGAGCGGATCGGCATGAGCCGCGAGGAGATCGTGGAGGTCTTCGTACACCTGGCGCCGTACGTCGGCGTGCCGAAGGCGCTGGCCGGGCTGCGCGCCGCCGCAGCAGCGTTCGAGGCGGCCGACAAGTGATCCGCACGGTCCTGGGCGACATCGCGCCGGACACGCTGGGCGTCACGGACTCGCACGACCACCTGTTCTTCGCCTCGGCCAAGCTGCTCGGCCAGGAGCTGAACGACCCTTCGGCGGCCGAGGCCGAGCTGCGAGCCTTCGCCGAGGCTGGCGGACAGGCGCTGGCGCAGTGGTCGCCCATGGGGTTGGGACGGCGCGCGGAGGTACTGCCGGCACTGTCAGAAACAACCGGCGTGCGCATCATCGCGGCCACCGGACTGCACCAGGCAGGGCACTACCAGCCGGAAAAGCTGCCGCGCCTGCTCGACGGCCTGGCCGAGCGGTTCATCGCAGAGCTCAGCGAAGGACTTCGGCGCGATGAGGAGCCGGATGGTCCGCCGCTGCCCGCACGAGCCGGCCTGATCAAGGTCGCCGGCGACTTCCACCAGGTGGACCGGCACGCATCCGTGACCTTCGAGGCGGCGGCCACGGCGTACCACGCCACCGGATCCACGATCGCAGTGCACTTGGAAGGCGGCACGCATCCGCTCGGAGTGCTGAGAGAGCTGGACCGAGTCCCCGCCTCATCGGTCATTCTGGGGCATCTGAACCGCTTCCCCGACCTCGGACCGCACCGCGAGGCGGCCGAAGCAGGGGCCTTCCTCGGCTTCGACGGCCCCTCCCGCGCCAACCACGCCACCGACTGGCGCCTGTTCGACTGCCTCGCCGCGCTGGCCGAGGCCGGTCACGCCGACCGCGTCCTGCTCGGCGGCGACACCACCAGCGCCGCGGCCCGCGCCGCCGGCGGCGGCGGACCCGGCATCCCCCATCTGCTCACCGATATCAGGGCCCGCGTGCTCCGGGACTTCGGCCCCGACGTCGCCGACGCCTTCTTTCGCGGGAATCCGGCGCGCGCCTTCGACGCCGACTGGCGTGTCTGAGATCAGGGGCTCCTGCTCTGTGTGTGGGTGCTGGTGGCTGGTGGCTGGTGGCTGGTGTCG
>NZ_JAACYW010000200.1 GCF_015356825.1 Catenulispora rubra | reverse complement strand
GTTTAGGCGGTTGGGACCGACAACTGATTCGCGACGCCGCGCCCGACCGATTGGCGCTCGCTTGGCGCATATTCGCCACCGCTATCGCCGCACAGCCGCCCGATCGCCACGCCGCCGCCTGCTCAGCCATCGCTCTGCGCCGACCGCGCGCTGCCCGCCCTGATTTCCTCGCGCCCGCCATCCCCGCCCAGCCATCGCACACATGCTGCCTCGTTCGCGCCGAGCTGCGCCGCCAGCCGGTCCGCCGCCCGACCGCCACGCCGCCGCCGCCGCTGCCTAGCCGCTCGCCTACCCGCCAGCCGCCGCGCCACCGCACCCGCAGCCCGCCAGCGCCGTCGCCAGCCGGTCCACCGCCCCGCGCGCCGCGGCGGTGTCCGGGGCCTGGTCCGCCATCAGGGCGAACACCAGCAGTTGCCCCGAGTTGTCGCGTACCAGCCCCGCCAGCGTCACCACGCCGGTCAGCGAGCCTGTCTTCGCTCGGACCAGGCCGGCTCCGGCCAGGGAGGGCGGGGTCGTGTAGCGGCCGTCCTCGGCCAGGGTTCCGGTGAAGCCCGCCACCGGAAGGCCGGTCAGGGCCGCGCGTAGGTCCGGGTGGTTGTCCGCGGCGGCCGTCGACAGGATCTTGACCAGGAACTCCGGGGCGATCCGGTCCGCGTGGGACAAGCCGCTGCCGTCCAGGACGTTCAAGCCCGCCAGGTTCAGGTCCAGCTTACCCAGCTGGTCGCGCACCGCCGCGACGCCGCCCTGGAACGTCGCCGGCTTCCCGTCGGCCAGCGCCACGTGCCGCAGCAGCGACTCCGCCAGGTCGTTGTCCGACACCGTCAGCATGTGCTCGACCAGGTCCGCCAGCCGTGGCGACGAGACGCGCGCCAGCTCCGACGCGCCCGCCGCAGCCGATCCGCCCGACGTGGCCGAAGGCTTCCCCACCACCTGCACCCCGTGCGCCGCCAGCCGCCCGGCGAAGTCCACCGCCGCCACCGCGGCCGGGTCCGTCACCCGCGGGCTCAGGTCGTCGGCGGCCTTCGCGCGCCCCTCGTCGACCATCAGGCCGACCACCGGCGCCACGTTCCCGTCCGTGTAGCCCGGCGACCACGTCGGGTTCAGGGCCGGGCCGCCGAAAACCGACGCGTCGTAGCCCAGTGTGACCGAATTCACGCCCTTGGCCTGAAGGGCCGCCGCGGTCCGCGCCGCGAGGTCGTCCAGCGACGCCGGCCGGTACCCCGGGTCCGAGGAAGGACCCTGCGTCGACAGCGTCGGGTCACCCCCTCCGACCAGCACGATCGACGCCGTCGCGGCCGATCCCGACCCCGAGTTCGGGCCCTGCACCACCCGCGTCGTGAACTGCTCGTCCGGCCCGAGCGCCGCCAGCGCGGCCACCGCCGTGACCACCTTGTTCGTCGACGCCGGCGCGAAGCTCCCGGCGGCGTGGTCGTCGAACAACAGAGCGTCCGAGGCCGGGTCGGCGACCGCGATCCCGACGTGTTTGCCGAGTCCCGGCGCCAGCGTCAGCGGTCCGAGAGCGCTGGCCAGTTCGGCGGCCGTCAGCGCGCCGCCGGGCTTGTCACCTGCGAGAACGGGGAGCAGCGCGGCTCCGGCCGGGGCGTGCGTGGGTCCGGCGGAGCGGGTCGACGGGGCCGGCGAGGAGGGGGCGACCGAGTCCTGCGACGCCTGCGCGACCGGCTTGTCGGCCACCCGCGAGCGCCCCCCGCGTTCGCTCACGCGTTGCCCGCCGGACCACGGGCCGGCCGCCCACACGCAGCCGGCGGCCAGTACGATCCCGAGCGCGGCTGACACAATGGCGGTCGGCAGCGTTCCCGGCACCTGTCTTGCCACTCAGGTCACTCCTTGATCTCGCGAACTCTGTCGTCACCGCCTGTCTGGGCGACACTAGTAGCAGCACCTGAAAGCGCGGAAACGAGGAAAGACCAATGGAGTTCGACGTTCTCATCGAGATCCCCAAGGGCCAGCGCAACAAGTACGAGGTCGACCACAAGACCGGCCGCATACGGCTGGACCGCATGCTTTTCACCTCGATGGTCTACCCGACCGACTACGGCTTCATCGAGGACACGCTGTCCCTGGACGGCGACCCGCTGGACGCCATGGTCCTGCTCGACGAGCCCACGTTCCCGGGCTGCCTGATCCGCTGCCGCGCGATCGGCATGCTGAACATGGCCGACGAGGCCGGCGGCGACGACAAGATCCTCTGCGTCCCGGCCACCGACCCGCGCTTCGAGCACCTGCGTGACTACCACCACATCTCCGAGTTCGAGCGCCAGGAGATCCAGCACTTCTTCACCAGCTACAAGGACCTGGAGCCGGGCAAGGAGGTCCACCACGCCGAGTGGCAGAACCGGGCCCAGGCCGAGACCGAGATCCAGCGCTCCTACAAGCGGTTCGAGGACCTGCCGGAAGAGGAGAAGGTCCACCACCTGTAGCCAGGCGGTGGCGCCGGCCATGCGGTGCCACCCGCCGGCCCCCGGCCCGGACCGGCACGGTGGAAAGCACGGCGGAGTACTCGGTTGAGAACGTCGGAGCCCCCGGCGGGAGCAGATCCCGCCGGGGGCTTCGCGTTTCCGGGAGTCGCCACGCCTGGCCGTACTGCCACGGCCCCCCTCGGCCGCGACGTCCCGGAACGCCTTCGAGATGGCTCAGCGCTCGTCCAGCACCAGACCGCTCTGCGCCACATTCCCCTCAACCATCGACATCGCAGCGAACGCCTCGGGCGTGTTCGGCAGATCGGCCAGCGCCCGGCCCATGTGCTCGGCGCTCTCCCAGACCCACACGTCCGAGTAGCTGCCGTCCTCCAGCCGGACCAGCCGGGTCGCGGCCAGCGCCGGGTGCTTCGCCCGCACCGCGTCGATGACGGCCGCACGCCGGACACTGAACTCCTCGAACTTCTCGGGACTGACCCGGTATTGGTGGCTACGGATGGTGGTCGTGCCGGTCGTGCCGGTCATTTCGGGCTCCTCAGCAAGCTGCGTCGTCGTCATCACCTCTATGACTCCGGCGCGCGCCGGTTTGTGACATCCCCTGTGACATCCCCGCCAAAGAATCTCCGAGCACGCACATCCAGTTGGCCGCCGGCGGCCGCGGACGACTACCATCGGCCCCTTCGCGACCGGCGAGAGGGGCCGCATCCATGAGCAAGTACCGGGTGAACGTCTGCCTGGCGCCGTCCGCGCTCACCGACGTCGAGCGCGCGCTGGCCGAGGCGATGGCGCCGTTCGACATGAACCGCGGCGACGACTTCGACCCGGACGCCACCTGGGACTGGTACCGCGTGGACGCCGGGCGGCAGCGCTTCGCCGTGAACCCGCGGCACGACGGCGACCCGCGGCTGATCCACGCCGACCCGGTCGTCGTCGGCACCCCGCACGAACCGCTGCGCTGCGACGGCGGCCCGCGCGGCCTGCTGGACTTCGACGCCTGCCGCCGCGCGGCCCGCGCCGAGGCGCTGACGTACTGGGAGGCGCAGATGCGCGACTTCGAGCGCCTGGTCGCCGACCACCCCCCGGCCGAGCCGCTCACCGCGTTCCTGGCCCGGCACGCCGCCGACCCCGAGGGCTACCCGCGCCGGCAGGCGGTCGACGACCACCACGCGCAGCCGCTCATCAAGGCCCTGAACCACCAGTCGGTCTTCGAGCGCTACCCGAGCCTGGGCGCCTGGGTCCTCGGCCCCGACACGGACCCGATCACGATCTACACCCGGGACCCGCGGCCCGGCTTCGAGCTGGCCGAGACCTGGGCCGTCGCACGCGCCGCGCTGCTGACGCTCGACGGCGAGTGGACCGGCATCAAGCCCTACAGCCCCGATCCGGACGAGGAGAGCGACACGTTCGCCCGGCGGTCCACGGCGTATCTCGAAGGACTGGACGAGGACTGCGTGGTCGTGCGGCTGTTGTGCCACTGCTGACCGCACCCACGGCGATCGTGCCGCTTCCCTGACCGCACGACGTCATTCAGCGAACCAAGCGGCTTCCACTCCCGACAGGTACTGCTTCACATAGGCCCGATGCCGCTCCGGAAGCTCCGGCAACTCCCCGATCGGGACCCACGCGACGTCCACGGACTCGTCGTCGTTGACCCGCGCGGTCCCTCCCGTCGCGCGACAGAGGAACGCGACGTCCATGAACACGGTCTCGTCCCCGTTGGGATGCGCGAACTGGCCGGTCACGTCCACCGCCAGGACCCGCTCGGCGCGCGCCGTCACCCCGGTCTCCTCCAGGATCTCGCGCACGATCCCGACCGCCGGCTGCTCCCCCGGGTCCAGGCAGCCCGAGACGAGCGTCCACTGGAGGTTGTCGGACCGCCGCACCACCAGCACGCGCTGCTCGTCGTCGACGACCAGGCCGGTGACGCCGGGGAGCCACAGCAGGTCGTGACCGATCTTCTTGCGGATCTCGACGATGAATTCGGGTATCGGCATGCTGACACGCTATCGGCACCACGTGTCCCCCCGAGGTCCGGCGAGTAAGCGCTCGCCGGCTACGGCCGGCCGTAGAAGCTCGGCGTCCCGTTGATCCACAGCGACTGCTGCTCGACCACGCCTCCGGGGTGCGGCGCCTGGATGATGCGGTCGTTCCCGATGTACACGGCCTCGTGGTAGATGGTGTGCGGGTTGGCGCCGTCCTCCGCCCAGAAGACCAGGTCGCCGGGGCGGAGCTGGTTGTAGGTGAGCGAGCGCATCGCCAGGTACTGCCATTGCGCTGGGTGCGGGAAGGACCAGCCGCCGGCTTCCAGGCCGCGCATCGCCAGGCCGGAGCAGTCGAAGACGTCCGGACCCGCGCCGCCCCAGACGTAGGGCTTGCCGAGCTGCGCGTAGATGTAGTTCAGCATCTGGCGGACGGCGCCTTCCGCGTACGGCACGGGTCCGGCCGACGGCGGCGTCCACGTCGCGCCGCCGCCCGAGGGCGCGTGCGCCGAGCCGCCGCCGGACCCAGCTCCCGCAGCCCGGGCCGCCGACGCCGCAGCGGCGGCCGCGGCCGCCTGCCGAGCCGCCGCCTGCTGCGCCGCGAGTTCCGCCAGCCCGGCCTCCCGCTGCCGCTCCAGCCCGACCTCGATGCCCTGGGCCGCCGCCAGTTGCTGCACCAGCGTGTTCTGCTGCGCCTGGATCCCCGCGACCTGGCTCTGCGCGTCGGCCGCCGCCGCCCGCGCCGCACCCAGCGCGCTCTCCGCCCGCGCCTCGGCCTGGCGCTGGTCCGCTGCCGTCCGGTCAGCCTTCTGACGCGCCGCCGCCGCGTCCTTCGTCGCCTGTCGCGCGCCGGAGACGGCCAGGGCCTCGGCCGCGTTGTGGTTCGCCTGGACCTGGCGGCGGACGGCGTAGTCGTGCAGGGAGCCGACGTGCAGGAAGGCCACGGCCATCGCCATGTCCGGGCCCTGCCGGTACATCTCGGCCGCGAACGCCCCGAGCCGCGCCTCGGCCTGGTGCTGCGCGTCCAGGGCGGCGGCCGCGCGGGTCCGGGCCTCGTCGGCCGCCTGGGCCGCCGTCGCGGCCTGTGCCATGGCCGTGTCGTACGCCTCCGCCGCGAGCCCGGCGCTCGCCTCTAGGGCGTGCAGGTGGCTGCTGGCGGCGTCCAGGGCGGCCTGGATCCGGTCGGCGGCGCTCTGGCGGTCGCGGACGTCGGCTTTGGCCCGGTCGATGGTGCCCTGGCCGGGGATCACGGGCGTGCCCGGGTCGGCGTGCGCGGCGGCGCCGAGGAGGGCCGCCGTCAGGACGGTGGCCGTGACGAGCGTCGCCCGCCGGCCGTGTCCGCGTCCCCGCATGCCGAACTCCTTCCGCGCCGCCCGAGTGTGTCCGTGTCCTCATGGACTGTGGGATGAGCTACCCACCGTCACCGACGACCTTTCATCACAAAAAGGGCGGATCGCGCGAGGCGTGGTCAGGGGGCTGAAGGTTTCCACCGAAAGAGGGACACAGGTGGACGTCGACTGGGCGCCGAGCGGACATCGAGCGGGCATCGGGCAGTCCTGGCGACCGGCCGACCGGCCGACTGCCGTCACCCGGCCAAGACCACCAAGATCACAAAGTCCTGCGGTACCGCGTCTCGTCCAGCACCTCGGCCCCGGCCTCGAACCCGGAGACCCCGCCGTCGTGCCGCCAGCCGGTGTGCTCGTAGAACGCCCGCGACGGGCCGTTGGTCGCCAGCACCCACAGCGTGGCCTCGGCGTACCCCTCGTCCCGCAGCCGCTGGAGCGCGACCTGCTGCAACCGGGCGCCGATCCCGAGCCGCCAGATCGCCGGATCGAGGTATATGGCGTACAGCTCCCCGACCCGGTCCCGATCCTCGTCGGCGTCCCGGCTCGGCCCCACCGACGCGAAACCGGACACCACCCCGCCCACCTCGGCGACCAGCACCTCCGCCCGCCGCGCCGCCCGGTCCGCCAGCATCCGCCGCGCACTGAGCACGAACCCGTCCACCGACAGCCCCGCGAGATAGTCGGCCGGCATCAGCCCCGAATAGGCGACCTGCCACGACGCGTGCCGCACCCGCCCGATGTCCTCGGCGTCCCCCGCCACCGCCTCGCGGATGTCGACGCCGTGGGCCCGACGCGTGCTCGAACTCATGCGCGCCATTATGGCCGGTCCGCCCCGTCCCCGGTCGGCCGAACTCGCCGGGGAGGCGGTCAGCGGTGGTCGTCGAGGGTGTCCGGGCGGTGCCGCCGGCCGCACCCGACCGTTTGCGGCGACACCCGGCGCCCGGCACCCACGGCCGACCGCCGGACACCCCCGCGCTACGTCGTCCCTACTGCGTCCCTGCCGACTTCGGCCCCGCCCTACTTCGTCCCCGAACTAGCCGTCTTCTTGGCAGCGGTCTTCTTCGCCGCCGTGGCCTTCGCCGTCTTCGTCCCCGAAGCCGCCGTCTTCTTCGCCGGGGTCTTCTTCGCGGCGGCCTTCTTGGCCGTCTTCTTCGCCGGCCCCTTCGCGCGCTTCTCGGCCAGCAGTTCGTAGGCCTTCGCCGGCGTGATCCCCTCGACCGTCTCGCTCTTGGGGATGGTCACGTTGGTCTCGCCGTCGGTCAGGTACTCGCCGTAGAAGCCCGACTTGATCACGATCGGCTTGCCCGACACCGGGTCCGGCCCCATCTCGCGCAGCGGCGGCTTGGCCGCGCCGCGTCCGCGGGCCTTCGGCTGCTTGTAGATCTCCAGCGCCTCTTCGAGCGTGATCGTGAAGATCTGCTCCTCGGAGGTGATCGAGCGGGAGTCCGCACCCTTCTTCAGGTACGGGCCGTAGCGGCCGTTCTGGACCGTGATCTCCTCGGCGGACTCCGGGTCGGCGCCGACCACGCGCGGCAGCGACATCAGCTGCAGCGCCTCCTCCAGCGTCACCGAGTCCAGGCCCATGCTCTTGAACAGGGATCCGGTACGGGCCTTCACCGCCTTCTTGCCGCGGGTCGGCGTCCCCTCGGGCAGGATCTCGGTGACGTACGGGCCGAAGCGGCCGGCCTTGGCCACCACCTCGAAGCCCGTCGACGGGTCCTTGCCCAGTTCCCGGTCGCCGCTGGGGAGCAGGAACAGCTCCTCGGCGAACGCCGGGGTCAGCTCGTCCGGCGGCAGGTCGTCCGGGACGCTCGCGCGCTGCTGGGTGCCGTCCTCCAGGTTGCGCTCGATGTACGGCCCGAAGCGGCCCACCCGCAGGATGATCCCCTCGCTCCCGACCGCGAACGAGTTCACCTCCCGGGCGTCGATGTTGCCCAGGTCCGTCACCAGGTCCTTGAGGCCGCCGAGGTGGTCGAACACGACGCTGTTGTCGCCGCCCCTGAGATCGGCGCCGCCGCCCCGCTCCTGTTCGGTCGGGCCGAAGTAGAACCGCCGCAGCCACGGCACCCGCTGCGCCTCGCCGCGCGCGATGCGGTCCAGGTCGTCCTCCATGCGCGCGGTGAACTCGTAGTTCACCAGGTCGCCGAAGTGGTTCTCCAGCAGTCCGACGACCGCGAAGGCGATGTAGGACGGGACCAGCGCCGTGCCCTTCTTGAACGCGTAGCCGCGGTCCAGGATCGTGCCCAGGATCGTGGAGTACGTCGAGGGCCGGCCGATCTCGCGCTCTTCCATCTCCTTGATCAGCGAGGCCTCGGTGAAGCGCGCGGGCGGCTTGGTCGAGTGCCCGTCCGCGGTGACCTTGGTGGTGGTCAGCGCGTCGCCCTCGGCCACCGCCGGCAGCCGCTGCTCGGAGTCGTCCAGCGCGGCGTCCGGGTCGTCGGTGCCCTCCACGTAGGCCTTCAGGAAGCCGTGGAAGGAGATGATGCGGCCGCTGGCGCTGAACTCCACGTCCCGGCCGTCGGAGGCGGCGCCGCCGACCTTCACGGTCACGGTGTGCCCGGTGGCGTCCTTCATCTGCGAGGCGACGGTGCGCATCCAGATCAGCTCGTAGAGCCGGAACTCGTCGCCGTGCAGGCCGGTCTGCGCCGGGGTGCGGAACGTGTCGCCGGAGGGGCGGATCGCCTCGTGCGCCTCCTGCGCGTTCTTCACCTTGGAGTCGTAGCGCCGCGGAACGTCCGGCAGGTAGTCGGCGCCGTAAAGGTCGCGCACCTGGGTCCGCGCGGCGTTCAGCGCCGTGTCCGACAGCGTGATGCTGTCGGTACGCATATAGGTGATGTAGCCGTTCTCGTACAGGCTCTGCGCGACCCGCATGGCGCGCTTGGAGTCCATGCCGAGCTTGCGGCTGGCCTCCTGCTGCATCGTGGTGGTCCGGAACGGCGCGTACGGCGAGCGCCGGTACGGCTTGCGCTCCACGCCGCGCACGCTGAAGTCGGCGTCCCGCAGCGCGGCGGCCAGCGCCTTGGCGGTGACCTCGGTGAGGTGCGCGACGTTCTGGCTGCCGGACTTGAGCCGCCCGTCCGGGCCGAAGTCGCGCCCGGCGGCCACGCGCTTGCCGTCGACGCTGGACAGCCGCGCGGTCATCGCCCGCGGGTCGTCCGGGCCGCCGGCCTTCAGGGTCTCGAACGTGCCGGTCAGGTCCCAGTACTCGGCGGCGGTGAACGCGATGCGCTCCCGCTCCCGGTCCACGACCATGCGGGTGGCCACCGACTGCACGCGGCCGGCCGACAGCCCGGTGCGGACCTTCTTCCACAGCACCGGGGAGACCTCGTAGCCGTACAGCCGGTCCAGGATGCGCCGGGTCTCCTGCGCGTCGACCAGCGGCATGTTGATCTCGCGGGTGTTGCGCGCGGCCTCCTGGATCGCCTCGCGGGTGATCTCGTGGAACACCATGCGCTTGGAGGGGACCTTGGGCTTGAGCACCTCCTGCAGGTGCCACGCGATGGCCTCGCCCTCGCGGTCCTCGTCGGTGGCGAGCAGGAGTTCGTCGGCTTCCTTGAGCAGGTCCTTGAGCTTGGCGACCTGCTTGCGCTTGTCGGCGTTGACCAGGTACAGCGGCTCGAAGTCGCCGTCCACGTCCACCCCGAGCCGGCCCATCGAGGTGCCCTTGTACTTCTCGGGCACCTCGTCCGCCCCGGCTGGGAGGTCGCGGATATGGCCGACCGAGGCCTCGACGGTGTAACCCGCTCCGAGGTAGCCCTTGATCGTCTTCGCCTTGGCCGGCGACTCGACGATGACCAGCCGGCGAGTCGCGCCGCCCGAGTCCGCTGAACCCTTGCCTGCCACCGTTACCTCTGCTTCCCAGCTTCTAGCCCCAAGGGATACGCGCTTGGGCGTACCCCGCACACCGCGGTGTGACACGTGGTCGGGATTCCGCGACACCAACGGAGAGTGACCGTACCTCAGCCGTACGTCTCCGCGCTGTCTACTGTGTCCTACTCGTTGTCTTGAATGGTCGGCGTACAACCGAACGTTAACCCGAACTGGCGTATAGGACGGAACCCGAAAACGCCAGAGGTGGGACGGATGTGACGTACGACAACCGGTGTTGAGGGGATCGAGGCTGATGACAGCCCCGGATGTCGCCTAGGCCACGGGGAACAGATAACCGTCTTCGACCAGCCCCCGGATGGCCTCGACCGCGCCGGTGCGCAGGCTCCGGCCGTCGATCCCGTAGCGTTCGCCGACGGCGTCCAAGATTTCCCCGAGTGGCGTCTCACCATCCGACGCACCCACCACAGCCGCCCCGACCGGGTCGATGTCCGCCGAGCGCATGAAGCCCTCCTGCTGGCTCAGCCGCGAGGAGTCGCTGCCCCAGCCGCTGCCGCCCTCGTACGTCGGCCGCGCCACCTGCTCCCAGCGCACGTCCGGCGCAACCGCCAACTTGCGGTGCATCAGGGCCTCGTCGTCGGTGCCGCGCAGGAAGTCGTGGCGGGCGAACCAGCTGGGGATGTGCGGCCCGAGCGGCTGCTCGACCGGGTGCGAGATCTCCTCCAGGCGCATCAGGGGGCTGTCGGCGCCGGCGTTGTGCAGGGTGATCCAGCCGAAGCCGATGGCACTGACCTTGTTCTGCTCGAAGTAGTCCAGCCAGGCGTCGTAGCGCTGCGGGTAGTCCGGGGTGCCGTACTCGCCGGAGTCGCGCAGCCAGAGCTCGACGTACTCGGCCGGGTCCTGCGCCTCGCGCTGCACCACCCACGCGTCGCAGCCGGTGTCCCGGACCCAGCCGGCCACCCGCTCGCGCCAGTCCACGCCGTCCACATGCAGCCAGTTGGCCAGGACCTGACACCAGCCGTCCTCGGCCAGGTGCCGGTGCGCGTTGGCGACGAGCTGGCGGCACACCTCGTCGGCCGGCAGCCCGGAGTCACGGTAGACGAAGCGGCCACCCCGCGCGGCGTTGTCCGGCGAGATGACGAACGGCGGGTTGGAGACGATCAGATCGAACAGCTCTCCCTCAACTGGCTCAAACAGGGAACCCTCGCAAAGCTCGAACGGCGCCACCCCGGAGAGCTGCTGCGTCATCCGCGCCAGCTTGAGCGCCCGTGGATTCCGGTCGCTGCCGACGACCCGGTCGACGTGCGTCGACAGGTGCAGCGCCTGCACACCCCCACCGGTCCCGACGTCCAGCGCCGACCCGAACCGGTCCCGGATGGTGAGCTGCGCCAGCGTCGTGGACGCACCCCCGACGCCGAGCACATGGTCCTCGCGCACCGGATGGCCCTGCCCCTGCGCGTGCAGCCCACCGGACAGGTCGGAGACCAGGTACCAGTCGTGGCCGTCGTCGTCCCCGTAGGGCCGGATGTCGATGGCAGCCCGCACCTGGTCCCCCTCCACCGCGACCAGCCCGGCAGCCACCGACTCCTCGACCGGCAACGCAGCCTCCACAGCCTTCCGGTCCACCGACTGCTGCAAAAGGAAGAGCCGGATCAGCGTCTCAACCGGCGACCCCCCGGTCGTCGCCCGCAGCGCCGGCACACTCTCGCTCCTGGCCAGCGCCGCATACGCCAGCGGACCGAGGACCTCCAGGACGCCGTCGACGGTGTAGTCGGCCTCGATCAGGGCTTCGCGCAGCTTCTCCATGAGTCCATTGTCGCGGGAAAGACGGGGCGCCCCCGACCCGAAGGCCGAGGGCGCCAGATCAGTCGGTCGCTTTCGGGTGGCCGAGCCCGGCGTAGTCCAGCCAGACTGTCCGGTTCGCGACATCGATGTAGTACCAGATCCGGCCACCGCCGGTGACCTCGTACTGCCAATGCGCCATGCGCACTCCGTTGGTGACTACGTATGCCAGCGAACCCTTCAGCAGATGGTGTCGGGCCGTAGGTTGCGCGGGATTGGGGTTCGAGCGGAGGGTCTCATACGCCTTCCGAGTATTCCGCCGAGCCTTGCCGCACAGGTCACGCCAGCCATTGACGGTATCCGTTTCCGCGTAGCGGATCCGCCACTCGTCATCAATGGGCGGAGGCGCGACGTCGTCGCCACGCTTCGGGCTCACTCGTCTTCCTCGCCCGGTTCGATCGGCACCTCTACCGGCTCGAAGTCATCCTCCGTCGAATGCTCTCTGGTCAGCCTCCGATACAACTCCGCGTCCGCATGAATCTCCGCAGTGTGCTGCCACTCTACGACGACCTGCGCGACCGGCCGTAGGTTGCGGATCTCTGCCGATGCCCTGGCGACGTCAACCAGTTCGGTCAGGAATTCGTCGACCTCGTCGGCTGGGAGGAACCTCGTCCAAGCGAACACGCCCATCAGAGAGCTGCGCAGCACCTCACGCGAGGGCTCCTGGGCGATTATCCCCACCAACAGGCGCGTCGTGATGTCGAAGACCTCGGCGTCCCGCTCGGCACGCTCGACGGTCGCCAACATCAGATCCGGCTGGTTCCGGCGCACCAAACGCAGCGTCTCGGCTTCATCAAGCCGCAGGGTCGTCTCGCGGGGATGCTGGATCAGCTCGGAGAACGGCACGGATTCACTCACAGTTCCCATGGCTTCGAAGGTACTTCAAAGCTCCGGCGCCAAGCAATGTAAATCACTCAAAAGGGGCGCCCCCGACCCGAAGGCCGAGGGCGCCCCATTTAATAGGAGAGAACTCCCGAAGCAACCGCTCAGATCGACTGCGCGGAAGCCTCCATCGTCGTGTCCTCGTCCCCGCTGCGCGGCGCGCCGGGCGCGCCAGACGCCGCGGCCTCGACCGCCGGGCCGGTGCCGGTGACCGGGGTGGAGTGCGAGTCGGAGTTGGAGTCGGAGACGGCGATCGACTTGCGCTTGCTGTTCCAGACCGCGGCGACGATCACCAGGATGGCGACGCCCGCGATCAGGGCGCGGACCGCGGCGTTGGCCGAGGTGCCGATCGACAGCTGGACCACGGCCGGCACGATCAGGAGGCTGACCAGGTTCATCACCTTGATCAGCGGGTTGATCGCGGGGCCGGCGGTGTCCTTGAACGGGTCGCCGATGGTGTCGCCGACGATGGTCGCGGTGTGCGCGTCGGAGCCCTTGCCGCCGAAGTTGCCGTCCTCGACCAGCTTCTTGGCGTTGTCCCAGGCCCCGCCGGAGTTCGACAGGAAGACCGCCATCAGCACGCCGGCGCCGATGGTGCCGGCCAGGTAGGAGCCCAGCGCGCCGACGCCCAG
Source organism: Catenulispora rubra (assembly GCF_015356825.1). GTDB lineage: Bacteria > Actinomycetota > Actinomycetes > Streptomycetales > Catenulisporaceae > Catenulispora > Catenulispora rubra. The sequence continues at coordinate 8,445 of NZ_JAACYW010000200.1, read as the reverse complement.
GGAGAAGCCGACCGCGATCGGCGCCATCACCGCCAGCAGGCCCGGGGTGACCAGTTCGCGCAGCGAGTCGGTGGTGACGATGTCCACCACGCGGCCGTACTCCGGACGGCCGGTGCCGTCCATGATCCCGGGGATCTCGCGGAACTGGCGGCGGACCTCGTACACGACCGCGCCCGCGGCCCGGGACACGGCGTTGATCGCCAGGGCCGAGAACAGGAACACCACGGACGCGCCGATGATCAGACCGAACAGGTTGCGCGGGTCGCCGACGTTCAGGACCCCGCCGAACTGCAGGGACTGCTCCAAGCTCCCCAGCTTGGGGTTGTGGACCTTGGCGACGGTCTCGGTGATCTTCTGGGTGAACGACCCGAACAGCGCGGTCGCGGCCAGCACGGCGGTCGCGATCGCGATGCCCTTGGTGATCGCCTTGGTGGTGTTGCCGACCGCGTCCAGCGAGGTCAGCACCTTCGCGCCCTCCTCGCCGACGTCGCCGGACATCTCCGCGATGCCCTGCGCGTTGTCCGAGACCGGGCCGAAGGTGTCCATCGCCACGATGACGCCGACCGTGGTCAAAAGGCCCGTGCCGGCCATGGCCACCGCGAACAGCGACAGCGTGAGGGAGGCGCCGCCGAGCAGGTACGCCAGGAACACGCCGCCGCCGATCAGCAGCGCCGAGTACACGGCGGACTCCAGACCGATCCCGATGCCGGCCAGGACCACGGTCGCAGGCCCGGTCAGCGAGGTCTTGCCGATGTCCTGCACCGGACGCCGGGTGGTCTCGGTGAAGTACCCGGTCAGCACCTGGATGACCGCGGCCACCACGATGCCGATCACCACCGCGCCCAGGGCCACCAGCCGCGGGTCCTTGGTCGCGGCGTCGGTCAGCACACTGGGATCGACGTGGTCCAGCTTGGAGATCTTGTCCGGCAGATAGGTGAACGCCGCGATCGCCACCAGGATCACCGCCACGACGGCGCTGATGAAGAAGCCGCGGTTGATCGCCGCCATCGCGTTCTTGTCACCGGTGCGCGGGGACACCGCGAAGATGCCGATCACCGCGGTGATCACGCCGAGCGCCGGCACCAGCAGCGGGAACACCAGGCCCTGGGTGCCGAAGGCGATCTTGCCCAGGATCAGCGCCGCGACCAGCGTCACCGCGTAGGATTCGAACAGGTCCGCGGCCATGCCCGCGCAGTCGCCGACGTTGTCGCCGACGTTGTCCGCGATGGTCGCGGCGTTGCGCGGGTCGTCCTCGGGGATGTTCTGCTCGATCTTGCCGACCAGGTCCGCGCCGACATCGGCGGCCTTGGTGAAGATGCCGCCGCCGACTCGCATGAACATGGCCAGCATGGCCGCGCCGAAGCCGAAGCCCTCCAGCACGTTCGGGGCGTTGCCCTTGTAGATGAGCACCACCAGGGCCGCGCCGAACAGCCCCAGGCCGACGGTGAACATCCCGACCACGCCGCCGGTGCGGAACGCGATGCGCATCGCGCGCGGCGAGCCTGACTCGTTCGCCGCGGCCGCCACGCGCACGTTGGAGCGCACCGCCAGCCACATGCCGACATACCCGGTGGTGGCCGAGAAGGCGGCTCCGACCAGGAAGAACACCGAGCGGCCGATACGCTGCGACCAGTCGTCGGCGGGCAGCGCCAGCAGCAGGAAGAAGGCCACGGCCGCGAAGATCGCCAGCGTACGGAACTGCCGCGCGAGGTACGCGGAGGCGCCTTCTTGCACCGCGGCCGCGATGCGTTTCATATTCTCCGTGCCCTCACTGGCCGCCAGAACCTCTTTGACGAGGATTCCGGCGACGCCAAGCGCACCCAGGGCGATCACGGCCACCACGAAGATCCAGGCGAGGTTGCCCCCGGCCAATGGGATCACCGTCGAGCCGCTGTCCGCGATTCGCGGCATGCGTCCTCCACTGTGACGATCCGTATTTCCGACGCTGTAACTCAGATCACAGCCAATGGCAGGGGAGTCTACGCGCGAAAACCCGAGGTCGGTCAACAGATCGTTTCGCCGACCTCACGGATCGCTATGTGATGAAGGACACTTTTCACTCGGTTTGGTGAATGCAAGCGTCACATGAAGTGGGGCGATGCCCAGTAAATCGGCGGAGCACCCAGGGATGGGGGCGCTCCGCCGCGATGAGTGCTACGAGCCTACTTGAGCCTGTGCCGGCGGCTCGAACCGGTGTTCATATAAGTGTGCTCAGAAGTCGTGTGCTCAGAAGTCCTTGACGGGCCATCCCATACGGACCGAGCCCCCGTCGGGCCCGGAGGTGATGTCGAGGTCGTCGACCAGGCCGGTCAGAACGGCCAGGCCCATCTCGGCGTCGTCGAGGTCTTCCTCGTCGTCGTCCTGGTCGGCGGCGGCGCCGTCGGTGTCGGTGTCGTCACCGGCCGCCTCGGCGGCGGTCTCGCCGTCGGCGGCGGCCGCGGCCCCGTCGCGCTGGCCCGGCACGGCGCCGGAGACCTTGTCGGCCACCGTCACCACGAACCGGTCGGCGACCAGGCCGGAGTCGGACTCGTCGACCGCGTCCAGCACCACCACGACCGGTTCGCCCGGGCAGTGCCGCTGGTGCAGGCCCACGGCCCGGGAACAGGCCTCGCCGACGGCGAGGCGGACCTCGTCGAGCAGGCCGGCCTCCACGCCGACCCGGCGGGCGTGGGCGACCGCGACCAGGCGCGCGGTCCGGACATGCTCGGGCTGCGGGGTGAACCGCAGCAGAACGGCCGTGGCGCTCTCCGTCTTGGCCACCGTGCCGACGGCCGACGATTGCGCATCCATGTTGGCAGACCCCTTAGGAACAAGTGCGGGATGTGATGCCCATCAGTCCGCGGCGCGAAGCGCCTCCATGACGGGTGGCGGTGGGCGACGGGTGGGCGGCGGGCCTGGCCGCTGCGGTTGTCTCCCGCCACGCGGCCCGCCGATGTCCGCTAGTCGACGGCGGTGACGGCCTGCTCCACGCTGTCGCTGATCGGGAACACCTTGGTCAGGCCGGTGATCCGGAAGATCTTCAGGATCCGCTCCTGGGTGCAGACCAGGCGCAGCGAGCCGTCGTGCGCCCGCACCCGCTTCAGGCCGCCGACCAGGACGCCCAGCCCGGTGGAGTCGAGGAAGTCGACGTCCTCCATGTCCACGATCAGGTGGTACTTCCCGGCACCGACCAGCTCGACCAGCTGTTCGCGCAGCTTCGGGGCGGTGTACACGTCGATCTCCCCGCCGACCTTGACGATCGTCCGGCCGTTCTCGTCTCGCGTCTCCAGCTTCAGGTCCACTGCCGGCCTCCAAAATCGGTGCCTTCCCGCCGTGGCGGGGGTGAGAAAAGGTGTGTCCTCGGCAACACAAAGTACAGCTTCACCCGGGTCAGGGCTTGAGCACAGTCAATCACCTCGGGGTGACACTCGGCCACGATTCGCGTCAAGTGCCCTCTAATGGTGCGCCGTACTGGCCCCGTTAGCGGGGAGGCGAGTGCTCCGCGCCGCCGGAAGTTCATGTCGTTTCGGATGGTCGCCCGGATTCCAGGTCGGGATTCGGGCATGGAGTCGGTCTGGCTGTCGGATACTGGACTGCGATGTCGCCGACTCCTCCTTACCAGCAAAACCCCGACACGGGTGGTGTGTCCACACCAACACCCGGGTCGGATGCCGGCATCCCGGAAGGTTCCGTCGCCGGTTCTGTCCAAGCTTCCGTCCAACCAACGCTGGAGAGACTGATCTCGGTTCCCGCGTCGCGCGCTGAACGTGTGACGCATGTGCGCGTGGTACCAGCCCGGGACGCGGAGCACGCGGAGTGGCCGGAGTGGGTCGACGAAGCCGTGGTGCACGGGTTCCGCGAGGCCGGAGGCGTGCCCCGGCCCTGGCGGCACCAGGTCGCGGCGGCCGAGGCGGCCCGGGACGGACGGCATGTGACGCTCGCCACCGGCACCGCGTCCGGCAAGTCGATGGGCTTCCAGCTGCCGGCGCTGACCGCGATCCGCGAGAACGCGGGCACCACGCTGTACCTGGCGCCGACGAAGGCGTTGGCCGCGGACCAACTCAGGCGTCTCACTCGTTTGGACGTACCGGGGGTCCGCGCCGGGCTTCTGGACGGCGATACGGACGCCGAGGCGCGGGACTGGGTACGTCAGCATGCGAACTACGTTCTGAGCAATCCGGACATGCTGCATTACTCACTTCTGCCGGGACACGCGCGCTGGGCGTCATTCCTGCGGAAGCTCCGCTATGTGGTCATCGACGAATGCCACACCTATAAAGGTGTCTTCGGCTCACACGTGGCGGCGGTTCTCAGGCGGCTGCGCCGAATCTGCGCGCGCTACGGTTCCAGTCCGACTTTCATACTGGCTTCGGCCACCACCGCCGATCCCGCCGTGTCGGCTTCGCGGCTCACCGGCGTTGAAGTCTCGGCGGTCACTGACGACTTCTCTCCGCGCGGCCAGCTGGTGTTCGCCCTCTGGGAACCCCCTCTGACGACCCTCATCGGGGAGCGCGGAGCACCCGTGCGTCGCTCCGCTACAGCGGAGGCCGCGGATCTGCTGACGGACTTGGTCCTGGACGACGTCCGCACAGTGGTCTTCACTCGATCCCGACGCGGTGCCGAACAGGTGTCAATGCAGACGCGCGACTACCTGGAGGAGCGACGCAGGGGCTATGGAAAGCGCATCGCGGCGTATCGCGGCGGATATCTCAAGACCGAACGCCGCGCTCTAGAGGCCGCTCTGCATATGGACCCTTCCCTGGACGGCGCGCTCGTCGGCCTGGCCGCCACGACGGCTCTGGAGCTCGGCGTGGACGTCGCAGGGCTCGACGCCGTGCTGATGGCCGGGTTCCCCGGTACCCGCGCCTCTCTGTGGCAACAGGCAGGGCGCGCCGGACGCGCCGGGCAGGGGGCACTGGCGGTCCTCATCGCGCGCGACGACCCGCTGGACACCTACCTGGTGCATCACTCCGAGTCGATCTTCGACCGCCCGGTCGAGGCCTCCGTCCTGGACCCGGACAATCCGTACGTCCTGGCGCCGCACCTCTGCGCGGCCGCCGCAGAACTCCCATTAACGGAAGCCGACCTGGAACTCTTCGGCCCCACCACCGAGGCCCTGCTGACCGACCTGACCCGCCGCGAGTACCTGCGCCGCCGGCCCACGGGCTGGTACTGGACCCGGCGCGAGCGCCCCTCGGCCCTGACCGACCTGCGCGGCACCGGCGGCCCGACGGTCCGCATCGTCGAGGGCCAGACCGGCCGCCTGCTCGGCACCGTGGACGAGGGCGCGTCGCACTCGACGGTGCACGACGGCGCCGTGTACCTGCACCAGGGCCACACGTACCTGGTGGACAAGCTGGACCTGGAGCAGAACATAGCGCTGGTCCACCGCGCCAACCCGGACTACAGCACGATGGCCCGGGACGTGGTCCAGGTGACCATCCTGGACACCGAGCAGACCCAGGACTGGGGCGACGCCTCCCTGCACTTCGGCTCGGTCGAGGTGAGCACCCAGGTGGTCTCCTACCTGAAGCGCAAGGCAGGCACCGGCCAGATCATCGAGACCAAACCCCTGGACCTCCCGGAACGCATCCTGCGCACCCGCGCCGTCTGGTGGACCGTCGACCCCGCGGCCCTGCGCGCCGCCGAACTCGACACCGCCATGAGCGCCGGCGCCGCCCACGCCGCCGAACACGCCTCCATCGGCCTGCTCCCCCTGTTCACCCCCTGCGACCGCTGGGACATCGGCGGCGTCTCGATGCCGATGCACCCCGACACCGAGCGCCTCACGGTGTTCGTCTACGACGGCCACCCCGGCGGCGCCGGCTTCGCCGAGCGCGCCTACGGCGCGGCCGTGGCCTGGCTGACGGCGACCCGGGACGTGATCGCGGCGTGCGAGTGCCTGGAGGGGTGCCCCTCCTGCGTGCAGTCGCCGAAGTGCGGGAACGGGAACAACCCTTTGGACAAGGCGGGGGCGGGGCGGCTGCTCAATTTGGTCCTTTCGGGTGTACCGAACATCGAGAGCCACAGCTAGGCTGGCGACAAAGCTGGAGGGAGGAGTGGGACATGTCTGTTGAGACGGTCGACTACTCGTGGATGCACGAGCAGATAAGCGCAGAGCAGTACGACGCCATGCCGGAGGAGCTCTGCCGCAACATCGAAATCGTCGACGGGATGGTCCACATGAGCCCGAGTCCCACCCCGTTCCACAATGACATCGGCCTCCACATCGCGAACGGCGTCAGGGCCGCCGGAAAGCCAGCCTGGCGCACGACGGTGGACGTGGATCTCCGTCTTCGGGACATCCCACTGCTGAACCGCCAGCCCGATGTGATCGTGTACGCGGCGGACACACCGCGTACACGAAGGATCCCGCTGTCGGCCGTACTCGCGGTCTTCGAGATCGTCTCGCCGGGCTCGGAAAGCACTGATCGCATGGTCAAACCACTGGAATACGCCGCAGCCGGCATCCAGTACTACTGGCGTGTCGAGGTCCGGGGCGATGTCCCGGTTGTTTACACCTACTCGCTGAACCGCGAGACCGGGGTGTACCGCAGCACCGGCATCTTCGACGGCGTCGTGAAGACCAGCCTCGGCTTCCCGGTGGAGATCGATCTCACGGACGTGTGACCATCGCCCCTGCCACCACCCGGTAGCGTTGTCGGAATGGCACCCCAAGCTGTCAACCTCGTCAACCTGGAGAACGTCTCCAAGGCCTACACCGCCCGCACCCTCCTCGACAAAGTCTCCCTGGGCTTGTCCGAGGGCGACCGGATCGGCGTGGTCGGCCGTAACGGCGGCGGCAAGTCGACCTTGCTGCGGGTGCTCGCGAAGCTCGACGAGCCCGATTCCGGGCGCGTCACGCACACGGGCGGGCTGCGTATCGCGTTCGTCGGGCAGCACGACAGCCTGGATCCGGACGCGACCATCCGGCACGAGCTGGTCGCCGACAAGCCCGACCACGAGTGGCTGGCCGACGCGCGGGTGCGCGACGTCATCACCGGGTTGTTCGGCGGCACCGACTTCCCCGCCTTCCCGGACGGCATGGATACCCGGATCGGGCCGCTGTCCGGCGGTGAGCGGCGGCGGGTGGCGCTGGCCAAGGCCCTGATCAACGAGCACGACCTGCTGCTGCTCGACGAGCCCACCAACCACCTCGACGTCGAGGGCATCGCCTGGCTGGCCCGGCATCTGGCCACCGCCAAGCCCGCGCTGCTCACCGTCACCCACGACCGCTGGTTCCTGGACGCCGTCACCACCCGCACCTGGGAGGTCGTCAACGGCCAGGTGCTCGACTACGACGGCGGCTACTCCGCCTACGTCCTGGCCCGCGCCGAGCGGCAGCGGCAGGCCGACACCGAGTGGGACCGCAAGCAGAACCTGCTTCGCAAGGAGCTGGCCTGGCTGCGGCGCGGGGCCCCGGCCCGGACCAGCAAGCCGAAGTTCCGCATCGAGGCGGCCAACGAGCTGATCGCCGCCGAGCCGCCGGCCCGAGACAGCACCGAGCTGCAGAAGTTCGCGACCAGCCGGCTCGGGCGGACCGTCTACGAGTTGGAGGATGTCTCCTACGCCGTCGGCGACGGCGCCGAGCAGAAGCAGCTGCTGCAGCACGTCACCTGGCAGCTCGGCCCCGGCGAGCGGCTGGGCCTGATCGGCGTCAACGGCTCCGGCAAGTCTTCGCTGGTCCGGCTGCTGCTCGGCGAGGCGCAGCCGGATTCGGGGCGCGTGGTCACCGGCGTCACCGTGAAGCCGGCGCACCTGTCGCAGGAGGTGGCCGAGATCGACCCCACCTGGCGGGTGCTGGAAGCGGTGGAGAAGGTCCACTCCACGGTCGAGATCGGCAAGGGCAAGACCCTGACCGCCGGGCAGCTGCTGGAGCGGTTCGGCTTCGCCGGCGAGAAGCAGTGGACCCGGGTCGGCGACCTGTCCGGCGGCGAGCGGCGCCGGCTGCAGCTGCTCAGGCTGCTGATGGACGCCCCGAACGTGCTGCTGCTCGACGAGCCCACCAACGACCTGGACATCGACACCCTCACCGCTTTTGAGGACATCCTCGACGGCTGGCCCGGCACCCTGCTCGTGGTCAGCCACGACCGCTACTTCCTGGAGCGCACCACCGACCGGGTCGCCGCGCTGTACGGGGACGGCCGGATCCGGCTGCTCCCCGGCGGCGTCGACGAGTACCTCGCCCACCGTGAACAGCGCGCCACAGACGTTTCCAACTCCCGCACAACCAAAGCGCCCGCCCAGCAGTCAAACCTGTCGAGCGGTGGTGCGGGCTCTCGCGAGGACCGCGCGACCAAGAAGGAACTGGCGCGCATCGAACGGCGCCTGGACAAGATCGCCGAACGCCGTCGCGTCGTCGGCGACGTCGGTGTAGGCGCCGCCGATCGTGAAGACCGGGGCGAACGACATGGGAGAACTCTTCTTGCCGGAGAACTCGGCCAGCACCGCGACCACGTCGTCGGT
>NZ_JAACYW010000020.1 GCF_015356825.1 Catenulispora rubra | reverse complement strand
CCCGCGACCGCCCCGTCCGCCCTCGCCGCCGCCGGGCATTAGCAGTACGCGAGCTTCGACTTCGCCGGCGCGAGCGTGACGTTTCCGACGGTCAACGTCCCGCCGACACAGCCTTTCTCACCAGTACAGATCACCACGGACAGCACCGCGCCGTCGCAGGCCTCGGGCCAGAGCGCGTTCCTCAACCCCTCGACGCCCTTCGCGCAGGTCTTCGGCAACTGGGGCTTCGCGCTCGGCGACGTGGACGCCGAGAAGGTCCGCGTGACCGCCTGCGACGCAGCCGGCAAGCAGGTACCGGTCAGTTTCCAGGGCTCGTTCAACTTCTGCCAGGGCACGCCGCTGCCCAGCGCCTGCGGCGGCCAGAACGAAACCGACCAGCCGTCCTGGGACCCGGCGAGCTCCTTCCTGGTCGGCAACGTCGCCGACACCAACGGCGCCGCCGGTCGTCACCCAGCCCGGCCAGCCGGTCGTGATCCCGGTGTGCGAGGGCACGTCGAAGAACATCGACTGATCAGCGGCGCCGAGCATGGCACCATCACCTCGCACGCCAACTGCACCGTCACCTACACCCCGAACCCCGGCTTCACCGGCAATGACAGCTTCACCCTGCGCATCGAGACCGCCGACGGCCAGATCCTGGTCCGCAGCTTCGACGTGAAAGTGGCCAGGACGCTGCCGGCCACCGGCCTGCCCGGCGGCCTCCCGGCCGAGGTCGCGGCGGCCCTGGCGCTGCTCGGCGCGGGCGCCGTGCTGACCGCCGCGACGCGCAAGGCGCGCAAGGCATAACCGCAGTCCACCGCACAGGCGTGCCCCCAGGGGACAATATGGACCCATGATGCCTGTGCTGCTGCTGGTGATCGGGATCGCGTTCGGCGCGCTGCTCGGCGTGCTGTGGGAGCGGTCCCGCCGCCTGACGCTGAACTCGCAGGCGCTGGACCAGTCCGCGGACCGGCTGCTGGCGCTGGCCGGCTCGCAGTTCGACGCCGCGGGCCGGCCGATCAACGAGTCCCTGTCCCGGCTCGACGACCGGCTCCGCGACATCGAGCGCGGCCGCGCCGCCTCGCAGGCGGCGCTGGCGCAGCAGATCGAGGACGTGCGCACCGCCGCCGGCTCCCTCGGCACGCAGACCGCGGCGCTGGTCACCGCCCTGCGCCGGCCCGAGGTGCGCGGCCAGTGGGGCGAGATGCACCTGCGCCGCGCGGTGGAGCTGGCCGGCATGGTCGACCGCTGCGACTTCACCACCCAGATGGTGCTCCCCGGCTCCTACGGCGCGACCGGCTCGGAGGGCATGCTGCGGCCGGACCTCGTCGTGCACCTGGCCGGGGACAAGTACGTGGTCGTGGACGCCAAGACCCCGCTGGCCGCGTACCTGGACGCCGCGGAGGCCACGGACGAGACCGTACGGCTGGAGCACCTGACCGCGCACGCCAAGCACCTGCGCGTGCACGTCGACCAGCTGGCGTCGAAGGCCTACTGGCGGGCGCTGGGCGCCAGCGGCCGCCCCACGCCGGAGTTCGTGGTGTTGTTCGTCCCCGGCGAGGCTTTCCTTTCACAGGCTGTGGATATCGATCCGGAACTCCTGGAGCACGCCGCCGTGCGCCGCGTGGTGATCGCCACCCCGACCACGCTGATCGCCCTGCTCCGCACGGTCGCGTACGCCTGGACGCAGGACGCGCTGGCGGCGAACGCGCAGCAGGTGTTCGAACTCGGCCGGGAGCTGTACGCGCGCCTGAACACGATGAGCGGGCACCTGGACCGGGTCGGCAAGGGCCTGAACTCCGCGGTCGCCGCCTACAACCAGTCCGTGGGCTCGCTGGAGTCGCGGGTCCTGGTGACGGCGCGGCGGCTGAACGAGCTCGGGCTGGTCGACGAGGAGCTGACAGTGCCGGCTCAGGTCGAGATCCAGACCCGGGCTTTGTCGGACTAGCACCGCCCAGAGCTGCGTGCCCGCGCCCGCCAAGACCTTCATTCTGTCGCCGCCGCGCACGCACCTTCCACTGGCGGCGTTTCGCTACCCGAATTGCGTGCAATCGCGTCGTAGGTTCGGATCTGTGAACGAAGCCAGCCGCCTCGCGCCCCGTCCCGCCCGGGTCCCGCAGACCCGCCGCGACCGCGACGCGCTGCGCCGGGAACGCATGGCCGCCCCGCTGGACTTCCGCTCGACCGGTCCCACGCGGCCCCGGCCGCGTTCCCAAGCACATTCCCAGCCGAGACCGCGTCCGGCGACCCAGGCCGGAACTGGGACTGGCACCGCCGCACGCTCCGCCAACCGCCGCCAGGCCCTGACCGCCTGGGGCGTCCTGCTCATGGTCACCGGCCCCACGGCTGCCGCCGCCGCCCTCGACGCCCTGGTCACCGGCGACGTGCACTGGTTCTTCGACCTGGTCTTCGTCGCCGCGTCCTTCCACGCCGCGACCCTGGTCCGCCGCCGCGACCTGCTGGCCGGCGTCATCGTGCCGCCGTTGGCGTACTGCGCGGGGCTGCTCACAGCGGTGCAGTTCGGCGTCATGCGCGCCGGCCACGGCCCGGTCGGCCAGCTCGCCTCGCTCGGCGCCCTGCTCGCGGTCAAGCCGCGGCCGCTGTTCCTCGGCACCGCGCTGGCCGCGGCGCTGATCGCGGCACGCTGGGCCGGCATGCGGAGCGCCGCCAAACGGTAGCCGGGCCCACGGCGAAGACGACATGGATGGCGTGGATGGCGTGGGCGACGGGACGGCGTGCGAGGCGACGACGGCGAGGACCGCAAGAAATGAACGGCAAGATCTGGTTCGAGATCGACCCCGGCGGCCGCTTCGCCCTCGACGACTACGGCTGCCGCTTCCTCGCCGAGCTCCGGCGCGCCGCGCTGGGCTGGGACCCACTCGGCGTGATCGCCTTCGACTCCTGGGCCCTGGCCCTGGCCGGACCGTCGGTGTTGGCGGTGCTCACCGTCCCGGAGGCCGACCCCTTCGGTCTGCAGATGCGCTTGGCGGGCGGAGAGTTCGGCGGCTACTGGGGCGACGACTGCTCGTTCTGGGAGGACTACACCCCGAGCGCGCCGGGCTACATCAACGTGCAGGACAGGCAGGCCGCGCCGGAGGAGATGGCGCAGAACGCGGCGGACTGGATCGCGGCCCAGCTCTCCAGGCCGCTGCTTCTGGAGGAGCAACGCAGCTCCGCGTTAGGGCTGCGGCGCCGCACGTGGGTGTTCGCCGACACCGGAGAACGCCTGCCCTGCTGCCGGAGCTGCCACAAGCCGCGCTTCCCCGGCGACGGACCGCGCCGGGGACAGACGTTGGTGGCGCAGATGCGGGACGTGGCCCCGAGCTCCGCCTGGTGATCCCACCGCGGGGAACGCTATAGCGTTCGCCGCGTAAAGGCCCCCGACCTACGTGCTACGCCTCACTGCCCTCGCGCATGTCCTTCCGCAGCTCCGGCGGCAGCGCGAACAGCAGCTTCTCCTCGGCCGAGCGCACGACCTCGACCGTCCCGTACCCGCGCTCGGCGAGCCAGTCCAGCACGCCCTCGACCAGGTCCTCCGGGACCGAGGCGCCGGAGGTCAGCCCGACCGTGCGCACGCCGGCCAGCCACTCCTCGCTGATCTCGGAGGCGAAGTCGACCAGGTACGCGGCGCCGGCGCCGGACTCCAGCGCCACCTCGACCAGGCGCACCGAGTTCGAGGAGTTCTTGGAGCCGACCACGATGACCAGGTCCGAGTCGGCGGCGATGCGCTTGACCGCGGTCTGCCGGTTCTGGGTGGCGTAGCAGATGTCGTCGGACGGCGGGTCCAGCAGCAGCGGGAACTTCGCGCGCAGCCGGTCCACGGTCGCGATGGTCTCGTCCACCGACAGCGTGGTCTGCGACAGCCACGCCACCTTGGCGGGGTCGCGCACCTGCACCTCGGCCACCGAGTCCGGGCCGTCGACCAGGATGATGTTCTCCGGGGCCTCGCCGGTGGTGCCGACGACCTCCTCGTGGCCGTCGTGGCCGATGAGCAGGATGTCGTAGTCCTGCTCGGCGAAGCGCACGGCCTCCTTGTGCACCTTGGTGACCAGCGGGCAGGTCGCGTCGATGGTCTTCAGGCTGCGCCGGGACGCCTCCTCGTGGACGATCGGCGCCACGCCGTGCGCGGAGAACACCACGGTCGCGCCCTCGGGCACCTCGTCGGTCTCCTCCACGAACACCGCGCCGCGGCTCTGGAGAGTCTGCACGACGTGCTTGTTGTGCACGATCTCCTTGCGGACGTACACCGGGGCGCCGTAGAGCTCCAACGCCTTCTCCACGGTCACCACCGCGCGGTCCACACCGGCGCAGTAGCCGCGGGGCGCGGCGAGGAGAACGCGGCGGTCTTCAGGTGCAGAGACGTTCATGGTTCCCATGGTAGGCGGCGCACCGGCATCCACAGCCCATGATCGGCTCTCTCCACAACTTCGCCACGTCCGCGCAGCGTCCCCGCCGATGGCTACGCTCCTCTCTATGGCGATGCAATCCTCGGCCGAACAGCCCATCCCCGTCCGCGCGGTCTCCGAGGCGGTGGCCGGGTGGATCTCCCGGCTGGGGGCGGTCTGGGTCGAGGGACAGCTGGCGCAGATCAACAAGCGGCCCGGGTCACAGATGGTGTACCTGGTGCTGCGGGACCCCTCTGCGGACGTCTCCGTACAGATCACCACGTTCCGTCGCGTATTCGAGGCAGTAGTGCCTCCGCTCACAGAGGGTGCGCGGGTCATCGTCTATGGGAAGCCGGACTTCTACGTTCCGCGCTCCTCGTTCTCCATCCGCGCTGAAGAGATCCGACAGGTCGGCCTTGGAGAGCTCCTGGCGCGGCTGGAGATGCTGAAGGCGAAGCTCAAGGCGGAGGGACTGTTCGATCCGCAGAGGAAGAAGCCTCTGCCGTTCCTCCCGCGCAGCATCGGCCTTATTACGGGACGCGCCTCGGCAGCGGAGCGGGACGTTCTGGAGAACGCCAAGCGCCGGTGGCCAGGGGTGCAGTTCCGGGTGGTGAACACCGACGTGCAGGGGCCGAAGGCGGTCCCGCAGATCCTGCCGGCGCTGGCCCAGCTCGACGCCGACCCCGAAGTGGACGTCATCATCATCGCCCGCGGCGGCGGCTCTGTAGAGGACCTGCTCCCGTTCTCCGACGAAGCGCTCATCAGGGCGGTCGGAGAGTGCGAGACGCCGGTGGTCTCCGCGATCGGGCACGAGCCGGACTCCCCGATCCTCGACCTCGTCGCCGACTTCCGGGCCTCGACGCCGACCGACGCCGCCAAGCGGGTCGTACCGGACGTCGCCGAGGAGATGGACCGGGTCGCGGAGCTGCGGCGCAACGCGTGGCGCTCGGTGGCCCGGATACTAGAACGCGAGGCCATGGGCCTGGCTTCGTTCCGGCAGCGGCCGGTACTGGCTTCCCCGTACTCGATGATCGACGGCCGTCGCAACGACCTCGACGAGCTCACACGGCGGGCCCGGGCCAGCATCGGTCATCGGCTCGACCGGGCTTCGGACGATCTGGGGCACACGCTGGCGCGGGTCCGTGCGCTGTCTCCGATGGCGACGCTGGAGCGCGGCTACTCGATCGTCCTCGCGCCGTCCGGACACGCGGTCCGGTCCGCCGCGGAAGTCAGCGAGGCGGACGTGCTCGACGTCCGCCTCGCTTCAGGACGTCTGGACGCGACGGTCTCTGCGGTGTTCCCCGCAGAAGACGTTGCTACGGCAGAGGAGCCCAGCGAGTAAGGGCGAGGCCCCTGGGCGGTTCAAAGCCGAGTTCTCTATAGAGCGCCTCGCCATACTCACTGGCGTGGAGCTCTATACGCGGGATGCCCTGATCTGCATACCAGTCCAGGAGCGCTTGCAGGACAAGACGCGAGTAGCCGCGCCGCCTATAGCGTTCCTCGGTACAGACTCCATATATATAGCCGGAGCGCCCGGACGGGTTCCGCTCATTCGGCAGCCGCTCGTCGATGGCACCGATGGCGCTGGCGGCGAGGCCGTCCCCGTCCAGGGCATCGATGACGAAACACGCGGTCCCGGCCTCGTCGCCGGACTCCAGCCAGGTGCGGACCTTCTTCACAGCCGCCACGTGATTCGGTTCGTCCGGCGCCGGCGGCGTGGCCCCGAACACGGCGAAGGCCATCTGGTGCCGCAGCCGCTGGATCTCTTCCTCGTCTCCGGGCACGGCCCGCCGTACAAGCACTTCGTCGGTACCAGTCACAGCCGGAAACTATCCTGAACCCATGGCGAACGAGACGACCCCCACCGCCGGTGAGACCCCGGACCTGTCCCACCTGGGCTACGAGCAGGCCCGCGACGAGCTGATGGACGTGGTCCGGCGCCTGGAGACCGGCGGCCTGACGCTGGAGGAGTCGCTGGCCGCCTGGGAGCGCGGCGAAGCGCTCGCCAAGCACTGCCAGGCGAAGCTGGACGGCGCGCGGGCCCGGCTCGACGCCGCGATCGGCGCCGGGAGCGGGGACGGCGACGAGGGCTGAGCCCCCGAAGCCGAACCCCGGACACGGCAGCACAGCAGCACGGCGGCAGCACCACAACACGCGAGCCCCGCTCCTTGAGGAATCCTCCTCAGGAGCGGGGCTCATGTGTGCAAGAAGTAGGCCTACTGCAAGGACCCCGCGAGGGCTTCCAGCTCCGACAGAGAACCGGTCCCGGACACCACGACCGCGACCTTGCCGGGCGTCGTGGCCGCCGCGGTCCCCACCGGGGCCGTGGTCCGCACCAGCGCGTGGTGGCTGCCGTCCGGAGTCGCATAGACCTGCCACTGGTACCCGCCAGCCGTGACCGTGCCGCCGGCCCCGCTCACCTGGGTGGCGTCCGGCGCCTGCACCTGGAGCACGCCGTCCACCCCCTTGCCGCCGGAGACCTGGTCCAAGCCGACGTACTGGTCGTCGGAGGTCAGGAAGCCGAGCTCCCAGCGGAGCTGCGCGCCGGGGTCGAAGTCGGCGTGGATCGAGGTGGCGCGCCAGCGCGGGGGCAGCGTCGTCGGAGCCAGGGCCTGGAACGGCAGGTCCGGGTCGCGGCGGGCCTGCGCCAGCGGGATCGTGTAGTCGACCGTCTGGACCGCGTCCTCCGGCTTCTTGGAGTCGTGGGGGAACCACTCGACGATCGCGACGATCGGGAGGGAGATCACCGCCATCGACAGCAGCATGTCCCGGAGGGACTTCTTCAACGGGGAGACGCGGGCCATAGGGATATGGTCCCATCCGTCCCCCCGCGATCCGCGCGGGGTCCCGGCGTTTGCCCGACATGAGCCTGGCCACTTCGCGGTACCGGGTCCACGCCCGCCTCGATACGATCTCCCTCGACAACCCTCGTGAACCGCGACGGTGCGGATCCCCCTCCTCGAGGAGCTTTCAGACCATGAACGCCGCAGTCCCGCAGGCGAACGACGCTGCGACATCCGACGTCTCGACATCCGACTCCGAAGCCCCCGACCGCAACCTGGCGCTGGAGCTCGCCCGGGTGACCGAGGCCGCGGCGATGGCGGCCGGCCGCTGGGTCGGCAAGGGCGACAAGAACGCCGCCGACGGCGCCGCCGTGAACGCGATGCGCAAGCTGATCAACACCGTCTCGATGCGCGGTGTGGTCGTCATCGGCGAGGGCGAGAAGGACGACGCGCCGATGCTGTTCAACGGCGAGGAGGTCGGCGACGGCTCCGGGCCCGAGTGCGACGTGGCCGTGGACCCGATCGACGGCACCACCCTGACCGGCAAGGGCATGCCCAACGCCCTGGCCGTGATCGCGGTCGCCGACCGGCACAGCATGTACGACCCCTCCGCCGTGTTCTACATGGACAAGCTGGTCGCCGGCCCCGAGGCCGCGGACGTCGTGGACATCACCGCGCCGGTGGCGGAGAACATCCGCGCGGTCGCCCGCGCCAAGCGCCGCGAGCCCGCCGACATCACCGTCGTGGTCCTGGACCGTCCCCGCCACGAGGGCCTGGTCGCCGAGATCCGCGAGGCCGGCGCCCGCATCAAGTTCATCTCCGACGGCGACGTGGCCGGCGCCATCATGGCCACCCGCCCCGGCACCGGCGTGGACCTCCTGCTCGGCGTCGGCGGCACGCCCGAGGGCATCATCGCGGCCTGCGCCATCAAGTGCCTCGGCGGCGTGATCCAGGGCCGCCTGTGGCCCAAGGACGACGCCGAGCGGCAGCGCGCCATCGACGCCGGCCACGACCTGGACCGCGTGCTCCTCACCGACGACCTGGTCTCCGGCGAGAACTGCTTCGTGGCGATCACCGGCATCACCGACGGCGAGCTCGTCCGCGGCGTGCACTACACCGGCGGCGGCGCGACGACGCAGTCGCTGGTGATGCGGTCGAAGTCGGGGACGGTACGGCTGATCGACTCCGAGCACCGGCTGGACAAGCTGCGCTCGTACAGCGCGGTGGCGTTCCACTAGGCCGCCGTTCCCGGTGGTCGTCGAGGCGCGGCGGGTCCGCGCCTGACGACCACCGTCGGCCCCTGATGGCCACCGTCGGCCGCCGTCCCGTGCGGCGCAACCCTCAGCACTCGAACAAAAAATGTCTCACCCATTCGCCTCACGCTCTGGCCAGAGCGTCCGTTCCGTGGTGATCTGGTGAGGTGAGCGCAGAGTCGACGGGCGCCGGCTCCAACGGCGAGAAGAACGAGGTGGCACTGGTCTTCGCCGGCGTCATGCTGGGCATGCTGCTGGCCGCGCTGGACCAGACGATCGTCTCCACGGCGCTGCCGACCATCGTCTCGGACCTCGGCGGCGCCAACCACATCTCGTGGGTGGTGACGTCGTACCTGCTGGCGTCCACGGCGCTGACCCCGTTGTGGGGCAAGCTCGGCGACCAGTTCGGGCGCAAGCGGGTGTTCCAGACCGCGATCGTCATCTTCCTGATCGGCTCGGCGCTGTGCGGGCTGTCGCAGAACATGGGCGAGCTGATCGGCTCGCGCGCGCTGCAGGGCGTGGGCGGCGGCGGCCTGATGGTGCTGGCGATGGCGCTGATCGCCGACGTGGTGCCGCCCCGCGACCGCGGCAAGTACCAGGGCGTGGTCGGCGCGGTGTTCGGCGTGGCCAGCGTCATCGGCCCGCTGATCGGCGGCTTCTTCGTCGACAACCTCAGCTGGCGCTGGGTGTTCTACGTCAACCTCCCGGTCGGCGCGATCGCGCTGGTCGTGGTGGCCATCGGCCTGCGCACGCACACCGCGCACCGCAAGCCGGTCATCGACTACCTGGGCACCTTCCTCATCGCCGCGGCGGCCAGCTCCCTGATCCTCATCACCAGCTTCGGCGGCAGCACCTGGGCCTGGGGCTCGTGGCAGGTCGTGATGTGCGGAGTACTGGCGGCGGTACTCCTGGTCGCGTGGTTCTTCGCGGAGAAGTACGCCAAGGAACCGGTGCTGCCCCTGCACCTGTTCAAGAACCCGGTGTTCGCCATGTGCAGCACCATCGGCTTCGTCGTGGGCTTATGCATGTTCGGCAGCCTCACGTTCCTGCCGCTGTACCAACAGATCGTGCACGGAGCCACGCCGACAGCGTCCGGCCTCCAGTTGCTGCCCCTGATGGCCGGCCTCCTGTTCGCCTCGATCGTCTCGGGACAGCTGATCAGCCGCACCGGCCGTTACAAGATCTTCCCGATCGTCGGCACCGCGGTGATGACGGTCGGCGCCTGGCTCCTGTCCCGCATGACCGACACCAGCTCCACGGCCTCCAACGCGGTCGCGATGCTGGTCTTCGGCCTCGGCCTGGGCCTGGTGATGCAGGTCCTGATCATCGCGGTGCAGAACAACGTGGACTACGAGGAACTCGGCACGGCCACCAGCGCGGTGACGTTCTTCCGCTCGATCGGCGGCGCCTTCGGCGCCTCCCTGTTCGGCACCATCTTCAACAACAAGCTGACGGCCGAACTCAAGACCGCGGTGGCCGGCGGCAAGATCAACCCGACGTTCCCGTTCCAGAAGGCGATCGAGGACCCAAAGCTCATCAAGCAGTACCCGAAGACGGAGACGCAGCCCTTCCTGCACACCTACGCGCACGCACTGCACTACGTCTTCGTCTACGCGATCCCCTTGTGCATCCTGGCGTTCCTCCTGGCCCTGTTCCTCCGCGAAGTCCCACTCCGCACCACGACCCGCGGCACCGGCGCAGCCGAAGCGGCCACCGGCCCAACGCAGCGCTCGTCGATCGATGAGCTGGAGCGCGCCCTGACCCGCCTGTCCAGCCGCCAGAACGTGAAGGACCGCTACTCGCAGACCATCGCCAAATCAGGCATCGACATCTCCGTCCCGGAGGCCTACGGCCTGTTCCGCCTGAAGCAGTACGGCCCCACCCGCATCAACGACATCCCGGCCCGCCTGAACCTCCCGATGTCCGAAATCCGCCCCCACCTCGACACCCTGATCACCACCGGCCGCTGCTCGATCACCGGCACCCCACCGAACCAAACGGTGACGATGACCGAGGCCGGCGAAGCCGCGGTGGACGCACTCAGCGCAGCACGCCGCGCGATCCTGACGGACCAACTGGACGGCTGGTCCCCCGAGCAGCACGCGGAACTACTGACGATGCTCCGCCAGCTCGCCGACTCGTCGATGGACCAGGAGGACCGCCGGCTGCTGACCGGGGAGACGGCGGGCCGGGCGGCCGCGGAGATGTAGGGGCTGGCGAGAACTGGTGCCTTGACCGCTGCGGGTGGCGACGGGCCGGTGTGGCCAGGCTGCCGGTTCCGCTGAGAACTGGTGCCTTGACCGCTGCGGGTGGCGACGGGCCGGTGTGGCCAGGCTGCCGGTTCCGCTGAGAACTGGTGCCTTGACCGCTGCGGGTGGCGACGGGCCGCGCGTGGCCGGCCACGTGGTGAGGGGGTCCGAAGGACCATGTGGGGGTTTGGTTCTGGGTCCCTCGCCGCGTCAGCGGGCGCAGCCAACCTGCCCGGTTTGGCAGTGTCAAGCCGGACGAAACCGGACCACAGCAGCAGCGATGCGGCTTGATTCCGCCAAACCGGGCAGGTTCCGTTCACGGCGATGACGCGGCGAGGGACCCAGAACCCGGCGACCACAAGCAGCACCGCCACCGACCAGCGCAACGCAGGCAACAGCGGATAGAAAGCCGAACAGTCGCGGGCCGCCGCCAAACCGCCGGACGCGCGGGTCGCCCCCTCGTCGAGGAGGCCCGCCAGAGGCCTCAACGCACCCACCAAACGCGGCCGCCACCCGCCCACATGACGCGTGCGCAGTGACTCGGACCCACGCGCGGTCGTGCACGCGAACACCGGCGGCCGCCAGCGCAACCCGCAGGGCACAACCGAACTGCGTTCCCCTGCGAGGTCATCAAACCCTGCGCGAAGCCGTAAAAAGCCTTTAAAACCAACAAAAAATCCGCACCAGCCAGCAGCAACCGCCACAACAACGACGATAACAACAACCCCGCAAACCACCGAACGGCCGAGGCATACGCCACCGCACACCTCAGCCGCCCAACCGCCCTAACCACTCGAACCGCCCGAGCCGCCCTAACCGCCCAACCCTCCAACCACCCCCCAACTACCCAATCTCACGCAACCGAGGCAACCCCTCAGCCAACCTCTCAGCCCGCGCCACCGGATCATCCGTCTGCAGAATCAGCAGCGGATCGCTGATCCCAACCGCCACAAACTCCTCGACCGTCCTTTGCAGCGCATCAAAATCATCGCCGACCCGGATCTGCACCGACCGCCGAATCGTCCCCGGATCCCTGCCGACATCCGCGCAGTGCTGGTCCAGCACCGCCGACGCCTCCGCGACCTCGGCCGGCGTCCCGCCCGCTGCGTTCCACACCGCCGCGTACTCCGCAGCGAGCCGAAGCGTGCGCTTGCGACCGCTACCCCCGATCCAGATCGGCGGGTGCGGCGTCTGGATCGGCTTGGGTTCCGCGATCGCGTCCTTGATCTGGTAGTGCTTGCCGTCGTGGGTGGTGCGGGTCTCGGTCCACAGGGAGGTGATGATCTTCAGCGCCTCCTCCAGCCGGTCCGCGCGGCTGCCCGCGGTGCCGAACGGCAGGCCGAGCATCGTGTGCTCGTTCTCGGCCCAGGCCGCGCCGATGCCGAACTCCAGCCGGCCGCCGGACAGGTGGTCGACCGTCACCGCCATCTTCGCCAGCTCGGCCGGGTGCCGGTAGGTGTTGCCGGTGACGGAGCACCCGATGCGCACGCGCGACGTCAGCGCCGCCATGCCCGCCAGGGCCGTCCAGGCCTCGAAGATGTCCTTGGTCTCGTCGCCGCCGAGGCTGGCGAAATGGTCCATGTTCCAACAGTGGTCGAAGCCGGCTTCGTCGGCGATATGCCAGACGGCCTTGTACTCCTCGATGGTCGCATCCTGGCTGAGTTTGATCCCGAAACGGAGATTCGCCATGAGCCAAGGCTACTTCGCCGTCAGAGCCCCGAGCTTCTTCCGCGACCGCTTCCCCGCGAGCTCCTCCTCGACCTGCGCCAACCAGGGCCACGCCCCGAGCGCCGCGAACCGGTCCCCCGCCGCCTCCAGCCGCGCACGATCGCCGTCGAGACGCCCGAACGCCAACAGCGTCCGCGCTTCCTCATACCGGTCATCGGTCTCGGCGTGCAGCCGCAGCGCCTTCTCAAAGTGCTGCTTGGCCTTCGCAGCCTTGCCGACCTGCCCGAGACAACGCTCGGCCACAGCCCGAACCACTATCGACATCGACATGGCCACAGCGTCCTTCGCCGCCTCCGCCACGTCCCGGGCCTTCGCCGACTCCCCAGACCGCACCAGGGCTTCGACCAAATCACCCGCCACGGGAAGCACCGACGGATCCTGAACCCCCAGCCGCTCCAACCCCACCGCGACCTCGCCCAACACCGTCGCCGCAGCCTCCCACTTGCGCTCGGCCAACAACGCCACGCCAACGGCATGCCGCGGCCACAGCACATAAGCCTCGGACCCCGTGGACTCCGCCTCGACCAGCGCCGCGTCCTCGGTCGGCGCCCCCATCAGGGAACTGACGCGCAGCGCCAACCCCCGCGCCACCACCCGAACCGGCTGCTGCCCCAACCGCGCAGCCAGCCCCGCCGCCTCCATCGCGTCGTCCCGGGCCGCAGGCCACCGCCCCGCGCGGAAACCCACCTCGGCCCGCACGACCAATAGAGCGGGAAGATGCTCGGCCGCCCCATACGCACGCAATAGAGCGATTGAGCGGTCCAGCACAGCAGCCGCGCCTCTGACATCGCACGTCCACATCGCCCCGGCCGCGATGGCCGGCACCGTCAACGGCCCCATGTCCAGCGGATCGGACATCAGCGCGGACGAGACCACCGGCGCCAACATCGCCTCGGCGTCGATGGCGCGGCCGGCCAGGATCAGCCCGATCGCGGTGGTGTGGCTGCCGCTCTCCAGCAAAGTCTTGATTTTGGCCTGCGGCGTGCGCAGAACCGAGGTCCGGGTCGCGATGCGGTCCAGCCGGTTGTGCAGCGTCGCGTCATCCGTGAGCACGCGCGCCTCCCGGATCGCCCGGCCGAGGCCGCCGAGATCCCCGAGCAGCCGCGCGGTGTCGGCCGCGCCGGTCAGCCAGCGGGCCCGCGCACCCGGATCAGGGGACAGACTCGCCGCCCGCCCGTACGACGACCGCGAAGCCTCCAGCGCCCCCCGCAACCGCGCGCCGTCCGCGGCCCGCCCCAGCGCCTCGGCCGCCGCACCGTCCGGGCCGACCGCCGCACCGGCCAGGTGCCGGGCCAGGATCTCGCCCTTCTCGGCCTCCCGCAGCTCGTTGATCGCGTCGACGAACGCCGCGTGCGTCTCCTGCCGCTCGGTCGGCGTGGCCGTCGCGTAGATGGACGTCGCCACGCCGAGGTCGCGGAACCGCCAGCCGGAGGTCGTCGCCTCGATCACGCCCTCGGCGACCGCCGGGGCCAGATCCCCGACCCGCAGCCCGAGGTGGTCCAGCGCCCCGCCGACCTCGTCGATGTGCCCCGTCGCGCTGGCGGCCAGCACGAGCAGCGCCCGCGTCGTCGCCTTCGGCAGGTCCCCGGCCGCGACCGGCCGCTGGAGCTGCACCGCCACCGCGCCGAGCGCACCGAACGGGGCCCGGCGCACGTCGTCGACGGTGAGCACCCACGCCACCGGCGCCCGCCTGGTGGCGCGCACGGCGACCGCGATCGCGATCGCCGACGGCCGGTCCAGCAGATGCGCGTCGCCGACCACCGCGACCACCGGCTGCACCGCCGCGGCCCGCGCGATGAGGTCTCCGGCCGCCCGGCCGACGTGGCCGGCACCGCGCTCGAGATCGAGCCCCGACTCGCCGTCGATCAGCGGGCGCACCAGATCGGCCAGTCCGCTGAAGGCTGCGATCGCTGCCGTCTCGGCAAGCTGCGCTGCGTCGGCGATCTGCGTTGTCTCAGTGATCTGCGCTGTCTCAAAAGTCTGCGCTGTCTCAGCAATCTGAGCCACCTGCACGGCCGGCAGACCACCGCCGGCGCGCAGCACACACAAGCCGTCGACGACGGGACCCGCGATCCCGGCGAAGTCCGCCGGAGCCGCGCCACCGAGCAGGACGGCGCCGCCCAAGCCACGCCGCACGTGCTCGAGGAGGGTCTGCACGGGCTGCCGCATACGTATCAGCCTACTGGCGGAACGCTCGCGATATGTCTGATCCGGCCAACCCGTGCTCCGGATGGGGCCTTCGGTGCTGGTGGGACGGCCTCCGCGGCTAGTTGAGCAAACAACTACCGCCCGGACCGCGACCTGGACGACGACCCGGACGACTACCGCCGGTCGAGCCGGTACACCAGCTTCAGCCCGGACCACGTGGCGTCGATCGCCGCGATCTTCACGTCCACCAACCCGATCGGCAACGCCAGCGCGTCCTCACGGACCACGTTCTCGGTGACGTCGGTCACGACGCCCGAGGCCTTCTTCGGCCAGCACATCCACAGCGCGCCGCTCTTGGACAACAGGCCCGGGAGGTTGGCGTAGTCCTCGGTGAGCGTCGCACCGTCCTTGGCGAACGCCACGATCACGTCATACGGCCCGGCGCCGCCATCCGCGGCCGTCTCGACCGTCACGTCGTACGGCAGAGGCTGCGGATCGAAGTCGGCGGGGGCATCGTGGAAGAGCACGTAGTACCCGGCCTTGATGCCGAGTTTCTTGGGCAGCGGGGTGCCGGAGTAGCCGGCGGGCTGTGGGGATTGCGAGGACTGCGGGGAGGTCACGTCCGCAACCCTAATCCGGCAAACCGACTAGCCCAGGTAACTCAACGCGACGAACCTGCGGCCGTCGGCCGTCCACACCTGGCGCGCCACGTACCCGAGCGGCGCCGCCAACGCGAGCAGCGACTCGGATCCGATGCGGGCCCAACCGAATTCGTCCCCGCCACCGCCGCCGAACCGCACCCGATACCGCACGTCGACATCGTCCGCCTCGGTCTCCACGATCAGCTCCCCGCTGCGCGGCCGGATCAGAGTGCGCAGCCGCTCCAGCAACGCCCCGGGATCACCGCCGATCCCGATGTTCCCGTCCATCAACAGCGCGTGCGGCCACCGCCCGGCGCCCGGCAGCCGGTCGAAGATCGACCGGCGCAGCGCGCTCGCCCCGCTCGCGCGGCTCAGCAACAGCGCGAACGGCGCGACGTCCACCCCCAACGCCGGCACCCCGCGCCCGGCCAGCTCGGCGACCAGCCGCCCCGGCCCGCATCCCAGATCGAGGGTCGGGCCCTGGCAGCGGTCCAGGACGGCCTTGTCCACGGCGTCCGGCGGCGCGCTGAACTTCGCCGCGTCCAACAGCAGGGTCTCGCCGGAATCGGCGTGCAGGACCAGCTGCGCCGTCGGGTCATTGATCGCCCGGGCGTACGGCGCGCTGGCCGTCCAGACGCCGGCGTCGCTCACGCCGACACCGGCACAGACACCGGCGCTGACACCGGCACTGACACCGGCAGCAGCGCACCGACGGCACGCGCCACGGCAGCGAACCGCGACGCAGGAGCCGCGGCTGCGACCGCCGGGAGATCCGCGACGGTGTCGACGTCACGCAGCACCGGCAGCATCCGCACCCTGAGCCCGGCGTCGGTGAGCCGGCCGAGCTGCACGGCACCGGTCGTGTCCGTGGACATCGGCACGTCGAACAGCAGCCGCTCCAACGCCACCTCACGCGGACGACGGAAGCCCAGCGCCCAGAACCCGCCGTCCTCGGCCAGACCGATCGTCGCGTCCTCCCACGCCGTGGGCATACACGCCTCCAACAGCGGACCAGTCACCTGCGGCGTGTCCATCCCGACGAGCAGCACCGGCCCCGGATCAAGAACCGCGGCCTGCTGGAAAGCCGCAGCCAGCCGCCGATCGAGACCACCGGTCCCCTGCGGCACGACCGTGAACCCCGACTCGACAGGGACCAACGCCGGATCTCCTTCCAGAGCCAACAGCCGAAGCGAAACCCGTGCAGTGGCAACAGCTTCCAGCGTGTCGGCGAGCGCCGCGCGGGCCAGTTCGGCCCCCTGCTGCGGCGTGAACGGCGGCGTCAGCCGGGTCTTCACCCGGCCCGGAACCGGCGCTTTCGCGATGACGATCAGGGTGCTCATCGGGTCGCGGCCCTCCAGACTCGGCGCATGTCGCGGACGGCTTTGACGGTGCCGCCGACCGTTCCGGTGACCTTGGACTTGCCGGTGCGCGGCGCGTACGGGACGTCGGTCTCGGTGATGCGCCAGCCGCCTTGCGCGGCCTTGAGCACCATCTCCAGCGGGTAGCCGAACCGCCGGTCCTCGATCCCGAGCGCCAGCAGGTCCTCGCGCCGGGCGGCGCGCATCGGCCCGAGGTCGCGGATCCGCACGCCGGTCTCGCTCCGGATCCGCAGCGCCAGCAGCCGGTTGGCCAGGCGGGCGTGCGGGGGCCAGGCGTCGCGGGTCAGGGGCCTGCGTTGGCCGAGCGCGAGGTCGGCCTCGCCGCGGCGGACGGCGTCGGCGACCTTCGGCAGGTCTTCGGGGTCGAAGGAGCCGTCGCAGTCGAGGAAGCAGACGATGTCCGCCGTGGCGGCGAGCAGGCCCGCGTGGCAGGCGGCACCGAAGCCCCGGCGCGGCTCGTGGACGACGAGCGCCCCCAGCGACTCCGCCACCTCGGCGGAGCCGTCCGTGGAGCCGTTGTCGACGACGATGGCGCGGTAGCCGGCGGGGATCCGGGACAGGACATAGGGAAGCGCCGCTGCTTCGTCGAGGCACGGGAGGATGACGTCCGTTGGGCCGACAAGAACGGGAACCAGATCGCGATCGAGCTCACCACGGGCACGATCCGTTTCGCGACGCTGTGTCGCCGATCGGAGACGAAGTGTCTTGAAAACAGCCTGCCCGGCGAACACGACCACCAGCGCCCCCAACGCCCCGCCGTACCCCTGCACCGGCGAGCCGCCGGACTGCACGACGTACCCGGCGTACGGCACCCCGATCCACGCGATGCTCCGCCAGCCCGCGAACGCGATGAACAGCACCAACAGCTCGGCGTACCAGGCGAACGGCGGCGCGGTGACCAGGAACCCGACGCCCGCCAGCACCAGCGCGCCGCGCCAGGGCCGCTCCGGGTCGCTCAGGCGCCAGACCAGGATCGTGGCCACCACCAGGACGGCCACCGCCGCCGGTTTGACCAGCGGCCCCGGGAAGACCGCGTCCAGGAGCGCGAACCGCGTGCCGCTCTGGTAGCCCTCCTCGTTCAGATAGCCGCCGAGGAAGCCCTCGACGCCACTGCCGACGGCCAGGACATGCGGCAGATAGACCCCGACCACCACGCCGGCGATGGACGCCAACAGAACGAACGGCCGGCGGCGCAGAGCTCCGGGCACGGCCAGTGCAGGGGTCACCTTCGCCGCGATGCCGAGCCCGAGGAAGACTCCGCCGCGCGCAACGCGCTTCGAGGCGAGCGCCAGGAACGCGCAGGCGGTGAACAGAACGGCGAGGACGTCGGCGTGACCGCCGTTCCCGGCCTCGACGGCCACCGTCGGGCACCAGGCCCACAGCACGGCGTTCCGGGAATCGACGCCGATCCGCGGAAGTCCCACCAGGAGGACGACCGTGACGCCAAGGGCGAGCACCGCCGCCGAGATCTGGATGCCGCGCGGTCCCCACCAGTGCGCGAGGAAGTAGTACGCCTCGGCGACCGGCGGGTAGATCGTGTGCACGAGCGGGCGGTTGATGGACGTGCAGGCGGCGGTGATGCCCGGGGCCGAGGTCACGCAGTGGGACGGGTCGAGTCCGCGGCCGGTCGGCGGGAACAGGCCGGATCCGGCGCGCAGGCCCACCAGGCGCGTCGCCACCGGGACGTAGCGGTAGGGATCGATGCCAGAGGCCTGGACGCGGCCGTCCCACACGTACCGGTACAGGTCGTCGGAGTAGCGCGGCGCCGTGGTGAACGCCGCGATCTGCATCGCCGCCGCACCGCCGAGCGTCACCCACCGCGCCCACAGCGTCGGCAGCCCCGACACCGACCACGCGCCGACGAGGTACAGCGCGAACAGCGCGCCGAAATCCAGTTCGGCCTGTCCGCCGAAGCTGAGCTCCGAGGCGCCGTGGACGCGGACGATCGCGTAAACGCCCAGCGTGAGCAGCGTCGCGGCTCCCAGCGCAGCACCGAGCCGCACGATTCTCATGGGCTCAGACTGACCGGCGGCGGGCCTTCCCGGCGACGCTCCGCGCCGGGTCGTCACAGTTCCGTAAGGACTGGAAAGCCCCGTTCAGCGCTTCACACGGTGTTCCCTAGTACCGTGACGAGAGCTCCAGGCAAAATGTCGGGAAATGACTGATCACCGGGAAGGCGGCAATCCGATGGGCACGCCGGACTCCGCGAGCATCGTCGGTGACGATCCCGTCACCGACCGCGACGGCGGCGAGCCCGCGCTCGACGTCCTGGTCGTCGACGACGACGCCACCGTCGCCGAGGTCGTCGCCGCCTACCTCACCCGCGCCGGGTACAGCGTCCGCCGCGCCGCCGACGGGCCCTCCGCGGTCGCGGCGGCGGCCGAGCGGCTGCCGGACCTGATGGTGCTGGACCTGATGCTGCCCGGCTTCGACGGGTACGAGGTGCACCAGCGGGTCACCGCGCTGGGCGAGGTCCCGGTCATCATGCTGACCGCGCGCGGCGAGGAGGGCGACCGGATCCTGGGGTTGCAGGTCGGCGCCGACGACTACGTCACCAAGCCGTTCAGCCCCCGGGAGCTGGTGCTGCGGGCCGGAAGCGTGCTGCGGCGCTCGCGCGGCCGGAGCCGCGGACGGGGCCAGAGCCAGGGCGCCGAGCCGCCACAGGCCCCTGAGATCCTCGTCCTGGGCCGCCTGGAGGTCGACCTGACCGCGCACCGGGCCCGGCTGGCCGGCGAGCCGCTGGCCCTGACCGGCCGGGAGTTCGACCTGCTGGCGTTCCTGATGGCCAACCCGGGTCAGGCGTTCAGCCGCGCCGAGCTGATGCAGCAGGTGTGGGGCTGGTCCTTCGGCGACCAGTCGACCGTCACGGTGCACGTGCGGCGGCTGCGCGAGAAGATCGAGCCGGATCCGGCCGCGCCGTCGCTGATCGTGACGGTCTGGGGTGTCGGCTACCGGCTCGAAGCAGCGCTCGAAGCAGCGGAGGACGTCGATGCGTGACCAGTTGGAGATCATCGCCATGGGCGCCGGCTCCGCGGTCGGCGCCTCGCTCATCGGCTGGCTGGCGCTGCGGGCGCTGCGCGGCCGGTCGCTGCGCGCCTCGTTGTTCGCCTCGGCCGCGACGGCGGCGCTGGCGGTGGTCGCCGGCATCGTGATCGCCTCCCGCGCGATGTTCATCTCCTCGCACGACGCCGGGGTCTCGGTGATCGTCTCGCTGTCCGGCGCGGCGGTCACGCTGGCGCTGGCCTACCTGCTGGGCCGCAGCCTGGCGCACGACAGCCGCACGCTGCGCAGCGCCCTGCAGGCCCTCGGCGAGGGCGACGACGCCCCGAGCCCGGCGCGGAACGGCAAAGCCCTGATGACCGGCGAGCTGGCCCAGCTCGACCGGGAACTGCGGGCGACGCAGGCGAAGCTGGCCGAGTCGCGGGAGCGCGAGCGCGCGCTGGAACGCTCACGGCGCGAACTGGTCGCCTGGGTCTCGCACGACCTGCGCACCCCGCTGGCCGGGCTGCGTGCCATGGCCGAGGCCCTGGAGGACGGCGTCGCCACCGACCCGGCGCGCTACCACGTGCAGATGCGGCAGGCGGCGGACCGGCTGGCCGGCATGGTGGACGACCTGTTCGAGCTCTCGCGGATACACGCGGGCGCCCTGCGGCTGACGCTGGAGTCGGTGGCGCTGGCGGACCTGGTGGACGGCGCCCTGGCCGAGGGCCAGCCGCTGGCGCGAGCCCGCGGCATCGAGCTGTCGGGCGTGGTGACCACCCCGGCCACGGTGCGCGGCGATGTCAGGGAACTGTCACGCGCCCTGTCGAACCTGGTGGTGAACGCGATCCGGCACACCCCGGAGGACGGCACGGTCCGGATCGAGGCCTCCGCGCTGGCCCGCGCCGGCGAGAGCGGCGAACCGCGGGTACTGCTGGCCGTCACCGACGCCTGCGGCGGCATCCCGGACGAGGACCTGGACCGGGTCTTCGACGTGGCGTGGCGGGGCACGGCGGCCCGGACGCCGGAGACGGAGAGCCCGGTCGGGGCCGGCGCCGGCCTGGGGCTGGCCATCGTGCGCGGCATCGCCGAGGCACATTCGGGTGCTGTCACAGTCGGCAACGTGGACGGCGGGTGCCGCTTCGAGATGCTTTTGCCGGTTCCAGTGTGATTTTCTCTACGCCATTCGTTGAGGGTGCGGCGGAGGCGTGCGGGATCCGGGCCTAGGGTGGTCCGGGTCTACGGAGGGGATCACGTCCATGAAGCGCGTTCGTTTGACCGCATCCGCCATCGCCGCCTCGTCACTGGGGTCGCTCGGTCTGGTCGGCATCGGGGCGACCAGCGCCCACGCCGCCACCCCGACACCCAACACGGCGTTCAGCGGCAAGGGTTTCGACACCTGCAACGCGCCCACCAACGCGCAGATGGACGACTGGTACGCGCACTCGCCGTACCGGGGTGTCGGCGTCTACATCGGCGGCTCGGGCTACCTGTGCAAGACCGCGACTTCGCCGTCCGGCGGGTACACCTCGGACTGGGTGCAGCACCAGGCCGCGACCGGCTGGGGCATGTGGGCGATCTACGCGGGCAAGCAGGGCCTCGACCTGATCGCGTCCGGGGCGAACCCGGCCACCATGGGCAGCACCGACGGCGCCGACGCGGCGAAGCAGGCCCACAGCCTCGGCTTCGCCCCGGGCACGACGATCTTCGTCGACATCGAGACCTACCATGACACCGCGACGGCGCAGGCGGTCGACACCTACCTGAAGAACTTCGCGACCGCGCTGCAGCAGAGCAATCCCAGCTACAAGCTGGGCCTGTACGGCAACTCGCTGAACCCGGCCACCGATCACAGCGCCATCGGCGACGCCGCCGCGGACCCGGCCCTGCGAGCGCAGATATCCGCCGTCGACATCGCCGGCACCACCGCGGACCAGGCGAACTTCAACGCCACGACGAACGACCCGTACGTCCCGTCCACCGACTGGGGCAAGCACCAGCGGATCCACCAGTACTTCAAGAGCGTCAACCGCAGCTACGGCTCCACGTCCCTGAACGTGGACGAGGACCAGGTGGACCTGGCCGCCACCGCGCACGTGAACATCGACCCCTCGCAGCAGCACGCGGTGCGCTGGGCCGGCAGCGACCGGATCGGCACGGCCATCGCGGTGTCGCAGCAGATGTGGCCGACCACCACCGGCAACAAGAACGACTTCTACGCCCCCGGCGACAAGCGCCCGCTGGCCAAGGCCGCGGTCCTGAGCCGCTCGGACCAGTTCGCGGACGCCCTCGGCGGCTCGGCGCTGGCCGCGCACACCGGCGGGCCGCTGCTGCTGACCCAGACCGCGACCCTGAACTCAGCGGCCGCCGCCGAACTGCAGCGGACGCTGGCGCCGGGCGCCACGGTGTACCTGCTCGGCGGAGAGAAGGCCATCTCGCCCGACGTCGCCAGCGCCGTGGCCCGCCTGGGGTACGACCCGGTCCGCGTCGGCGGCAGCGACCGGTTCCAGACCTCCGCGATGATCGCGGGCACCATGTCCAGGGACATGCTGGACTCGAACGGCCACCACGTCGTGCAGCGGGTCCTGCTCGCCACCGCGAACAACTTCCCCGACGCGCTCGCCGCCGGAACCGCGGCCGGCGCGACCCCGGACACCATCCTGGTGCTGACGAACGACACCCAGATGCCCGCGTCGGTGTCGTCGTTCCTGAACCAGGGCCTGACCGCCGGCGCGAACTACTACCCCGTCGGCGGCGCGGCGAACAAGGCGGCGAAGTCCCTCGCCTCCTTCGTCCCGGCCGCGAACCTGAAGCTGAACACCCTGGTCGGCGACACCCGCTACGGCACTGCCGCCCTGGTCGCCCGCCAGTTCTTCGGCTCCACCGGCACTCCCCACATGTACGGCGTGGCGACCGGCTCCAACTGGGCCGACGCCCTCTCCGGCGGTGCCGCGATGGGCACCCTGGACGGCCCGCTGCTGCTGACCGAGCCCACCGGCCTGGACCCCGCCACCCGCGGGTTCCTGAACGACGAGCAGGCCGGCGGCTCGATCGAGGTCGGCGTGGTGCTGGGCGGAACGGCGGCGGTTTCGAACGGGGTGCTGAACAGCTTGTAGGACCTTGGCTTGGGGTCGGCGGCACCGGGATTCGGTGCCGCCGACTCGGTTTTTGCGCACTGCGGCCACTAGTCCTTGTCGAACTGGAGCAGGACCGTCACCGCGACCGCCACGCCGACCAGGAGTTCCAGCCCGGCGGTGAAGGCGTGGGTGTAGGCGGCGGGGGTGGGCGCGGAGCCGAGGGCGGAGTAGAAGACGATGCCGATCACGGCGACCCCGACCGCGCCGCCGACCTGCATCACCGTGGACACCACGCCCGAGGCGGCGCCGGTGTGCTGCGGGGCGACCCGGCCCATGGCGCCGGCGGCCAGCGGGCCGATCGCCAGGCCCATGCCCGCGCCGTCGCCGACCAGGGCCGGGATCGTCCAGAGCAGCGAGCCGTGGGTGCCGGTGAGGTGGAGCGTGACGATCAGGTCGACCAGGCTGACGGCCATCAGCAGCGTGCCGACGGCGGCGGTCTGTGCTTGTCCTCGAAAACCCCGACCCAGGCGCGCGGTGAGCTTCTGCGCGACCATCGAGGTGAGCAGGTAGCCGACGCCGATCGCGGTGAAGACCAGGCCGGCGTGCAGTGCGTCCAGGCCGCGGCCGATCTGCAGGTAGAGGGCGAAGATCAGGAAGAACGAGCCCTGACCCATCCAGAACACGATCTGGGCGATGATGCTCCGGGTGAAGCCCTTGCTGCGGAACAGCGCCGGGTCGATCAGCGGCGACTTCTGGGCGGCGGCCAGGCGGCCCTGGTACCAGCCGAAAGCGCCGAACAGGATGAGCGCGGCGGCGAAGCTCAGCCAGGTCCACAGCGGCCAGCCCTGGCTCTGTCCCTGGATCAGCGGCAGCACGGTCGCGACGAGCGCGGCACTGACCATCGCGACGCCGGGAACGTCCAGGCGCGTGCGGGCGGCACCCTCGGCCTTGGACTCCGGCACGGCGCGGGGCACGAGGATCAGGGCCACGGCGCCGACCGGCACGTTGATCAGGAAGCAGCTGCGCCAGCCGAGCCCGGAGAAGTTCAGGTCGATCAGCACGCCGCCGATCAGCTGGCCGAAGACCGCGGCCAGGCCCATCGCGAGGGCGTAGGCGGTGAAGGCGCGGACCCGCTTGGCGCCTTCGAAGGCGGTGCCGATGATGGCGAGCGTCTGCGGGCTCAGCAGCGCCGCGCCGATGCCCTGCACAACCCGCGAGGCGATGAGGACGTCGGCGGTCGGCGCCATCCCGCAGGCGGCCGACGCGGCGGTGAACAGCGCCATGCCGAGCGCGTACATCCGGCGGCGCCCGAACATGTCGCCCAGCCGGCCCGCGGTGATGACCCCGGCCGCGACGGTGAGGCCGTACCCGGCGACGATCCACTGGATCGCGGCTGGCGAGGCGTGCAGGTCGCGCTGGGTGGCGGGGATCGCGACGTTGACGATGAAGATGTCGAGGGTGGTCATGAAGACCCCCGCGAGGAGGACCAGGAGCGTCAGGTTCTGGGCCCGGGCGCTGTCGCGCGGAGCTTCTGCTTCGGTGCGCGCTGCGGGCGCCTCGTGCGCCTCGCTGGCCGGTGTCGCCAGCCGGATCTGTGTCGTCTTCAAGATCTCAGTGGTGGTCATGGGATCAACGATGGCTTCGCGGGGTCATGGGGACGATTACCTGGCGGGTAATCGTGAGGTCATGGCCCCGGCGGCATCGTTGAGGGCACAGGCCGCCGGGCAAGCCGGGGCCGGAACGGAAGGCAGTCCCATGACTGACGTCAAGAACCTGATCGACGGCTACATCGCCGCGTGGAACGAGACCGATGCCGACGCCCGCGCCAAGAAGGTCGCGGAGGTCTTCGTCGAGGAGGTCGAGTACACCGATCCACTGGCGTCGGTGCACGGGCACGCGGAGCTCAGTGCCCTGATCGGCGGGGCGCAGGGGCAGTTCGCCGGGCTGACGTTCCGGTTGGCCGGAGAGCCGGACGCGCACCATGACGTCGTGCGCTTCACCTGGGAGCTGGCGGCAGGCTCGGACGAGGCGCTGGTGGTCGGGTTCGACGTGGCGCTGATCGCTCCCGACGGGCGGATCGGGGCGGTCGCCGGGTTCCTGGACAAGGTGCCCGCGATGTGAACGGTGGCGATGGGTTACGCCGGAGGGCGATGGTCGGGGGCTTCGGCTCCGGGCCGCCGCCCTCGGCGTTGTGGTTGGAATCTTGATCGGTGCTGTGGTCAGCGTTTTGTGATGTTCCCGTCGCGCGGCGTCAGACCCTCAGCGCTTTGAGCTCTTCGTCGTCTTCGGGGGCACGGCGGGCGCCTTCGCGCCGGTCGGCGCCGGGTTGCCGGTCGGCGTGGGCGTCGTCGGCGCCGGGTTCCCAGCCGGCGCCGTGTTCTGCGCCGCGTTGCCCGGGATCGCGCCCGGCTGGCTCGTCGTGCGCTTGGCCTGCGGCGTGGCGGCGTCCACCGCGGCGCCGACCACCAGCGGCTGCGGGCGGGTGGCGCCGAGGTAGTCGGCGGCGCCGATCGGGTCGAAGCGGATCGAGGCGCCGGTGTGCGGGGCGTCGATCATCACGCCGCCGCCGACGTAGATGCCGACGTGGTGGATGCTGCCCGGGTTGGACAGGTCGGTGGCGTAGAAGACCAGGTCGCCGGGCTGGAGCTGGGCGACCGGGACGTGCGGGCCGGTGTACCACTGCTCGGAGGCGGTGCGGGGCATGGTGATGCCGACCGAGGTGTAGGCGGCCTGGACCAGGCCGGAGCAGTCGAAGCGGCCGTCGGTGCCGTCGCCGCCCCACTCGTAGGGGGTGCCGAGGCGGTTGTAGGCGTAGGCGATCGCGCGCACGGCCATGTCGGAGGGCGCGATGGTCGGGTCCGGGGCGCGGAAGGCCTGTTCCAGGGCCTTGATGTTCTTCACGTAGTTCTGCGTCTCGGAGTATGGCGGGATTCCGCCATACTGCTCGACCGCGCCGGGCCCGGCGTTGTAGCCGGCGAGCATGTTGGAGACCACGTCGCCGCCGACGCCGGAGACCTGGTGCGCGATGGCGCAGTCGTAGCGCGCGGCTGCCGGGATCGCGTCGGCCGGGTTGCGCGGATCCTGTTTGCCGTCGCCGTCCTGCGGTGATGACCAGTTGGGCCAGGTGCCGGGCATGAACTGGGCGATCCCTATGGCGCCGGCCGGGGAGACGATGGTCGGGTTGAAGCCCGACTCCTGGTACAGCTGCGCGGCCAGCAGGGAGGGGGTGAGCTCCGGGCACATGTGGCCGTAGTGCTCCATCAGCACGGAGTCCGCGGCGGGCACCGTGCCGTCGGCGATCCGGCCGACGGGGCTGAGGGTGGAGCTGCCGGCGGCCACGCTCATGGTGCCGACCACGATCGCGCCTACCAGAAGGAAGGGAGTGGCCACCAGCGACGCGCCGATGATGATCGATGTCTTCATCAGGACCCTTCCTCCCTTCAGTTGATCATCGGATCAACCGATAACCAAGGTGTGCCGCAGGCGGATCGAGGAAAACGACACCATAGACAAGGTATCTGCCGTCCGCGTCATCCTCGTAGACTGAGTTCCCTACGCTACCGGCAGTGACACCACATCGTGAGTACGACGAACACCACCGTTATAACCACAGGACTGGAGGCAGGCGGTCATCGTGTCTGCACTGCAAACTCTGCATGGCGCGGCGCACACCGTGGCCACGTTCCTCACCGCTACGCCGACGCCGGCACCGCCGTCGGGCAACGACATCAACACGATCATCGGCGGGATCGCCCCGAACTGGGGCCCCTTCGGCCAGGTCGGCAACGAGGCCAGGGTGATGATCGAGGTCATCATGGCCACCGCGATCATCATCTGCCTGGGCATCGCGGTCTGGGGCGCGGCCAAACAGCGCATCGGCGCCACGGCGCTGCGCGACACCTTCTCTGCCGAGCAGGGCAAGGGCCTGATCGTGGCCGGCCTGACCGGTGTGTTCATCATCGGATCCCTCGGCACCCTGTTCACCATCGTCTACGGCATGGCGATCTGACCGGCGCGGCCCCCCGCGATCACACAGGCGACCTCACCCGAGGTCAAGGCCAACCCAAAGCACTGCCACCGCGCGCCGCCCGGCAAACCCGCACGAAGCCATCCGGGTATTTGTTAGGAACTGGTGGCCCGACACGACGACGATGTAACACGACCGGGACGTCCGGGGTGGGGAGACTTGAACATGGTTATCGACGGCGGTAGCGGCGGTCCGGGCCGCACGGGCGACGGCGGACCGCGCCGCGGCCGGCCCGGACGCGCACCGCGCATCGAGCAGCCGCAAACCGTCATCCGCCTCCCCAAGGACCCCTACGAAGGCGAGTTCAAGGCCCCCAGAGGACGCCGCGGCCGCGGCGTCCTGGCCCTGGCCGCGATCGTGGTGGTGGTCGCGGCGGTGATCGCGATCAACAGCAGCAAGCACAACAACAGCTCCACGAGCCAGGGCGCGAGCACGGGCGTCGGGGGCGGGGTGCCTGCGGCCACGGCTACGGTCGGGGAGAGCGCGTCAGCGGGAGCTTCGACTCCTGCTTTCCCGACGCAGTCCGGGGCGAACAACGTGCTGACCGGATACACCGAAACCCAGAACGGCGCCGTCTCCGCAGCGGCCAACTTCGTCTCGGCCTACGGCTCCGAGGCGATGATGACCGCCGGCTCGCGCCACCAGCTGGTCCACCAGATCGCCGACCCGGCGATAGAGGGCAACCTCCAGCAGCAGCTGGACAAGGCTTTCACGCTGGCCGCACAGGGCTTCGGCCTCGACAAGAACGGCAACGCGCCGACCGGTCAGACCTTTGTGAGCCGGGCTGTGCCGTTCGGGACTTCGGTCACGAATTACAGCGCGACGAAGGCGACAGTGGCCGTGTGGATCAACATGATCGCGGGAACAGCGGGTCAGGGTTCGACACATCCCGTATCCGAGACCTGGAGTACGGTCACGTTGAACCTAAGTTGGGTAAACGGAGACTGGAAGTGGAGTAGCTTCACTCAGGCGGATGGCCCCACGCCGGTCCCTGCCGGTCAACAGGTGTCCTCGTCTAGCGACCTCCAGCAGGCCGTCAAGCAGTTCGCGAGGCTCCGCTATGCACCTTAGTTGGCGCTTGACCGACCCGGCTGACCCGTGCGCGCTGCTCACGGGGAAGCTCAAGGACGCCTGCGAGAGCACCCAGCAGATGGTGAACGGCACCCCCGCCCCACCCGGAACCCAAAACGGCGTCCCCAACACCGCCAGCACGATCACCGATCCCCTCGGCTCCATCGCCCGTGGCTGTGCCGAGGCGGCGCAGTGGGTCATCAACAACCTGTCGGATG
This sequence comes from Catenulispora rubra, assembly GCF_015356825.1. Lineage (GTDB taxonomy): Bacteria > Actinomycetota > Actinomycetes > Streptomycetales > Catenulisporaceae > Catenulispora > Catenulispora rubra. Next base: position 46,246 of record NZ_JAACYW010000020.1, on the reverse strand, counting down.
CGATCACCAAGACCGCGACCGTCAACTTCACCAACTTGGGGTTCCTGAAGCAGTATGCGATCGTGTTCGCCGCGTCGGCGATCCTGACCGTGCTGCTTTGGTTGTTGTCTGTGGTGAAGCGGGCGGTGCGGGGGGATTCCATCGTCACTGCGATAGGTGAGGCGACCGGGTTCCTGTGGATGGCGGTGCTGGCCTCGGCTTTCACGCCGGTGATTCTGGCTGGGATGGTCAAGATCACCGACAGCGTCTCTGATGCCATCGGCAATGGGTCCAGTGCTGATCGGAATGGGTTCCTGGCGTCGTTTTCGCATGCCCTGGACCCGAACTCGGGGCTCGGCGGCGGGCCGATCATGCTGATCTTCGTCTCCGTGTTGTCGATGATCGCCGCCGCGTTGCTCTGGTTGGAGCTGATCATCCGGGCTGCGATGCTCTATGTCGGGGCCGCACTCGCCACTGCCGTGTACGCCGGGTTCGTCGACAAGTCCATGTGGGGGCATATCCGGCGGTGGATCGGCTTGATGATCTCCATCGACCTCATCAAGCCGATCATCGTGATCGTGTTGTCGCTCGCCACCGCCGTGTCCTCGGGGAATCAGGACTCGTTCAGCGCCGTGCTGTCCGGTCTGGCGATCATGATCCTGTCGATCTTCGCCTCCGGGCTGGTCTACCGCTTCGTGCCCGCTTTCGGCGATGAGATGCTGACGCTGCAGAAGGAGCGCGCGGCGAAGATCGGCAAGGCCGCGATCACCAGCGCCGCGTTCACGTCGCCGGCCGGCACGATGCGCAACGGTATGGCCACGCACGCCAACCGCATCAGCGGTGCCTTCGCCGGTGGCGGGGGTGGCGGCAACATGGGCAGTGCGATCGCCGGGATGTCGGTGGGTGCGCTCGCCGGCGGCGCGGGTGCTGCAGCCGGGATCGCGGCGCACACCGGCAGAGCCCTGACAGTGCGGCCCGGTGCCGACGGCGGCGGTCAGGGCAGCGGTGCCGGTGGAAACGGCGGCAGCGGCGGTGGAGGCAATGGCGGCGGCAACGGCGGCTCGGCCACCTCCCCCTCACGCCTGCGCGCCACGCCGGCTCCCGTCGTCCCCAACCCCCCGCCGCCTCCGCGCGGCGGTTCCTGACGAGACCGGTGAAGGAGGCGAGGACGTGATGAGAGACAACAAGAGTTCCGAGAGGCACCCGACCACCACCGAATTCGCCTCCTGCGACCCCGCCACCGCCCGCACCCAGGTAGCGTCAAGGAGAACCCCCGGCCGCGCACCGAGAACACCCGCACCCCCGCTGGAAGGCACCGCCGTGAGCACCACGCCAAGCAGTGACCACCGCCCCGCAGCGACCCGAGCCGCGGGCGGGAGCCGACGGGGGGCCCGGCCATGAGCACCACCCAGCAGGAGCCACCGCAGTACCGCCGCGCCTACCTCCTGGGCAAGGCCAAGCCCAGCGCGCTGATCGGCCGCAACCGGGAGACCGGCGAGATCGGCGTCATCGTGGTCTGCTGCGGGCTCTCGCTGCTCTCCGGCTTCTTCGTGCCCACCACCTTCCTGAAGGTCCTGGGCATCCTCGCGGGTCCCGCGCTGGCGCTGGTCGTCGTGTTCATGCCCTACAACGGCCGCACCATCTACAAGTGGTTCGAGATCAACCGCTCCTACAAGCGGCTGCTGCGCTCGCCGCAGGGCACCTGGCGGTCGCGCGCCATGGAGGCCGGGACCCGGATGGACGGCGCCGAGGTCGAGATCGGTCCCCCGCCGGGGGTGGGGCGGCTGCGGTGGCTGCGGGCGCAGTTCGGGCCGGACGAGATCGCGGTGCTGATGCACCTGGACCGCCGGACCGTCACCGCCACGCTGGAGATCGAGGGACCCGGCGTCGGCTCGCGGGACTCCGAGGACCAGGAGGCGCTGGTCGACCGGTTCGGCACGCTGCTGCGGCACGTGGCCAACGGCGACGGCTTCGTCACCCGGCTGCAGATGCTCGCCCGCACGCTGCCGGCCGATCCCGACGCGCACGCCAAAGACGTGGCGAGAAGAGGCGACGAACAGTCCCCCCGCTGGCTCCAGGAGTCCTACGAGCACCTGCTGTCCATGGTCTCGACCTCCTCCGAGCAGCACCGGGCCTATCTGGTCGCCTGCATGCCCTACACCAAGGACCTCGCCTCCGAGGCCTACGTCATCGGCCGCGGCGCCGTGGACGTCGGCCTGGGCATCATCATGGCCCGCGAGCTCGCCGACATCTGCGCCCGGCTGGCCGACGCCGACATCAAGGTGCGCCAGCCGCTGGGCCCGGTCGCGCTGTCCTCGCTGATCCACTCGATGTACGACCCCGATCACCCGATCGACCACCTGCACGCCATGTCCCGGCGCAACGCCTGGCCGGCCGAGCTCGACGCCACGCATCCGCAGTTCCTGCGCGCCAAGACCCGCGAGTCGGTGACCGCCGAGCCCTGGTGCCACGCCACCGCGTGGATCAAGGAGTGGCCGCTGACCCCGGTCGGCGTGAACTTCCTGGCGCCGCTGCTGGTTCACACCCCCGACGTGATCCGCACGGTCGGGGTGACGATGGACCTGGAGCCCACCGACATCGCCATCGAGCGGATGCTCACCGAGAAGATCAACACCGACGCCGAGGCCTCCCGCCAGGCCAAGCTCGGCCGGGTCGACGACCCGCGGGAGCGGGCCCACGCCGGCCGCGTCGACCAGCGCGGCGAGGACCTGGCCTCCGGCGCCGCCGGGGTGAACCTGGTCGGCTACATCACCGTCTCGGCGCGCGGCCCGGAGCAGCTGAACCGGGACAAGCGCACGATCCGGGCCTCGGCGGGCAAGTCGTTCCTCAAGCTGGAGTGGTGCGACCGCGAACACCACAGGGCGTTCACCAACACCTTGCCGTTCGCGACCGGGCTGCGGAAGTAAGGAGACGCAACACGCCATGGCCGGACGCTCCATCATGGACTCCCTGACCGAGGGCTTCGCCTCGCTGGTCTTCGGCAAGGTCGAGACCACCCGGCCGCCGGTGCGCACCTCGTCCTCGCAGGCGCAGGCGGTCTATCTGCCCACCGCCGCGCCGGGCCTGGGCGACTCCGGCGTCATCATCGGCCGCGAGGTGTACTCCGGCAAGGGCTACGTCTACGACCCCTTCCAGCTCTACGGCCAGCAGCTGCCGGCCCCGCACTGGCTGGTGCTCGGCGAGTCCGGCAACGGCAAGTCGGCGCTGGAGAAGACGTACGTGCTGCGCCAGCTCCGCTTCAAGGACCGCCAGGTGGTGGTCCTGGACGCGCAGGGCGAGGACGGCGTCGGCGAGTGGCACCTGATCGCCGAATCCCTCGGCGTCACCCCGGTCCGCCTGGACCCGCACGGCGTGCGCGGCGACAGCATCCGCCTGAACCCGCTGGACCCCGCGATCGCCACCACCGGCCAGCTCGCGCTGCTGCGGACCATAGTCGAGGTGGCCCAGGGCCGGCCGCTGGACGAGCGCGCCGGCTACGCGCTGAAGGCGGCGCACCTGCGGGTCGGCGAGGCGGCGCTGAAGTACGGCCGCCAGCCGATCCTGTCCGATGTCGTCGAGGCCCTGCGCACACCGCTGACCAGCGCCGCCGAGGACATGAACGTGACCATAGAGGACGTGCAGGCCTGGGGCCTGGACGTCGCGCTGGTCCTGGACCGCCTGGTCGACGGCGACCTGGCGGGCATGTTCGACGGCCCCACGACGCAGGGCATCGACCTGGACTCGCCGCTGATCGTCTTCGACCTGTCGGCCATCGACCGCAACTCGATCGGCATGCCGATCCTGATGGCCATCGTCGGCGTCTGGCTGGAGCACACGTGGCTGCGCCCGGACCGGGTGAAGCGCATCCTGCTGGTCGAAGAGGCCTGGCACATCATCAACTCGCCGTTCGTGGCGCAGCTGTTCCAGCGGCTGCTGAAGTTCGGACGGCGGCTCGGCCTGTCGTTCGTCGCGGTGGTGCACCACCTGTCCGACGTCGTGGACGGGGCCGCGGCCCGCGAGGCGGCGGCGATCCTGAAGATGGCCTCGACCCGCACGGTCTACATGCAGAAGGCCGACGAGGCGCGCACCACGGGCAAGGTCCTGGGACTTCCGCGCTGGGCGGTGGAGATCATCCCGTCGCTGACGCCGGGCATCGCGGTCTGGGACGTGAACGGCGACGTGCAGGTCGTGAAGCACATCATCACCGAGCACGAGCGGCCGCTGGTGTTCACCGACCGCGCCATGACCGAGAGTTCGGCGGACGCCGCCGCGATTCTGGCCGCGAACGCCATGGCGGCGGCCCTGCCGCCCGGCTCGGCCGAGGAGACGGCGGCACTGGAGGCGGCCGAGGCGGAGCGCATCGCGGCCCTGCCCGCGCCCGCCGCGCCGGTGCGGGCGATCGCCTCGGGCAACCAGCAGCCGCTGGAGCGCGAACGGCGGTGGGCGGTGGAGCCGATCGACGCGGACGGCGACGACGAGCTGACGGCCATCGCCGGGACGCTGTTCGGGAAGAAGGCCGAGCTTCCGTATCAGCAGGCTGTCGAAACGCCGGAGAACCAGGGTTGGTGATCGCCCTGCCGGCGGCGCCGAGCAGGGTGCCGATGTTCGCGATGCCGACGTGGTCCTGGCCAGCCGTCGCGGACATCGAGCCTCGGCCGACTCGGCAGCACATCAGGAGCATCCTCCAGTATCAGGAGCCTGACGGGCGTCAGAAGTCCGTCGCCTGAATCTGGTCGCTCATAAGGGGAAATCCAGTATCCGCGACGCCATCACCTCGCTGCGGCACGGCCACACGTCCCCGCACGTGCAGAACTCGGGCCCCGGTTCCCCGTCCAGCCCCCGCACCTCGACCTTCTGGTGCACCGCGAACAACACCCCCACCCAGTTCCGGTAGTCCGGGGCGATGTACTCGTCAAGACTTGCGACACTCATCTGTATGTCCTCCAGTCTCCGCGACGTCCGGCGACACCGTCTTCCAGACACCGTGTGCAACGACGACGGCCGGTGCGGGTGACGGGTGAATTCTGGGGGTGACGCTATTGGAGACCGCCGACAGGTACGGCCGGTCCCGATAAGCCTTCGACAAACCCCGCGACCTGTGCAGTAAGGCCCCCTGAGGTACCCGAGCACCATACCTAAGGTACCTCACCCCCCAAGGACTGGCCGGATGCCTCATGTGTAGGTGGCACCTCCGGCTGGAGACTAGTACATGTCACCGAAGTGGGGACCTTCGAGAGGCAGGGGAACCAACATCATGAACAACACCGTTTTCACCGTCGAGATTGCCAACGCCCACCGCACTGACCTGATCAACCAGGCCCGCCGGTACGGACTGGCCAAGCGTGCCCGCCGGTGCCAGGACATATCCGCGGACAAGGTACATACCGTGCACGGTGGATCACGTTCCGGTGAAAGGTCGATGACCTGAGCGGGACCCCTGTGCGATGCTCGACCATGTGTCGATGCGCCAGGTGAGCCCCGTCTACGTCGGCCGCGGGCCGGAGCTGTCCAAGCTCCGCTCTCTGCTGGCCAGCGCTTCGGACGGCGAACCTGCGGTGGTGGTCGTCGGCGGGGACGCCGGGATCGGCAAGTCCCGCCTGATCGAGGAGTTCGTCCGGCCGCTGCTCGGCCCGGATCCCATGGGGTCCGGTGCCGGACGTGCGGATGATGCCGGCGGGACTCCTGTGACGGACGTTCGCGTACTCATCGGGGGCTGTGCGGAGCTCGGCGACGAGGGAGTGGCCTACGCCCCCTTCGTCGCGGCGCTCCGTCAGCTGCTGCGCGACTGGCCCGGCGCGTTCGGGGACGGCGACGGCGTGCGCCGCCGCGAGCTGGCGTGGCTGCTGCCCGAACTGGCCGAGGGGCTGTCCGTCGACGATTCGCCGCGCGGCGCGATGATGCGCCCGGCCGGTATGGAGCGGCACAGCGACGCGCTGCCGGCCGTGACGCGGGCCGGCGAGCAGTCGGTGCGGGGGCACCTGTTCGACGCCGTCCTGGGGCTCCTGGAGGACCTGGGATCGGCGGAGACGCTGCTGCTGGTCCTGGAGGACCTGCACTGGTCCGACCGGTCGACCCGGGACCTGCTGGGCTTCCTGTCGCGCTCGCTGCGCGACTCGCGGGTGCTGATCGTCGGCACCTACCGCACCGACGACCTGCACCGCGGGCATCCGCTGCGGCCGTTCCTGGCCGAGCTGGACCGGATCCGGGGCGTGCGGCGCATCGATCTGGGGCCGCTGACCACCGGCGAGACCGCCGAGCAGCTGGCCGCCATCTACGGCCGGACCGGCCGGGACCTGCCGCCGGGGTTCGCCGAGGAGGTGTTCGCGCGCGCCGAGGGGAACCCGTTCTTCACCGAGGAGCTGGCGTGCGCGGCGGACGGTTCGAGCCTGATGCCCTCCGACGTCGGCGGCTTCGCGCTGTCCGACACGCTGCGGGACCTGCTGCTGATCAAGGTGGAGCAGCTTCCCGAGCCCACGCAGCGGATGCTGCGGCTGTTGTCGGCCGCGCTGCCGCCGGTGGACCACCGCTTCCTGCTCCTGGTCACCGGGGCCACGGACGACGAGCTCAACGAGCAGATCCGGCCGGCGTTCCAGGCGCACATCCTGATCCCCGGCGAGACGCCGACGAGCTACCGGTTCCGGCACGCGCTGCTGCGCGAGGCCGTGCACAACGAGCTGCTGCCGGGTGAGCACTCCGCCCTGCACCGCAAGTACGCCGAGCTACTGGAGGCCGAGCCGTCGCTGGTCGCGGCCGAGGCCCGCGAAGTGGAGCTGGCGCACCACTGGTATTCGGCACGGGACTATCCGCGCGCCTATGACGCGGCGTTGAGTGCGGCCGAGGCCGCCGACGCGCGCTATGCGTACGTCGAAGAACACCAGATGCTGGAACGCGCGCTGGACCTGTGGGACCAGGTGCCTTCGCCGGGCCTGGACTACGCGCGGCTGCTCTACAAGACCGCCTGCGCCGCGCATCTGGCCGGGGATCCGCATCGTGCGCTGTCGCTGACCGACAAGGCCCTCAAGCGCGTCGAGCCAGATCAGGACCGCGAGCTGGCCGCGCTGCTGCACCACCTGCGCAGCCGGGACCACCACATCCTGGGACGCGGCGACGGCATGGCCGACATCTGGGCCGCGCTGGACCTGGTCGACGGCGAGTCCAGTCCGCAGGTGCGCGTGCAGATCACCAACAGCGCCTCGTTCATCAAGATGCTGACGTCCGACGACATCGACGCCGCGCTGCGCTTCGCCGAGGAGACGGCGGTCCTGGCGGACAAGATCGACTCGGACCTGTACCGGATCGCGGCGGCCATCACCAAGGGCACGGTGCTGGCCGGGCAGGTCTCGCTCGGCACGCACGAGGAGGGCCTGGCCATCCTGCGGCAGGCCATCATCGACAGCCTCGGCTACGGCGACCCGGGCATCATCGGCCGCGGCTACATCAACCTGTGCAGCGCGCTGGAGACGCTGGACCGGCACCAGGAGGCCGTGCAGGTGGCCCGGGCCGGGCTGGGCGAGCTGATGCGGCGCGGGGTGCGGCTGCGGGTGGCCGAGAGCATGCTGTGGCTGAACATGGCCGAATCGCTGATCGCGCTCGGCGACTGGGACCGCGCCAAGGCCGCGCTGAACTCCAGCCTGGACCTGGACCCGCCGGGCATCCACGGGGCCACGACGCACGAGTACCTGGCCGATCTGGCGCTGCTCAGCGGAGACGCGGAGCAGGCGCGCGGTGAGGCGGCGCTGGGGGCGCGGATCCCGAGCCGGACCTTCGAGCACCAATACGCGCTGCCGGGGATCCGTCGGGAGATCGAGAAGGCGGTGTGGCTGACCCGCTCGATCGGCGAGGCGCGCACGGCGTTCCAGGTCTTCCTGGACAAGCCGCAGTTCCTCGGCGACGAGCGGTACGCCTGGCGGGTGCTGACCGCGATGGCGATGGCCGAGGCCGACCACGCAGAGCTTTCTCGATCAATACAGCCGACGCGGGCCGCGGCGCGTTCCGGGACGTCGGCCGCCGACGCTGCGGGGTCGGCGATGGTCGCGGCGCTCGCCGAGCGGGCCGGGCGGCTTCCGGCGCTGACGCCGAGTCAGGCCGCGGCCGCCGCGCAGGTGGCGGCGGAGCTGGCACGTTGGCGGGGCGTCGCGGGGGCGACGGAGTGGGCCACGGCGAGCGAGCTGGCGGCCCGGGAGGGTGTGCACGCGCATCAGGCCGCGTACATCAACTTCCGCGCCTCCGAGGCGTGTGCCGCCAACGGCGATCGCGACCACGCCGCCGAGCTGCTGCGCCGTGCGGTGCAGGCGATCGCCACAATGCCGCAAGGGCCGCTGTGCCTGGAGGTGCAGGCGCTGGCCCGGCGCGCGCGGCTGGACATCAGCGACTGCATGCCGGCGGCGCCGGCGCCCGAGGGCGGCCGGGGCAACGACTCCGGCTCGCCGTTGGGACTGACGGCTCGCGAGCTGGAAGTGCTGTCGCTCGTGGCGCAGGGGCTTTCCAACCGGCAGATCGGCGAGCGGCTGTTCATCTCGACGAAGACGGCCAGTGTGCACGTGTCCAACATCCTTGCCAAACTGGGAGTTTCCGGACGCGGCGAGGCCGCCGCGGTGGCACATCGGCTGCGGGTTTTCGAACAGGCCTAAGGTTCGCGCCGCGATTCAGGGGACGAATATCGAGGACGCGAGTGCCGGTCACGTCCTGCGATCGTTTGGGAACCCTGCGCGATCCCTCATTCGGATGGATCGCCCCGCGCCGTTCCCGTGACGCGCCCCGGGAGAGGTCCACACTGATGGTTCGCGAGTTACGTCTTGCTGCGCCGTCCGTCGAAAGGCCGCCATGAAGTCACCGGTCATGCCCGCGATCGAGGAGCTGCTGCACGCGGCGTTCGACGCCGCGCCGATGCCGGCGGTACTCGCCGACGGCCCCGATCACCTGCTGTTGGCGGCCAACGACGCGTGCCTGGCGGACTTCGGGTCGGTGGCGTTGCGGCTGCCGGTCGGCGACGCCATCCCGGAGCTGGCCGCCACCGGTCTGCCCGCGGCCCTGGACCAGGCCTACGACACCCGGCGGCCGGTGCTGCTGCAGGACCGGCTGGTGCGGCGGCGCGGCGGGGACCGGTACTACACGCTGGTGTGTGTGCCGGCGCAGAACGGCGTGGCCGTGTTCTGCCGGGACGAGACCGAGCGGGTGCGGCGGGAGCAGGCGCTGCTGGAGGAGGAGACCCGCAACCGGAACCTGGCGGTGATGCTGCAGCGGTCGTTGCTGCCGCAGCGGATCGTGCAGCCGGACGAGATCCGGCTCGCGGCGTGCTACCTGCCGGCGCTGGTGCGCTACGAGGACGCCTCGCTGGACGACGAGCCGGTGCTGGAGGTCGGCGGCGACTGGTACGACGCGATCCCGCTGGGCGCCGGCCGGACCGCGCTGGTGGTGGGCGGCGTGACGCCGGAGGCCGGGGGCGTCGGGGTGCGGGCGGCGGCGGTGATGGGGCGGCTGCGCGCGGCGGTGCGGGCGTACGCCTCGCAGAACCTGCCGCCCGGCGAGGTGATGTACCACCTGGACCGGCACGCGCTGGACTTCGACGGCGAGCGCACCGGATCGCCGGTGGCGACGCTGGTGTACGCGGTGCACGACGCCGACAGCGGCTCGCTGACGTACGCGAACGCCGGGCACCTGCCCCCGCTGCTGCGGCTGCCGGACGGGTACGTGGCGGTGCTGGAGGGGGCCTCGGGGCCGTCGCTGGGCAGCGGGGACTGGACGTGGCAGGAGGCGGCCGTGGCGGTGCCGCCGGGGTCGTATCTGGCGTTCTACACGCAGGGACTGCTGGAGCGCGGCACCGGCGATCTGCGGCGGGTGTTCGCGCGGGCGCCGGAGGAGGAGACGCCGCGCCCCGGCGCGGGCCCGGTGGACCTGGTGCGCGACCACATCCTGGCCTCCATCGACCCGCTGTCGGTGTCCAGCGGCGGCCTGGACCCCGCCGGCGCGGTCCGCACGGACGACGTGGCCCTGCTGGTGGCGCACGTCCCGGCCTGGACCGGCGCGCACGCCGCGCTGTTCCGCTCGGCCTCGGTGGAACTGGTCGGCGGCCCGGAGATCGCCGCACACGCCCGCAGCTACACCGCCGGCGTCCTGACCACCTGGGGCGTCGCCGACGACCTGACGGACACCGCGGTCCTGGCGGTCAGCGAACTGGTCGCCAACGCCGTCACCCACGGCACCGCCCCGGTGGTGCTCCGCCTCCGCCGCACCGACCGCCGCCTGATCATCGACGTCGCCGACCAGTCCGACCACCTCCCCCGCCGCCGCCTGGCCCGCGAGACCGACGAGGACGGCCGCGGGATCAGCATCATCGCGGCGGTGGCGGCGGTTTGGGGCGCGCGGCCGCTGCCGGAGGGGAAGTCGGTGTGGTGCGAGTTCGAGTTCTGAGGGGTTCTGAGGGCGCGATAGCTCAGCGTCACCGGCGACTGCGGGCCGACCGGGCGCAGTGCCGGTGAGCACGGCGTCAGCGGACGACCAGCTACAGCCGGGCGGCGTGCCCGGCGATTGATTCAGGCGATCGCGGCGATGTCGCCGTCGTCGAAGTAAATGGCCTGGTGCAGTCGGCCGCCGAGGGCGACCGCGTACCGGGCCAGGACCTCCTGGCCGGACATCTTGCCTTGCTCTATCTGCGAGATGCGGCCCTTTGTGACGCCCATGTGGTCAGCCACCTGCTGCTGGGTCAGGCCTCGGCTACGCCTGACCTCCGCCAACCGGTGACCCATCATCTCGGCACGAAGGCGCGCCTTGCCCTCCGCAATGGCCTCCTCACCGCCAGCTCGCTCCACGAACTCGGCGCGGATGTCGCTCCACTTCACGTACCCGGGCTTCGTCATCGCTGGTCGTCCTCCTCAGCCGCTCGGTCCTCTAAATATCGGTGATACCGCTGCTCAGCCAGCGGGATCGCCTCGTCGTACCACTGCTGCCACTGCCCAGCCTTGTCGCCGGCCACCAGCAGAATGCTTGATCGCCAAGGGTCGAAGACAAACAGAATGCGGATCGTACCCGGGCGTAGTTCTTTAAGATTGGCAAGCACCGACCCACGGATCCTGTCCACCAACGGCCGACCCAGGCTTGGGCCTTCCTCTGCGAGTACGTCGAGTGTCTCGGTGACCCGCTTGCGAGTGTTGGCGTCGAGCGCCCAGATCCACTCCAGCACCTCGTCGACAACGTAGATCGCCCACTGGTCTTCGTTGTTCATGCTCCCCGAGTATAGCAGGCGCTAAACCTATTTCGACTCCAACTCTCACTCTCCGTACTCACCACCCCGAAAACCACCCCGTCCACCAGGCCGCATCGACCGGGCTTGCCGGCGGCCCGTATATTGCAAGCAGCCGCTGCCAACCCCTCAAGACGCCCTGCCGCCCGAGGCGGGTCGGGCGATAGCATGGGGCTTCGGGTTGTCGGCCGCCGGCCCATCGCGCGGTCGGCGGGGGGACATCGATCTCAGGAGCTGACGGATGAGTGTGGCGGGCGCTGTCGCCTGGCCGGCGCGCACCACCATATGGTGGCCGCGCCGGCGTCGAGCGACCGTCGTCGCGGGCGCTCCTGCGAGCGGGGTGGCCGCTGTGCTGGCCGCGCTGCGGGAGGCGCTGAACACCCCGACCGAGGACGCCGAGGGCGACCTTTCCGCGAGCGGGAACCATCCGCTGGCGATGATCGGCGGGAGCACCGCTCCGCGCGGGCACCGGGCGTTGCAGCCCGGGGCGGGGCCTTCGCTGGCCGACCTCTATTACGCGCACCGCCTTTCGCTGGTTCGCTTGGCGATCCTGCTCGTCGACGACAAGATGTCGGCCGAGGACGTCGTGCAGGACTCCTTCACCGGCCTGTGGCGGCGTTACGGCGACGACCTCACCGGCATGGAGAACCCGCTCGGCTACCTGCGCACCGCCGTGGTGAACAACGCGCGCTCGGTGCTGCGCCGGCGCAAGACCGCGCGTGGCTACACCCCGCCGCACGTGCCGGACGCCGCCAGCGCCGAGTCCGTGGCGCTGCTGTCCGAGGAGCACCGCGAGGTGCTGGAGGCGATGCAGAAGCTGCCGCCGCGCCAGCGCGAGGTCCTGGTCCTGCGCTACTGGTCGGACCTGTCCGAGGCGGACATCGCCGACGCGCTGGGGATCAGCCGGGGCACCGTGAAGTCCACGGCGAGCCGCGGGCTGGAAGCGCTCGGGAAGCTGCTCAAGGCCTGACGCCACCTGGAAGGCTGACGCCGCTCAAAGGCGACGTCACTCAAGGCCTGAAGCCACTCAAGCCACCCAGCGCCTGACCGAACTCAAGGGCCGACCCTGCCCGGGGGCTGAAATGCCCGCCCATCGTCACTCCCAGGAGTGAATCAGTATCACGGTTTGCCAAATTCTGCCGTGAGACTCTCGAAACCCTATTGAGTTCTCTGTTGAATTAGAGCACGCTGCCTTGCTACACCCAACGTTTCTGACGACCCGTCAGGTGGTAGCACTCGATGACCTCCGCGCGCTCCCCGCGATCCCGATTCCATAATCACCAGCTAGCCACAGCGCTCACCGTCGCGGCCCTGTCGCTGTCCCTCGGCGCCTGCGGCGCGCGCCTGTCCGCCGACCAGAGAGCCGCGGCGATCGCGTACGGCCAGGGCCACGGCGACGGCTCGCAGAACGCCGACGGCTCCCAGACCTCCGGCGCCAACGGCACCGGCGGGACGACCGGCGGCACCGGCACCACCGGAGGCACGACCGGTGGCGCCTCCGGAGGCGGTACCTCCGGCGGCGCCAGCGGTGGTTCCTCCGGAGGCGCGGCCGGCGGAAGCTCCGGCGGCGGAACCACAGGCGGCACCGGCGGCACGTCCGGAGGCAAGACCACCGGCGGCACCAGCGGCGGCAAGACCACGGGCGGCACAGGCGGCACCACCGGCGGCTCGGGCGGCTCCGGCGGCACGGGAGGCGGCAGCGGCGGCAGCGGCGGCAGCACCGGCGGACCCGGAGGTCCGGGCTCTGACACCTGCGCCGGCACCGCCACCGGCTCCAGCGCCACCGGCGTGACCGCGACCAGCATCAGCATCGGCAACGCCAGCGACCTGTCCGGCCCGATCGGCGGCCTGTTCAGCTCGGCCCCGCAGGCCGTCCAGGCCTACGTGGCCTACTACAACGCGAGCCACCCGAACGGCATCTGCGGCCGCAAACTCACCGTGCACTCCTACGACTCGCAGACCTCTGACTCCGGCGACAACCAGCAGACGCTGACCGCCTGCCAGTCCGACTTCGCGCTGGTCGGCTCGGTCTCGGCCTTCGACTCCGGCGGCGCGACGTCCGCGGCTCAGTGCGGGATCCCGGACCTGCAAGCGGTGAGCACCACCCGCGCACGCCAGACCTGCGCGGTCTGTTTTGGAACAGACTCGCAACAATTGCCGTTGGTCCCCCAGGTGCAACCGGACTTCTGGAACAAGCAGTTCCCGGGCGCAAGCGCTAAGGCAGCGTTCTTGTACGTGGACACCGGAACCACCTCGCAGCAGGCGAAATCCTGGGAACAGGCCTACGCCAAGGACGGCTTCACCTGGGTCCTGGACCAGCCGATCGGCATCTCGGAGTCGAACTACACGCCCTACGTCGTGAAGATGCAGAACGCCGGCGTGCAGTACGTGCAGTTCCTCGGCGCCTTCCAGGAGGCCGCGACCCTCGCGCAGGCCATGCAGCAGCAGGGTTTCACGCCGAAGGTCTTCGTCCTGGACCCGACCGGCTACGACCCGAACTACGTCCAGCAGGCCGGCTCGGCAGCGAACAACACCTACGTCTTCAGCAACGCGGCCATGTTCGAGGAGGCGGGTTCGAACCCTGAGTTGCAGCTCTACACCAAGTGGCTGCACCAGGTCGCCCCCGGCGCCGTACCGACCTACTTCGGGATGTTCGCCTGGTCCTCGGCCGAGCTGTTCACCCGGCTGGCCAACCAGATCGGGCCGAACCTCACCCGGCAGGCGATGGTGCAGGCGTTGTCCGGCGTGCACAACTACACCGGCAACGGCCTGTTCGCCCCGCAGGACATCGGCGGCAAGAAGACCTCGCCCTGCGCGCTGTTCATGCAGTTCACCGGGTCGGCCTGGAAGCGCGTGTCCCCCGGCTCGGGCTGGACCTGCGGGAACCTCATCAACTCCGGCGTCAGCTGAGAGCGGCCGCGTGGGATGAACGTCTTCCTGACGTACACCGTCCTGGGCCTGGTCATCGGGGCCTCGTACGCCATCGCGGCGTCCGGGCTGGTCCTGACCTACGCCACCACCCGCATCTTCAACGTCGCGCACGGCGCCACCGCCATGGTCATGGCGTTCGTGTACTGGGAGCTGGCCTACAACCAGGGCCTGTCCAACTGGCTCGCGGTGCTGATCGTGGTGTTCGGGGTGGCGCCCTTGTTCGGCGCGCTGCTGGAGCGCTGGGTCATCCGGCGGGTCGCGGACTCCGGGGTCGGGGTCACGCTGGTGGTGACCTGCGCGGTGCTGGTCGGGCTGATCGGCGCCGCGGAGAAGGTCTGGCCGCCGGGCGTGCACCAGGTGCAGCAGTTCTTCGCCGGGCACGGCCTCACCGTCGGCATGGTGCGGATCACCGGCAACGAGCTGCTGACCGTGGCGCTGGCGGTGGTCACCGGGGCCGCGCTGTGGGCGTTCCTGACGTTCACCCGGCTCGGCGTCGCGATGCGCGCGGCGGTGGACGACAAGGAACTGCTGGCGCTGCACGGCGGCCGGCCGAACCTGATGTCCTCGATCGCCTGGGCCATGGGCTCGGCGCTGGCCGCGCTGGCCGGGATCCTGCTGGTCTCCTCGCAGCCCAGCGAGCTGAACTACATATCCCTGACGCTCCTGGTGGTGAACTCCTACGCCGCGGCGATGGCCGGCCGGCTGACCAGCCTGCCGCGGACCTTCGCCGGGGCGCTGGTGCTGGGGCTGCTGAACGCGTACGCGTCCGGGTACTTGTGGACCGGTCCGGGGTGGACCGGGTTCCGTGAGGCGATCCCGGCCATCTTCCTGCTGTTGATGCTGTTGCTGATGCCGCAGGCGCAGCTGCGCGTCGGACGGCTGGCCGGCGTGCCGGGCGTGCGGACGCCGGAGATGCGCCGCGTCACGCTGGCATCGGCGTTGCTGCTGCTCGCTGTGGTCTTCGGCAACTCAGTGCTCAGCGAAGTCAACGTGAACCGGATGGCGCTCGGGCTGTGCTTCGCGATCCTGGCGCTGTCCCTGGTGCCGTTGACCGGGTTCAGCGGATACGTGTCCCTGGCCCAGTTCAGCTTCTTCGGCGTCGGCGCGCTGACGGTCGCCAAGCTGCACTCCTCGGCGCCGACCGCGGTCCTGGCCGGAGCGGTGCTCGCGGCGGTGGCCGGGATCCTGGTGGCGTTGCCGTCGTTGCGATTGCAGGGTTTGTACCTGGCGCTGTCGACGATCGCGTTCGCGCAGATCATGGACACGATGGTGTTCCAGAACCCGTCGCTCGGCGGGTTCGGCGGGTCGCTGACGACCAAGCGCCTGGACAT
The DNA here is from genome assembly GCF_015356825.1 of Catenulispora rubra. Taxonomy (GTDB): domain Bacteria; phylum Actinomycetota; class Actinomycetes; order Streptomycetales; family Catenulisporaceae; genus Catenulispora; species Catenulispora rubra. The sequence goes on along the minus strand of NZ_JAACYW010000020.1, from coordinate 30,766 downwards.
GTTCGGATACCGCTTCACCTCCGACAAGGCTTACGCCATCTTGGCCGCGGCGGTCTTCTGCGTCCTCGGGGCCGCGGTCATCGTGCTCCGGAAAGGCCGGTACGGCAGGGTTCTGATCGCCCTGCGGGACTCCCCCGCGGCCTGCGCCACGCTGGGACTGAACCCGCGGACGGCGCGGGTCGCGGTGTTCGGGGCCTCGGCGGCCGTGGCCGGGCTCGGCGGCGGACTGTACGCCGGGCTCCAGAACCAAGTCGGCAGCACCAACTTCCAGTTCTTCAACAGCCTGCCGCTGTTGCTGATCGTGGTGTGCGCGGGCGTCACGTCGGTGAGCGGCGCGCTGCTCGGCGGGATGTTGCTGATGGCGCTGAACAGCTATCCGAGCGCGCAGGCCTACCTGTTCCTGATCCTCGCGGTCGCCGCGATCGGGCTCGGCAAGCAGCCGAACGGGATCACCGGGTGGCTGTTCTCCTTGCGGGACAACCCTTTGGGCGCGCGGCTCGGGATCGGGTCGGCGGGGATCGCGCGCGGCATCGCCGCCCGGTCCGTGGAGAGTCAGGGTTCTGGGACTCGCAGGTCGGCGAGCGACGGATCGGGAGCCGGCGGATCAGGAGCCGGCGGATCGGTCGCGGTCGGGGAGAACGCGGAGGTCGAGGCGTGACCCGGTTGGACGTGAAGGAGGTGACGGTCCGCTTCGGCGGCGTCACCGCGGTGGACCAGGCCACGATCTCCGCCGACGGCGGGCAGGTGACCGCGCTGATCGGGCCGAACGGGGCCGGGAAGACCACGCTGTTCAACGTGGTCACCGGGTTGCAGCGGCCGACCTCCGGCCGGGTGTTCCTGGACGGCGACGACATCACGCACACCCCCACGCACCGCCGGGCCCGGCACGGGATCGCGCGGACCTTCCAGCGGCTGGAGGCGTTCGGCTCGCTGACCGTCGAGGAGAACATCCGGGTCGCCGCGGACGCCGTGCGGACCAAGGACGCCAAGCCGGCGCAGGTGACCCGGGGGCTGATCAAGCGGATCGGGCTGGAGCGCTACGCGAACGCCCGCGCCGACGCGGTGCCGACCGGCGTCGCGCGGCTCGTGGAGCTGGCGCGGGCGCTGGCGATCGACCCGGAGTTGCTGCTGCTGGACGAGCCGTCCTCGGGGCTGTCGGAGGAGGAGACCGATTCCTTCGGCGAGCTGCTGCGGGATCTGGCGGCGCAGGGGCGGGCCGTGCTGATCGTGGAGCACGACATGGGGCTGATCATGCGGGTCTCCGACCGGATCCACGTGCTGGACCGGGGACGGCTGATCGCCTCCGGGACGCCGGCCGAGGTGCAGGCGGATCCGTTGGTGCGCAAGGCGTATCTCGGCGAGGAGGACGCTCCGGAGCCCGGCGAGGACGCGGCCGACGACGACGGCGATCCGATCAAGCTCGCCCTGCCCGACAGCACACTGCTACTGCCGCCGCTGGACCCCGATGACCTCGATGACCCCGACGACGACCCGCTGTCGCCGCCACCACTGCCCAAGAGTCCCGGGCCGGGGACGGGAGGCTGGTTCTGATGGCGCCGATCCTGGAGCTGGAGGACGTGCACGCCGCGTACGGCCGGATCGAGGTCCTGCACGGCGTGAACCTCGCGGTGCCGCGCGGCGCCGTCGTCGCCCTGCTCGGGCCGAACGGCGCCGGCAAGACGACGCTGATGAAGGTCTGCTCGGGTCGCCTGCGCGCGACATCAGGGCACGTACACCTCGGCGGTTCGCACGTGAACAACGCGGCGCCGGACGCGCTGGCCCGCGCCGGACTGTGCACGATCCCCGAGGGCCGCGGCATCTTCCCGAACCTGACGGTCGCGGAGAACCTGCGGCTGTCCGGGCTGGCCGGGCAGGCCTCGGCGGCGGAGATCTACGAGACCGCGTTCACCCGCTTCCCGCGGCTGGCCGAGCGGTACGACCAGCTGGCCGGGTCGATGTCGGGCGGCGAGCAGCAGATGCTCGCCATGGCCCGGGCGCTGGTGACGAACCCGGCGGTGCTGCTGGTCGACGAGCTGTCGATGGGCCTGGCGCCGCTGATCGTGAGGCAGCTGTACGACGTGCTCGGGCAGATCGCGGAGCAGGGCGTGACCGTGGTCGCGGTGGAGCAGTTCGCTGACATGGCGTTGCGGGTCGCGGACTTCGCGGCGGTGATGACGCACGGCAGGATCGTGGCCTTCGACGAGCCGGAGGTCATCCGGCGGGATCTGGCCGCGTTGTATTTGGGAGGTGCGGCAGCGTGAGTTCTGGGCGTTTTCGGCGTTCTCGGTGTTCTCAGCGTTCTCAGCGTTCTGGAAGTTCGTACAGACCAAGTGTCCGGCGCGGCGGTGCGGCCGCCGCGGCGGTGGCGCTCGGGGTGCTGGGCGCGCCGGCGGTGTGGGCCGGTCCCGCCCCGTCGGCGCCCGCGGCACCGGCGCCGAGCCCGGCCGACGGCGGGTCCTCGGCGGGCCTGGGCGGCTGGACCGTCTCGGCCTCGGCGGCGCCGATCACCATGGAGATCTACGATCCGAAGATCCCGATCCCGGCCCAGCCGGGGCAGCCGAACCTGGAGTTCGACCTGTCCTTCACCCGGGCGAGCTACGGCTCCGGGCCGACCGGGGCGGCGACGGCCAGCTGGATGTGGCCCGGGGACGCGATCGCGTTCGGGCTGGGGCAGCTGTTCAACAGCCCGAACGTGAAGTACCCGATTCTGACGAACGTGCAGTTCCCGGGGTCTACCAACGACGCCACGATGCAGCCGATCCCCGGCTCCTACATGCAGTCGCACACCGACTCCAACGGCTCGACGTCGACCTCGACGTTCGGGCTGCCGCTGCCCGGGACCGGGCCCTCGCTGCCGGGGTCGTCGCCGACGAGCGCGCCGTCGTCGGCACCGTCCGCACCCTCCGGACTGCTCGGCGGTCTGCTGGGCGGCGGGGCGCTGCCCCCGCTGCAACTGCCGGACCTCGGGACGCTCATCAAGTTCCTCACCGGGCAGTCGGCGCTGGTGGACGTGCAGGGCGAGCGGTCGCAGTCCTCGGCGACGGTGACCGACGGGCACGCCGTCGCCACCGCGGAGTCGGACGCCGGGAAGCTGCTGCTGCTCGGCGGGCTGATCGAGTTCGACGGCCTGAAGGTCACCTCGCAGAGCACGTCGGACGGGGTCAAGGGGACCGCGGCCGGGAACGTCGACTACGGCTCGATGTCGGTGGCCGGGGTGACGTTCGGGATCACGGCGAACGGGATCCAGACGCCGTTCGGGCCGATCGCGCTGCCGCAGCTGCCGGACACGGTGAACCAGCTGCTGGCGCCGTTGGGGATCTCGGTCGCGCTGCCGGCCGCCGCCGACGTCTCGAAGGACACCGCGGGCGAGATGTTCAGCCACGGGCTGCAGGTCACCATCGACACCGCGAAGCTGAAGGCGATGCTGCCGCTGACGCCGGTGCTGACGCAGCTGTTCGCGCAGATCCCGCCGTCGCTGACCAGCGGGCTGCCGGCGCCGGTGGCCAGCATCATCCAGACCCTGCCGCAGCTGGCGCCGAAGATCGTGCTGACCATCGGGTCGGCGAAGTCGAAGGCGAACGCCTCGCAGGCGATCAACCTGTCGGGCGGCGCCACCGGCGGGCCGAGCTCGCCGCCGTCCAGCAGCGCGGCGGGTTCCTCGTCATCGACGAGCGGCGGCGGCAGCAGCACCAGCGGAACGAGCACCGGCGGCTCCGGCACGAGCGGCACGTCCGGCGGCAGCACCGGCGGCACCGTCGGCGGCACGACCGGCGGCGGCAGCGTGGGCGGCGGGACCAGCGGGGGCACCGTCGGCGGTGGCACCTCGGGCGGCGGCACGACCGGCGGCTCGACCGGCGGCGCCACGGGCGGCATGGCGCCGGCCCCGCCGATGCAGAACACGGCCACGAAGGTGACGCCGGCGGCCTTCGGTGGCCTGCCGGGGCAGCTGCTGCTCGGCGCGGCCGTGGTGGCGTGCGTAGCGGCCTGGGGGCTGCGGAAGTACAGCACGCTGCTGTTCGGTGGCGCGGGCTGCGAGGCCGGGCGCACGACCGGGGTGCCGGACCTGCGGGAGTTCGAGGAATGACGGGCCCGGCGACGACCACACCGGAAGCGGCGACACAGTCAGCGGCAGCACATCCGAAGGCGGCACGGCACGCTCTGGAGGGCGATCGATGAGCACTGCGAAGACCTGGGCGGGGCGCGCGATGAACGGCCAGCTGCGCACCGGCGCCGTCGCGGCCCGGCCGAAGACCCGGACGACGGAGTCCGAACGCCTGATGCAGCAAGGCCTGTCGCTGGCCGGAAGCCTGCTGATGCCCCTGGGCCTGCTGGCGATCGGCCTCGGCTGGTACGGGGCGGCGCACACCCCGTACACCTTCGAGCAGGTGGCGTACCTGGTGTCCGGCGGGATCGGCGGGCTGGCGCTGACCACACTCGGCGGGTTCTTGTTCTTCGGATCCTGGCTGGCCCGCATCGCGCACCAGCAGCGACAGCAGACGGAGTTGCTGGCCGGGGAGATCGCCCGGCTCGCGGACGCGATTCTGGCCCTGGAGAGCGGGGACTGAGGCACCACACGACACCGCGGGCCCCGTTCCGAAGAACAGGGCCCGCAGCGCAGCCGACGTCCGGCGCCGCTCCGCGGCAGCGGCGGCCCGGGTCAGCGCGGCGCCCGTCGAGCGACGGCCGCTTCTCAGCTACCTGAGTAGCTAGTAGCCCCACCAGCTCCAGCTCAGCTGGTGAACCCAACCTTCGTCCAGTCGTAGTCCTGGAACCCGAACGCGCCGAAGTTGGCCAGCGTGTTCTTCGTCGCCCAGATCTGCGGGCGCTGGTACAGCGGGATCAGGCTGGCCTGGTCGGTGGCGAGCTTGTCGGCGGCGTTCGCGTCCGTGACGGCCTGGGTCGGGTCGGTGTCCTGCAGGGCCTTGGTCAGGGCCTGGTCGATCGCCGGGTTGTTGTCCAGGCGGGGGTTGTTGTGGATGTTCTTCGGGTCCGCCACCGACTGGATCTGCGGGGCGCCGCTGCTGATCGGGAACGGGTTGCCGGTGTAGGCGAAGGCGGTGATGTCGAAGTTGCCGGTGTTGATGTACTTGTCGAAGAAGTCGTCGCCGTTGACCGGGGTCTCCTGCAGGCCGATGCCGATCTTGGCCAGGTCGGCCTTGACCATCTGGGCCTCGTTGGAGGTGGTCTTCACGCCCTGCGGCTCGATCCACTTCAGGTTCAGCTTGACGCCACCCTTGGCGCGGATGCCGTCGCCGCCCTTGACCCAGCCGGCCGCGTCGAGGGCGGCGTTGGCCGCGGTGGGGTTGTAGGCGACGTCGGCGCCGTTGTCCTGGTAGCCGGTCTGGTTGTTCACGAAGAAGCGGTTGTTCAGGACCGTGGGCTTCCAGGTGCCCAGGTTCTTCAGGTCCACGTTCGCGATCTGCTGGCGGTCCAGGGCCTGGTAGATCGCCTTGCGGACGGCGTCGTCCGTCAGCGCCGGGGCCTTGGTGTTCATCGAGATGTGGCGCCAGTCCGGGCCGCCGGCGTAGTGCACGGTGCTGTCGGTGGTGTCCTTGATCTTCGCGTACAGCGCCGACTGCGGGCCGACCTCGAAGGCGTCGATCTCGTGGTTGTTGTAGGCGTCGGCCTGGGCCGAGGTGTCCTCGATCGCGCGGAAGACGATCTTGTCCACGATCGGCTTGGCGCCCCACCAGTTCGGGTCCGAGACGACCGTGACGGTCTTGGTGGTCGCGTCCATGCCCTGCAGCTTGAACGGGCCGGCGGTGACCGGGATCGCGTTCATGTAGGACTTGTTCCAGCCCTCGGGCGTGGAGATCTTCGAGGCCGGGTACAGGCTGGCGCCGTCGAACTGGTCGAACATGCTCTTCCAGTCCGAGAACGGCGTCTTGTAGGTCACCACGACGGTGAAGTCGTCGGCGCCGCGCGCGACCGACTGCATCTGGTCGTAGCCGGTGGAGCTGGCGACGTCGAAGCCCTGCGCCGAGCCCTCCATGCCCTTCCAGGTGGCGACGAAGTCCTTGTAGGTGATCGGGGTGCCGTCCGACCACTTGGCCTTCGGGTTCAGCTTGTAGGTGACCGTCTGCTTGCCGTTGACGGTGCTCTCGTCGGCCGAGACCAGGTAGTCCGAGTTCGCGGTGGCCTTGCCGGTGGCGTCGAAGTGGAACAGCTGCGGCATCATCGTGGACAGCACCTTCTGGGTGTCCTGCTCGTTGCCGTTGTTGGTCATGCCGTTCCACTGCGACGAGTACTGGTCGATCGCCAGGGTCAGCGTGCCGCCCTTGAGCGTCGAGGCGTCCTTGGCGTCGATGTCGTTGGCAGTCGCGACCGGGATCGACTTGCCGCCGGCCGAGGAGCTCCCCGAGGACGAGCTCTTGCTGGAGGAGCAGGCCGACGCCGCGAGCGCGGCCGTCGCCAGGACGGCCAGGATCGCCGGCGACTTCTTGGTGATGCGAGACATGATCTTCTCTCCCGTGTGTGGATGGGTGGCACCAGCGGCGCCGGCAAGGCACAGCTGTGGAAGGTGCGAGGCTGGGTCAGACCACCTGCAGCGCGTCGGCGTAGTGGCACGCGGCGGCGTGGTCCTCGCGGTCCGGGCGCGGGACGATGACGGGGTCCTCGTCCCGGCACTTCATCTGCTCGGCGGCGTTCAGCGACGCGTACTTGAAGCAGCGGTCGCGGAACCGGCAGCCGGAGGGCACGTCGGCCGGCGACGGCAGGTCGCCGGGCAGCAGGATCCGCTCGCGCTCCCGCTCCTTGCGCGGGTCCGGCAGCGGGATCGCCGAGAGCAGGGCCTGGGTGTAAGGGTGCGAAGGCTCGTGGAACACCGAGGCCACGTCACCGATCTCGACGATGCGCCCCAGGTACATCACGGCCACCCGGTCGGCGATGTGCCGGACCACCGACAGGTCGTGCGCCACGAACAGGTAGCTCAGGCCCAGCTTGGCCCGCAGCTCGTCCAGCAGGTTGATGACGCCGGCCTGGATCGAAACGTCCAGCGCCGAGACCGGCTCGTCCAGGATGACGACCTTCGGGTTCAGCGCCAGCGCCCGGGCCACGCAGATGCGCTGCCGCTGGCCGCCGGAGAACTCCCGGGGGAAGCGCGAAGCGTGGTACGGCTCCAGGCCGACCAGCTCCAGCAGCTCCGCCACCCGCGCCGCGGCCCGGTCCGCGGACCAGCCGTGGGTGCGCAAGGGCTCTGCGATGGCCTCCCCGACCGGCATCCGCGGGTCGAGAGACGCCATCGGGTCCTGGAACACGATCTGGATGTCCTTGCGCATCTCCATGCGCTCGCGCCCGGACAGGTTCGCCGCCTCGCGGCCGAACACCGCGATCGAGCCGGCCTGCGGGGCCACCAGCTCCAGGATCTCCAGCAGCGTGGTGGTCTTGCCGCAGCCGGACTCCCCGACCAGGCCCAGGGTCTCGCCCTCGCGGATCTCGAAGTCGATGCCGTCCACGGCCTTGACCGTGCCGACCCGGCGCTTGAACACCGCGCCGCGCATCAGCGGGAAGTGCTTCTGCAGGCCCTTGACCGCCAGCACCGGCGCGCGCTGCTCACGCGGCACCGTGTCCAGCTCCGCCGCCGGGATCTCCGGGATCGGGTAGACCTCGTCGATCGGGATGGTCCCGCTCTGCAGATCGGCGCGGCGGTGACAGGCCGACAGGTGCGCGTTCCCGCCGGCCGCGAGCAGTTCGGGCTCGGAGTCCCGGCAGATCTCGGTCGCGATCGGGCAGCGGTCGGCGAACGGGCAGGCGTTCGGCAGGCCCACCATCGACGGCGGGTTGCCCTCGATCGGGGTCAGCGGCCGGCGGCCGTGCCCGCCGTGCCCGCCGTGCTCCCCGTGCTCCCCGTGCTTCACCGTGGCGTCCAGGCGCGGGATCGAGCCCAGCAATCCGATGGTGTAAGGCATCCGCGGGCTGTAGTAGATCTCGTCGACCGGGCCCTGCTCGACCGGGCGGCCGGCGTACATCACGGCCACCTTGTCGGCGAAGCCGGCGACCACGCCGAGGTCGTGGGTGATCATCAGGATCGCAGCGCCCGTCAGCTCCTGCGCGTTCTTCAGCGCCTCCAGGATCTGCGCCTGGATGGTCACGTCGAGCGCGGTCGTCGGCTCGTCGCAGAGGATGACCTTGGGATCGTTGGCGATCGCCATGGCGATCATCACGCGCTGGCGCATACCGCCGGAGAACTCGTGCGGGAAGTTCTTGAACCGGCGCTCCGGGTCCGGGATGCCGACCACGTCCAGCAGCTCCAGCGCCCGCCTGCGCGCGGCGTCGCGGGACAGCCTCTGGTGCACGGTCAGCGCCTCGACGATCTGGTCGCCGACGGTGAACACCGGGGTCAGCGCGGACAGCGGGTCCTGGAAGACCATCGCGATGTCCTTGCCGCGGATCTTCGACATCTGCTTGTCGTTCAGGCCCAGCAGCTCCCGGCCGTCCAGCTTGATCGAGCCGGTGACGCGGGCGTTGTCCGGCAGCAGGCCGAGGATCGCCATCGAGGACACCGACTTGCCGGAGCCGGACTCGCCGACGATGCCCAGCACCTCGCCGGGGTGCAGGTCGTAGCTCACGCCGCGCACCGCGCGCACGTCGCCGGCCTCGGAGGCGAAGGTGACGAACAGGTCCCGAACGGACAGCAGCGGGCCACCGGTCTTGGCCGGCTCGCCGGAACGCCCGGCGGAGTGGGGCAGCAGCAAGTTCTGGCTCATCGGGCCGAGGCTCCCGTCGAGTTGGGGTCGAGGGCGTCGCGCAGGCCGTCCCCGATGAAGTTGACGCACAGGATGATCAGCACCAGGACCGAGGCCGGGAACACGAACAGGTACCACTGGTCGGTGGAGGCGAACTGCGCCCCGTCGTTGATCACGGTGCCGAGCGAGACGTTCGGGGAGCGGATGCCGAAGCCCAGGAAGGACAGGAACGACTCGGTGACGATCGCCGCGCCCACGTTCAGCGTGAAGTCGACGATCAGGATCGAGGAGATGTTGGGGATGATGTGCCGGCGGATGATGGTCCAGGCCGGCACGCCCATGTACCGGGCGGCCCGCACGAACTCCCGCTCCCGGATGGTCAGCGTCATGCCGCGCACCACCCGCGAGGTGATCATCCAGCTGAACAGCGCGATCATCGGCACCAGCACCAGCCAGTCCGCGCCCTGGAAGTACGGCGACAGGATGATCAGCATCAGCAGCGAGGGCACGACCAGGAACAGGTCGGTCAGCCAGACGATGGCCTTCTCCCACCAGCCGCCGAAGTAAGCCGCCGCGGTGCCCAGCAGGCCCGCGGAGCCGGTGGACAGCACCGCCACCAGCAGGCCGATGATCAGCGACTTCTGCATCCCGTTGACGGTCTGCGCGAACATGTCGTGGCCGACGTCGTCGGTGCCGAAGAAGTGGTCGCCGGTCGGGCCGGACTGGGTGTTGACCAGGTCGATGTCGGTCGGCGACCAGTGCGTCAGCAGCGGGCCCAGGAAGGCGAACGCGAACAGCAGCACCAGGCCGACCAGTCCCACCATGGCCATCTTGTTGCGGCGGAACCGGCGCCAGACCAGCGCGGCGCGTCCGGAGCCCGCGGGGGCGGCGGACTGCGGCTGGACGGTCTCGACGGCAGTACCAGCGGGGGTCGGAGCGGTCATCACAGAGCCCTTCGATGGCTGGTGCGGTCGTACGAGGCGGCGGGTGTCAGGGCGGCGGTCACAGCCGGACCCGCGGGTCGAGCAGGGCGGTGATGACGTCCGAGAGCATCCCCGCGACGAGCACCAGCACCGCGGAGAACAGGGTGATCACGGCCACCGAGTTCACGTCGGAGTGGTTGGTGGCGTCGGTGAACCAGGAGCCCAGGCCGTTCCAGCCGAAGACGCGCTCGGTGATGATCGCGCCGGCGAACGTGAGGATCGTGGAGTAGGTCACCAGCGTCATGACCGGGATGACCGCGGTGCGCACGCCGTGCTTGAGGATGGCCCGACCCTTGGTCAGGCCCTTGGCCCGCGCCGTGCGCAGGAAGTCCGAGCCCAGCACGTCGAGCATCTGGCCGCGCTGGTAGCGGCTGTAGAAGGCGATCAGGCCCAGGGTCAGCGAGATGGTCGGCAGCAGCAGGTGGTCGGCGCGGCTGAACAGCTGGCCCCAGAAGCCGGTGGCGTTCGGGTCGATCTCGCCCTGGTACTGCAGGAACGGGGTGTCGCCGCCGACCGCCTTGTTCACCTGGACCGCGATCAGCTTCAGCAGCGGCGCCAGCACGAAGACCGGCATCGCGAACACGATGTAGGACCCGAAGGTGATCGCGTGATCACTGAACTTGTACTGTCTGACCGCTTGGAAGGACCCGATCAGGATGCCCAGGATCGCGGAGAGCACGGCCGCGACGCTCACCAGCCGCACGGTGACCCACACGCTGATCGAGAAGTGCTTGTTGACGGAGTCCAGCTGCCAGGTCTTGCCGAAGTCGCCGTGCGCGACGCCGTCGACCCAGTGCGCGTAGCGCTCGAACACCGGCTTCTCCGGGTTCTCGTTGCGCTCGTTGAGCTCCTGGTACATCACGACGGGCTTGGTCGGCGGGTTCTTCTGCAGGTACATGTCTTTGGGGTGGAAGGCCGTGGAGGCCCCCAGGTACGCCAGGGACGTGGCGACGAACACCAAGACCACATAGTTCAGAAGCCTGCGAACCATGAAGGCACCCATGCCTGACCCTCCGTGCTCGAAACCCACAACCCGGTGAAGCGGGCGTAGATCTGATCGAGCCCGTGGCCAACAGATTGGCGGAGGCGCTCGGCGATTTCGATCACGAAACGGCCAAGATGCTGTTTTTTGATCTAAATCACAGCACACCCGGTGAAGCACTCAATACAAGCAGTACACTCATATCGGAAAAGGAAGACACCGGGTGCGCAGTTGCTCACGCGACCCGGTGTCCTCACCGTAGCGATCTTCGATTGTGTCCACAATGTGAGAGAGCGTCAGGCCCTACCCACCGTGCAGTCCTTACCGCGGCGGTGTGACGCGCGCTACTCCCACAACGGGAAGTGGCACGCGGCCTGATGCCCCTCGGTGCCGTAGGGCACCAGCGGCGGCTCGGCCTGCCCGCAGATCTCCTGCGCGGCCGGGCAGCGGGTGCGGAACCGGCAGCCCGAGGGCGGGTTGATGGCGCTCGGCAGCTCGCCGACGATGCCGCTGCTGGCCTTGGCCTTCTCCACCTCCGGGTCGGCCACCGGGATGGTGTCCAGCAGACCCCTGGTGTAGTGGTGGATGGGCCGGGAGTACACCGACTCGGCCGGGCCGATCTCCACCAGCTTGCCCAGGTACATCACGCCGATGCGGTCGGACACGTAGCGGACCACCGACAGGTCGTGCGAGATGAACAGGTACGACAGCCCGTGCTCGGCCTGCAGGTCCTTCATCAGGTTCAGGACCTGCGACTGGATCGACACGTCCAGCGCCGAGACCGGCTCGTCGGCCACGATCAGCTTCGGCGCCGGCGCCAGGGCCCGGGCGAACCCGACGCGCTGGCGCTGGCCGCCGGAGAACTCGTGCGGGTACCGCTCCAGCGCCGAGACCGGCAGACCGACCTGTTCGAAGAGCTCGGCGATCCGCGCGTCGCGGGCCGCCTTGTCGCCGACCTTCTGGATGTCCAGCGGCTCGCGGACCACGGTGCGCACCCGCATGCGCGGGTCCATCGCGGCGTAGCTGTCCTGGAACATCATCTGGACGTCGCGGCTCTTCTTGCGCCGCTCGCCGGACTTCATCGCGGCCAGGTCCGCCCCCTCCAGGCGCATGGCCCCGGCGGTGGTGTCCTCCAGCCCCACTATCAGCTTGGCCACCGTGGTCTTGCCGCAGCCGGACTCGCCGACCAGGCCCACGGTCTCGCCCTTGCGGATGCTGAACGAGACCCCGGCCACCGCGCTGACCGAGCCGATCTGCCGGCGCAGGAAGCCCTTGGTGATCGGGTAGTCCTTGACCAGGTCGTTGACCTCCAGGAGCACGCCGCCCAACTCCGGGGCGGGCAGCTCCTCGGCCGTGGTGCGGTCGGTGAGCGTGACCACGATCTCGTTCCCGGAGCGCTCGGCGGCGCCGACCGGGTGGAAGCACGCGAACTCGTGGCCGACCTCGTCCAGCCGCGAGGGCGGGTCCTGCGCGCGGCAGTCGTCCTGCGCGTACCGGCAGCGCGCCGCGAAGCGGCAGGCGGCCGGGGGCTTGGTCAGGTCCGGCGGCATGCCGGGGATCGAGTACAGCCGGGTGCCGCTGTCCGCGCCGCGCTCGGGCAGCGAGTCGAACAGCGCCTCGGTGTACGGGTGCCGCGGGTTGGAGTACAGCCGCTCGGTCGTCGTGGTCTCCACGATCCGGCCGGCATACATCACGTTCACCCGGTCCGCGCGGCCGGCGATCACGCCGAGGTCGTGCGTCACCAGGATGACCGCCATGCCCAGGCGCTCGCGCAGGCCGTCGATCAGCTCCAGGATCTGCTTCTGCACGGTCACGTCGAGCGCGGTGGTCGGCTCGTCGGCGATCAGCAGCTTCGGCTCGTTGGCCAGCGCGATCGCGATCATCGCGCGCTGGCGCATGCCGCCGGAGAGCTGGTGCGGGTAGTCCCGGGCGCGCTGCTGCGGGCTGGGCATGCCGACCAGGGAGAGCACCTCGATCGCGCGCTCCAGGCCCTCGGCCTTGCTGGCGCCGCGGTGGATCCGGACCGACTCGGCGATCTGCTTGCCGATCGTCATCGTCGGGTTCAGCGACGTCATCGGGTCCTGGAAGATCATGCCGACGTCGTTGCCGCGGACCTTGGACATCTGCTCTTCGTCCAGCTGCAGCAGGTCCCGGCCGTCCAGGAAGATGCTGCCGTCCGGGCTGGAGCCGCCGTTGGGCAGCAGCCGCATGATCGACATCGCGGTCATCGTCTTGCCCGAGCCGGACTCGCCGACGATGCCGATGGTCTCGCCGGCCTCGACCGTGAAGCTGACGCCGTCGACGGCCTGGACCGTCGAGCGCTTCAGCTTGATCTGGGTATGGAGGTTCTGGACCTCTAGTAGTGCCATGGCCGTCTCACCGCTTCTGGAGCCGGGTCTCGAAGGCGTCGCGCAGCGCGTCTCCGATGAAGTTGCAGGAGATGATGATCAGCACGATGGACACGCCCGGCGGATAGATCATCCACCAGTAGTTCTGGTCCAGGTAGCTGGATCCGTTCGCGAACATCCCGCCCCAGTCGTCGTTCGGCGCCTGCAGGCCCAGACCGATGTAGCTGAGCACGGACAGCGCGAAGACCGAGTTGGCGATCGACAGCGAGGTGTTCACGATCGTGGTGCCGATGGTGTTCGGCAGGATGTGCCGGAAGATGATCCGCGGGCTGCGCCCGCCCATCATCCGGCACGCGGCCACGTAGTCGCGCACCTTGATGGTCAGGGTGTCGCCGCGGGTCAGGCGGGTCAGGCTGAACCAGCTGGTGAGCGCGATCACCATGATGAACACCGTCTTGGTGCGGCCCATCGTGGAGGCCAGGTAGATCAGCGCGAAGATGAGCGGGATCGACAGCAGCGCGTCGATCGTGCGCATCATCACCGCGTCGATCCAGCCGCCGACGTAGCCGGCGATCGCGCCGTAGAGCATGCCGATCACCGAGGCGAGCACGCCGGAGGCGATGCCGATCTCCAGCGAGATCTGGCCGGCCTTCATCAGCTTGCCCAACTCGTCCACGCCGTTCTGGTCGGTGCCCAGCGGGTGGCTGGGGCCCGGCGGCAGGGTGATCTGGTCCATCTGCACCTGCGAGGTGTTGCCGTGGTAGATCAGCGGCCCGAAGAAGCACATCAGGACGTAGAACACCAGCACACCGAAGGCGACCACGGCCAGCCGGTTCTCCAGGAAGACCTCCAGGCCGCGGCGGAACATCGAGCGCGGCTTCTCGGTCGGCTCCAGGCCCAGCATCTGCTCCGCTGACGGGACGTGGTCCCCCACTTCCGGGGATTCGGCGATGATCTCGTCCATCAGGTGAGCCTTACTCGTGGGTCCAGGGCTGCATAGGACACGTCGGCGATCAGCGACCCGATGACCGTCACGATCGCGGTGAGCATCGTGGTGCCCAGAACGATCACGAAGTCGTTCTGCAGCGCGGCGTTGATGGTCAGCACCCCGATGCCGCCGATGTTGAAGATCTGCTCCACCAGCAGCGCGCCGCCCACCAGGGCCGGCAGGGACAGGCCGATCAGGGTCACCATCGGGATCATCGCGTTGCGCAGCACGTGCCCGTAGAGCACGCGGCGCTTGGTCGCGCCCTTGGCGACCGCGGTCCGCACGTAGTCCTGCGTGATCTCGTCGAGCATCGACGAGCGCATGTACCGGCTGTACCCGGCGACCCCGCTGACCACCAGCGTGCCCACCGGCAGGATCATCTGCGCCGGCTGCGTGAACGCCGAGTGGAAGGAGGTGATCTGGTTCGCGATCGGGATCAGGTGGAACTGCACCTGGAACACGTCGCGCAGCACGACGCCGAGGAAGAACACCGGCACCGCGTAGCCGATGAAGGAGAACGTGGTGATGGTGTAGTCGGTGACCGTGTTGCGGCGGGTGGCCTGCAGCACGCCCAGCGGGACCGACAGGACGATGGTGAAGAACAGCGACAGGCCGACGACGTAGATCGACTGCCCCAGCGTCTCCTTCAGCAGATCGTTGACGCTCTGGTTGCGCTGGTAGCTGAATCCGAGGTCGAAGTGCACCACCAGGCGGTCCAGCCAGTGCCAGTACTGGATGTACAACGGCTTGTCCAGACCGAGCTTGTGGTTCAGCGCGGCCAGGCTCACCGGGTTGTACTTCTGCCCGAGCATCGCCCGTGCCACGCCGTTGGGCATCAGGTGCATCATGCCGAACGTGGCGATCGAGACGATGAACAGCGTGACGATCGACTGGAAGAAGCGGCGGATGAGGTAAGTGGTCACCGCGACCCCCCGCCGGGGGTCGCGGTGACGTCAGTGCGGTGGATCACTGGGTGTAGTACCAGAACTCAGGCTCGAAGCCCTGGAAGGCGTCCTGACCGGAGTCGTGGAAGTTCTTCGCCACGGCCCAGGCCCAGATGTCGTTGTGCATCCAGATCAGCGGCAGCGAGATGCTGGCCGCGTAGGCCTCGTAGTCGTACCAGGCCTGCGGGTCGCTGCTCTTGATCGTCTTGGCCACCGCGGCGTCGAACTTCGGGTCCGAGAAGGAGAAGATGTTCGAGCCGGCACCGGTGGTCAGGAGCGAGTCGGTGGTCGGCAGCAGGGAGAAGACCCAGCCGCCGTACAGGATCGCGTCCCACTGGCAGCCGGCCGGGGTGGTGGTGGAGCAGGCGGTCAGCTCGCCGCCGAGGGTGTTCTGGGTCTTGGTCACCAGGTTGACGGCGATGCCGGCACCGGCCGCGGCCTGCTTGTAGGCGGCCAGCATGGTGTCCATGGCCGGGTGCGAGGACGGGTACTCCAGCGTGAACTGGGCCTTGTCGCCGGCGTTGATGCCCGCACCGCACTGGGTGTCACCGGTACCCGGGGTCTTGCAGGTCGCCGGGGTCGTCGACAGGTCCCAGCCGTGAGCGGTCATGACGGCCTTGGCCTCGGCCGGGTCGTACTTGGCCGCGGCGGACTTGGCGGCCGGGGACAGCGTGTTGCCCTCCGGGAACCCCGGCACGACGCCGGTCGTCTGGTAGCCCCAGCCCTTGTACGGACCGTTGATGGCGCCCTGCTGGTCCATCTCGTCCTGCAGCGCCTTGGTGAAGTACGCCTGCTTGAACAGGTTCCCGTGGTTCTTGGAACCGAAGTTCAGCTGGTAGTAGCCGATCGAGTCCAGCAGCGCGCCCTTCTCGACGCTGTAGCCGGAGCTCACCAGCGGGTTGCCCGCCTGCAGGTCGCTTCCGTTGTAATGCGGCGTGTCCGCGCTCGGGAACACACCGATCTGCAGCGCGTTCGTACCGGTGCTGCCGGCCTTCAGGACCGTCCACTCCGCGTCCGGGCTCTGGAAGGAGTCGAAGTCGACCTCGTTCAGGTACGGCTTGTGCTCACCGGTGAACTTGGTGTTCGGCACGATGGTGAACGCACCGGAGGTGGCGTTGAAGGAGTTCAGGACCCACGGGCCGTCGACGATCTTCCACAGCGGGTTGGTCGCGAAGCTCTTGACGTCCTGGCCGGCCGCGTTCAGGTACTTGAACACCGCGTCGCAGTCAGCCTGCAGCGTCGGGGAGGTCAGGGTGTCCGTCGAGCACTTGCCCTTGGTGCCCTTGGCGTCGGTGACGTCCCAGGCGAGCGGCATCGGCGTGACCGTCTGGAAGGCGTTGCCGATGATGTAGTTCTGGTTGTACTGCTGGTCGAACGTGATGCTGATGCCGGAGTCGGTCACCGAGGTGGACTTGATGTTGTCCGGCAGGTAGTTGACCGCGGCGGCCTGGTTCGGCGGGCTGTAGTAGCCCGACTGCTTCTCCTCGGCCTTCAGCATGTTCAGCCAGAACTGCACGTCCTGGCCGGTGACCTTCTCGCCGTTGCTCCAGCCCCAGGTCGACTTCAGCGGGACGGTGACGGTCAGGCCGTCGGAGCTCCAGGTCGGCTGGGAGGCCGGACCCATGTCGTAGTTCACGGCCAGCTTGTCGTTCAGGCCGACGAAGTACAGCGGGCGGTAGAAGTAGTACTGGAACTGGCCCGCGTTCTGGGTGCTCAGCTGGCTGCTGGTCATGAACGGCCAGATCGCGTTCGGGCTCGACCCGGGGGGCCACTCCGAGACGTGCGCGGTGCCGCCAGGCTTGATCGGCGCACTGGAGCTGGTCGCCGTGGTGACCGGGTTCGTCGCGCTGTTGCCGCTGGAGCTCTTCTTCGAGCTCCCACATGCTGCGGCGGACGCGAGAACAGCGATGACACCTGCCATCGCCACGACTTTTCGAGTATTTCTGACGGCCATCAAGAGCCCTCCCCTTCGACGGAGCCGGCTCGGTGTGTGGATCCGGGCCGGTCGCGGTTGTGAGCGCAGCCGACAGCACGGCGAAAGACAGGCAGTGGCGCCGAGGGTGGCTCACGACCACTCCTGCATACAGTGGCCCAACATAGGGGGAAAAGCGATCACGGATCGGCAACAAAATCGATGTCAAATGACCTACGGACCTGCTAGGTATGCCTGCCGAGGGAATTTAACAAGATCGACTCACAACTGTCGCCGATCTTGAAATTCCAAGATCGTTCACCTGTTGCCGCAGGTGAACCGGTAGCGTCCGCAGCGCCGTCGATATCCAGGTATTACCACTGTATGGAACGCCCTCCCGAGACCAGACGAACCCCCGCATCCCGCACCTGGGGCCCGGCAAGGGTCCGGCAAGGGATGAGGGGGTTCGCAGGAGGGGATGTCCCGAGGCGGGACACTTGTTCCTAAAGCATTCGCGCAGCTTCCACGGCCCAGTAAGTCAGGACAGACGTGGCGCCGGCCCGGCGCACCGAGGTCAAGGTCTCCAGGATGGTCCGCTCCCGGTCCAGCCAGCCGTTGGCGGCCGCGGCCTCGACCATCGAGTACTCGCCGGAGACCTGGTAGGCGGCCACCGGGACCTCGACCGCGTCCGCGACCTGGCGGACGATGTCCAGATAGGACATGGCGGGCTTGACCATGACCATGTCCGCGCCCTCCTCGATATCGAGGCGGACTTCGCGCAGGGATTCGCGGGCATTGGCCGGATCCTGCTGATAAGTGCGGCGGTCGCCCTTGAGGCTGGACTCCACGGCGTCGCGGAACGGACCGTAGAAGGCGCTGGCGTATTTCGCGGAATAGGCGAGGATCCCGGTGTCCTGGAAGCCCGATTCGTCCAATGCGCGGCGGACGACACCGACTTGTCCGTCCATCATCCCGCTCGGGCCGACCATATGGACGCCGGCTTCCGCCTGCCGGACCGCCATTTCCGCATAACGTTCCAAAGTGGCGTCATTGTCGACGGTGCCGTCTTCCCGGAGGACGCCGCAATGTCCGTGATCGGTGAATTCGTCCAGACACAGGTCCGACATCGTCACGATGCTGTCGCCGACCTCGTCGCGGACTTCCGAGATCGCGCGCTGCAGGATCCCGTGCGGATCGGTGCCCAGCGTTCCGCGCGCGTCCTTCTCGGCGGGGATCGCGTAGATCATGATGCCGCCGAGCCCCTCGGCGACCGCCTCCGCCGCCGCCTTCCGCACCGAGGCCAGGGTGTGCTGCAGGACGCCGGGCATCGACGCGATCGGCGTCGGCTCGCTCACCGTCTCCTTGACGAAGACCGGGAGGATGAAGTCGGCGGGGTGCAGACGGGTCTCGGCGGCCAGGCGGCGCATGGCGGGGGTGGTGCGCAGGCGGCGCGGGCGGTCCAGCGGGAAGCTCATACATTTGAGGGTACTCGCGGTCATTCGCGCGCGAGACGTGCCTACGTGCTCTGTGGGAGACGTTGTGGCGGACGCCACGGCCCGCCGGAAGATCGGATTCCCGCGAACCAGCCCAGTCCAGCTCAGCCCCACACAGTCCGGCACAGCTCAGTCGACGGCGTCGTCGAACTCCTCGTCCAGTTCCTCGTCGTCGACCAGGTGCATCGCGGCCTCCTCAGCCGAGGCCGCACCGCCGTCGATCCCGACGTCCTGCGCCGACAGATCGGCGTTGCCCCCGGAGTGCGAGCCCTCGTCCGGCGCCACCAGCCGGCCGGACCGCCGGCCGCCGACCTGGTCGCCCAGCAGCTCGCCGTCGCCGCCGGCGTAGTCGCCGAGCCCGTCCCAGTCCTCCGGCAGGTCCTCGACGTCGGGGTTCTCCTCGGCCAGGCGCTCGTCCATGGTCTCCGAGTCGCGCAGCGCCATCGGCCGCTCCGGCGGGGAGTAGCCGGTGTCCAGTTCGTCAGGGCCCGGGATCAACGTGTCGGAGCCGTCCAACTGCTCCAGCGGATCCTGGGCGTCCGGATCCGGCTGCGGCAAATAGACGTCGTCCGCGAAGCCACTGCTCATAGCGACTACCTGACCACTTCCGCCCCACGGGCGCAACTCATCGCCGCGGCGAGCCCGGCACGAGATCAGCGCGAGATCAGCGCGCGGACCGCCGCCGTCCGCCTGGCCTGCGCTCGGAGGGCCGGTACAGCGGCTCGCCGGCGGTCAGCGCCGAGAGCCGCCGGGTCTCGCCGAACGCGGCCAGCGCGTCGGCCAGCGCGGTCACCGACGCCGAGGGCGCCATGACGTCCACGCGCAGGCCGTGCTCCTCGGCGGTCTTCGCGGTCTGCGGGCCGATGCAGGCGATCACGGTCGCCGCGTGCGGCTTGCCGGCGATGCCGACCAGGTTGCGGACCGTGGAGGAGGAGGTGAACAGGACCGCGTCGAAGCCGCCGCCCTTGATCGCCTCCCGGACCTCGGCCGGCGGCGGCGCGGCGCGCACCGTGCGGTAGGCGGTCACGTCGTCCACCTCCCAGCCCAGCTCGATCAGGCCGGCGATGAGCGTGTCGGTGGCGATGTCGGCCCGCGGCAGGAAGACCCGCTCGATCGGGTCGAAGACCGGGTCGTAGGCCGGGAAGTCCTCCAGCAGCCCGGCCGCCGACTGGTCGCCGGAGGGCACCAGGTCCGGCTGCACGCCGAAGGCCACCAGGGCCTGCGCCGTCTGCTCGCCGACCGCCGCGACCTTTATCCCGGCGAACGCCCGGGCGTCCAGGCCGTACTCCTCGAACTTCTCGCGGATCGCCTTCACAGCGTTCTGCGACGTGAACGCGACCCACTCGTAGCGGCCGGTCACCAGGCCCTTGACGGCCCGCTCCATCTGCTGCGGGGTGCGCGGCGGCTCCACGGCGATGGTCGGCACCTCGTGCGAGACCGCGCCGTAGGTGCGCAGCCGGTTGGACAGGCCCTCGGCCTGCTCCTTGGTCCGCGGCACCAGGACCTTCCAGCCGAACAGCGGCTTGGTCTCGTACCAGGACAGCGCGGCCCGGTCGGCCACGGCGGCGCCGACCACCACGACCACCTCGCCGCCGGCCGCGATCAGCGCCGAGGCCTCGATCGCGACCCGGGCCAGGGTGGAGCCCACCGTGCGCTGGGTGGTCATCGAGCCGTCGGCGGTCACCGCGACCGGGGTGGTCGCCTTGGCCAGACCGGTCGCCTGCAGCGCGGCCGCGGCCGCCTCCAGCAGGTGCGCCGGGCCCACCATCACCAGGGTCTCGTGCGCGCCGAGCGGTCCGGCGCCGGGCTTGCCGGCCGAGTCCGCGACGTCGGCCAGCGACCGGATCCGGATGCCGCCCTGGCCCGAGGAGCGGCCCAGCGGGATGCCGGCGTACAGCGGCACCGCGGTGGAGACCGCGACGCCGGGGACGATCTCGTAGACCACGCCGGCCTTGGCGCACAGCGCGGCCTCGGCCGCCACCACGCCGGACAGGCCCGGGTCGCCGGAGGTCAGGCGCACCACCCGGCGGCCGGCGGAGACCTCGGTCAGCAGGTTCTTCATCCGCGAGGCCGGGGTCAGCGACACCGTCGCGTCCCCGAGCTCGCCCAGCTCGCCGCGCTCGCTCTCCACCACCGGCACCAGGGTGGCGTCCGGGTTCAGGTGGGTGGCCAGCCGCGCCAGCAGCCCGGCCTCGGCGGCGATCACGTCAGCGCCCTGCAACAGCGTCACCGCGCGCAGGGTCAGCAGCTCCGGGTCCCCGGGGCCGGCACCGACGAAGGCCAGAAGCGCCGTCGTCGCACAGGTATCGAGCGCAGAGGCCGAACCTCGCTGAGTAGTCGTCACCATGCCTGCCTCACCCCCACCGTCCGTCTTCTCATCTTGCGCGGAAACCCCCCGGACGCCGCCTCCGGCGCCCTCCAGGACTTCGAGTACCTTCACCAGCTCCGTCACGCGCCGGCCTCCATCAGCTCGGCCGCGCCCTCGGCGAGCAGCGCCTCGGCCACCCGCCGTCCCAGGGCCTCCGGCTCGGACACCGCTCCGCTGTCGGAAAGCCGCAGGCCGCGGGACCCGCTGACGGTAGCAACCAGGCCGGTCAACGACAAAACGTTGTCATCGGAGACGACCGCGTGGCCGCCCACCGGAGCCGAGCACCCGGCCTCCAGCACCGCCAGCATCGTGCGCTCGGCGACCACCGCGGCCCGGGTGAGCGGCGCGTCCAGCACCGCGAGCACACCGGCCAGCTCGTCGTCCCTGCACTCCACGGCCAGCGCGCCCTGCCCCGGCGAGGGCAGCATCACGTCGGGTCCGAAGACCTCGGTGGCCTCCTCGGCGCGGCCCAGCCGCTGCAGTCCGGCCAGCGCCACCACGACCGCGTCCAGGGTGCCGGAGCTCACGTGCTTCACCCGGGTGTCGACGTTGCCGCGGATCGGCACGACCTCCAGGTCCGGCCGGATCATCCTCAGCAGCGCCATCCGGCGCGCCGCGCCGGTCCCGACCTTCGCCCCGGCGGGCAGGTCGGCCAACTTCAGGCCGTCCCGCGCCACCAGCGCGTCGTTCACCGCCGCGCGCTCGGTCACCGCCGCCAGGTGCAGGCCCTCGGGCGCCGCGGTCGGCAGGTCCTTGAGCGAGTGCACCGCGAAGTCGATCTCATCCGCGTACAGCGCGTCCCGCAGGGCGTTGACGAACACGCCGGTCCCGCCGATCACGGACAGGGCCTCGCGCGAGGTGTCCCCGTAGGTGGTCACGTGGACGAGCTCCACGGAGCGCCCGGTGGCCGCGGTCAACGCCTCGGCGACCATCCCGGACTGGGCCAGGGCCAGGGCGCTGGCGCGCGTGCCCAGCCGTAACGCCCCGCCGGGACCGGGCGCTGGCGATCCTTGGTCCGCCGGAGTCCCGCTCATGCTGACACCTCATTCGTCGTGCCCGCGGCGTTCGCCGCGCTGACGGCCTCCACCGAGGCCGGATCGAGGCCGAAGAGCTCACGCAGCGCCTCGGCGTAGGAGGACCCGCCGGGCGCGCCGGCGAGCTGTTTCACACGCACCGTGGGCACGTGGAGAAGTTTGTCGACGACGCGCCGCACGGTCCGCTCGACCTCGGCGCGGTCCTTGTCGCTCAGGGCCGGGGTCTTGCCGCGCAGCCGCTCCAGTTCGGCGCGGACCACGTCGGCGGCCATCACCCGCAGCGCCGCGACGGTCGGCGCGACGGCCTCCGCGCGCTGCGCGGCGGCGTACGCCTCGACCTCGTCGAGCACCAGGTCGCGGACCGCGGCTATCTCCTGCGCGGCGCCCGCGGCCTGCGCGCTGCCGTCCTCGGCGACCCGCTCCAGGTCCACGACGTGCACCCCGGCCAGCTCGCGCACCGCCGGGTCGACGTCGCGCGGCAGCGCCAGGTCGACCAGCGCCACCGGGTGGCTGTGCGCGGCTCGGTTCAGCATCTCGCCGGTGATCACGTGCCCGGGCGCGCCGGTGCAGGCGACCACCAGGTCGGCCTCGCCGAGCGCCGGCACGATCTCGGCCATCGGCACCGCGACGCCGCCGTACTGCGCCGCCAGATGCTCGGCTCGCTCCTCGGTCCGATTCGCCACGACCATATGACGAACCCCGGCGCGATTCAGTGACGCGGCGGCCAGCGCCGCCATCGAGCCGGCCCCGATGATCAGCACCCGCAGGTCGTTCGGGCCGTCGCCGTCGAGCGCCTGGTAGGCGGCGTCCAGCGCGACCGACACCACCGACTGCCCGGCCCGGTCCAGGCCGGTCTCGCTGTGCGCGCGCTTGCCGACCCGCAGCGCCTGCTGCATCGCGTCGTTCAGCGCGCGCCCGGCGGTGCCGTGGTCCTGGGCGGTGGCCAGCGCGGTGCGGATCTGGCCGAGGATCTGCGGCTCGCCGACCACCATCGAGTCCAGGCCGCAGGCGACGGTGAACAGGTGCTGCACCGCGCGGTTGTCGTAGTGCACGTACAGGTGCTGGGTCAGCTCGCCGGGCTCGACGCCGGTGTGCGAGCAGAGCAGTTCGGTGATCTCGGTCACCGCGGCATGGAACTTGTCGACGCCGGCGTAGACCTCGATGCGGTTGCAGGTGGCCAGGGCCGCGGCCTCGTGCACGTTCGGCGACGCGGCGAGGTCGGCCAGGAGTTTGCCGGTGCGCTCGGTGCTCAGGGCCGCGCGCTCCAGGAGCGCGTGGGGTGCGGACCGGTGGGACAGTCCTACGGCTAGAAGGCTCACGAGGGGATCCCGGTGTCGATCAAGGAAGGGTCGAGCGCTGATCGGTCGGGCGGGGCGCTCGCGGCCGGTCCGCCGGCGGTCTTCCCGCCGCCGTCGGAGGCCGCCGGCTCCTCGCCGGCCTGCGGCAGCGCGTGCCCGCCCTTGCGCTGCTCATGGAAGGCGAGGATCTGCAGCTCGATGGACAGGTCCACCTTGCGCACGTCCACCCCCTCGGGCACGTTCAAGACCACCGGGGCGAAGTTCAGGATCGAGGTGATCCCGGCCGCGACCAGACGGTCGGCGACGTCCTGGGCGGCGGGGGCGGGGGTGGAGATCACGAAGATCGAGATTCCAAGGCCGCGGATCGCCGATTCCAGTTCGTCCGTATGCCGGACACGCACCCCGGCCACCACCGAGCCGGTGAGGGCGGGGTCCGCGTCGAACAGGGCCGCCACCCGGAAGCCGCGGGAGGCGAACCCTCCGTAGTTGGCCAGGGCGTGGCCCAGGTTGCCGATGCCGATGATGGCCACGGCCCAGTCCTGGGTCAGGCCGAGTTCGCGGGAGATCTGGTAGACGAGGAAGGACACCTCGTACCCGACGCCGCGGGTGCCGTAGGAGCCCAGGTAGGAGAAGTCCTTGCGGAGCTTGGCGGAGTTGACCCCCGCCGAGACCGCGAGCTCCTCGCTGGAGACCGTGATGATCCCCCGCTCCTGCATGCTTATCAGGGCTCGCAGGTAGACCGGGAGGCGCGCGACCGTGGCCTCCGGGATGCCCTGCCGGTGCGAGCGCAGCGAGGATCCGTTGCCGGAACGGGAGTCCGAACCGGTGCCGCCCGACGCGTTGTTGCTCGTGCTGGCCACGCTGCTCCTCATCGCGCTCGCGCTCGGCGTTGCCGTCGTGCTGTGGATCAGTGTCCCCGTGGTGGAGCTCACACCACCGCGAGCCTCGGGCCCCTCGGCGGGTGCCCGGGCCACGCTGGCCCGAGAGGCGTCCGCGCCGCGTTTGCGCGCATGTTCCTCTCGTCATGCACGATAGGCGTTTGTGAACGCACGCACAAAGTCCCGGCGGTCACCAGATGGCCAGATGCCCCAATTGTCGGCACAACTGAAGGCCGAATAGTTACCAAACCGGGCACGGCAGTGCCGTGGATCACTCTGCTCCAGAGGCTTCCACCGGGCCCGCGCGGCCCCGAGTCAGCCCCTGGCGGCCTGGGCGATCGCCTTGCGGAGACGGTCCGCGTCGACCCGCCAGAAGTCGTGTCGCCTGCCGTTCACCAAAGTGACGGGGATCTGTTCCCAGTATTCCGCTTTCAGAGCCGGGTCGAAGTCCTCGGCGGTGATGTCCAGTTCCTCGACGGCGGCGCCGGTCTCGGCGGCCACGGCCTGGACGGTCACGCGCGCGTCGTCACACAGATGACAACCGGGCTTGCCGACGAGGGTCACGGTCACGGGGGTGCCGCCGGAGCGCTTGCGGAGTCTTATCACGGCAAAAGCCTACGGAGAACACGCACTCGACATCTGACGGTCACGCAGGGGGCTTAGGCTTGGCCCCATGGGCACCGAGACTGCTGGGCGCACTGTGCACTCCGCGGCGTTCTTCGACCTGGACAACACACTGGTCCAGGGCGCCTCCCTCTTCCATCTCGCCCGCGGCCTGACCGCGCACGGCATGGTGAGCAAGCGCGAGATCGCCGGCCACGCCCTGCGCCAGGTCCGTTTCCGGGTCTTCGGTGAACAGTCCGGGCTGCTGGACGACGTGCAGGAGCACGCGCTGGACTTCGTCAAGGGCCAGGAAGTGGCCCGGATGGAGAAGATCTGCGAGTCGGTGTTCGACGACTACCTCTCGGACAAGATCTGGCCCGGCACCCGCGCCCTGAGCGAGGCGCACCTGCTCAACGGCAAAGAGGTGTGGCTGGTCACGGCCGCGCCGCTCGAGCTGGCCCAGGTGATCGCCCGCCGGCTCGGGCTGACCGGCGCGCTGGGGACCCGGCCGGAGTCCGTGGACGGCCGCTACACCGGCCGCATCGCCGGCCCGCTGCTGCACGGTCCGGACAAGGCCCACGAGGTCGCCAGGCTGGCCCGCGAGCGCGGCCTGGACCTGGCGCACAGCTACGCCTACAGCGACTCCGCGAACGATCTGCCGCTGCTGTCGCTGGTCGGACATCCGGTCGCCGTGAACCCGGACCGCGCCCTGCGGCGACACGCGCGGCATCACGACTGGGCGATAGTCGACTACCGGACGACGCGCCACACCCGGAAGGTGCCGGTCGCCGGCGCCGCCGCGGCGGTCGGCGCAGTTGCTGCCGGAGCGGCCGCGGCTGCGGCACACTGGTCCGGCGACCGCGACTGAGAGCGACGGGTCGTTACTGTCCGTCTATTGATGGGCACAGGGGCTCCGACCTCCCGAAGGTCCCCTGCGCAACCCTTGCACAGGACCCCTCGAAGTCCTCTAAAGTCCTGCGGACACACGTGGTCCAGTGAGCGGACCTAAACCGGACTTCCTGTACAGGAGGGTGTTTCCTGTGGGTGTAATAGCCGGAATCACCCGCACGGGTCCACCCTCATTACGTACGATGGTGAACCCTACGATCGGTGATCGAGGCGGAACACTCTGCTACTAAGAGGCTTCTCAAAGAGCGAACCAGGCCCGCTAAAGAACCGAGCCACGGGAGACACGTGTACCGGGACAACTTCGGACTCAACGGCTACAGCACGAAGGTGGGGGGCGACCCGTTCGCCGGCACCGGCGCGCTGTCCACGCAGGTGCTGTCCACGCATGTGCCGATGCCGGTGCCGGCACCCCTGCTGGACCGCCAGGAGCGCGGCCTGCTCATGCTGCGCGAGGCGATCCGGGTCGTGGCCGGAGAGGGCGGCGGGCGCGGCGCGCACGCGGCCGGCACCCGCTCCGGCGGCGCGCGGCACGGCGGCGGCTCCGGGTCCGGCGCCGCGGACCGGCCCGGCGGACCGGTCGCCGGCGACGGCGAGTCCGAGGCCATGGTCCACCTGGTCCACCAGGCGCAGGAGGGCAGCGCCGACGCCTTCGGCGAGCTCTACCGCATCTACTGCGACACCGTCTTCCGGTACATCTACTACCGCGTCTCCACCCGGGCCCTGGCCGAGGACCTGACCAGCGAGACCTTCGTCCGCGCGCTGCGCCGCATCACCACCTTCAGCTGGCAGGGCCGGGACTTCGGGGCCTGGCTGGTGACCATCGCCCGCAACCTGGTCGCCGACCACTTCAAGTCCAGCCGGCACCGCATGGAGGTCTCCACCGGCGAGATGCTCGACTCCAACGAGGTCGAGGCCTCCCCGGAGGACTCGGTGCTGGAGCACCTGTCGAACGAGGCGCTGCTGGACGCCGTCCACCGGCTCAACGACCAGCAGCGCGAATGCGTCACGCTGCGTTTCCTGCAGGGGCTGTCGGTGGCGGAAACGGCCGACATCATGGGGAAGAACGAGGGGGCGATCAAGACGCTCCAGTACCGCGCTGTTCGTACGTTAGCGCGATTGCTGCCCGCGGAAGCCCTCTAATACTCCTAAACGCGGACCACCCGTATGCGGGACACGCCGTAACCATCAAACTGGGACGGTCGTTTTCCCGGTAGCGGTCCAACAACTCACTCTGAAGGGTGAATGAAGGGCCGAAAGACATGCCGGTGGAAGCCGGGGGCACAACCTTTGTCGTCTGTCGGTGTCTAACACTGCGGCGAGCATCGTCACCTGACGGCTGGGCGGCGGTGGGCGACGGTTGGGGCTTCCCTGCGTACGGGACAGGAAGGAAGACACATGGCCGCAGCATTCGGCGAGCGCCAGCGGGCCGAGCAGTTCGCCACGCTGCTCGACGGCCTCGACGGCTCGCGGGACGGCGGCTCGGGTGTCGCCACGCTGATCCCGCCGCCTAGGTCAGCAGTCCTGAAGGGCGATCCGGAGCTCACGGCGATGCTGCGGGTGGTCGAGAGCGTCATCGACGAGGGCCGGCTCCACGCCCCGACGGCGCGGCCGGAGTTCCGCGAGCAGCTCGGGGCGCGTCTGCACCGCGACTTCCAGGTCCTGTTCAACGCCGACGTGGACGGCGGGCCGGGCGACGGCGACGTGCTGGCCCGGGGCCGGGGACCGTGGCGGCGGCGGCTGATCGGCGGCGGGGTCGCGGTCGGCGTGCTGTCCGGGGGCCTGGGCGGAGTGGCGTGGGCGGCGTCCAGCGCGCTGCCGGGCGATCCGCTGTACGGCGTCAAGCGCGGTCTGGAGAACATGCGGGTCTCGGTCTCCGGTTCCGACCTGGAGCGCGGCGAGCAGTACCTCGGGCAGGCCAAGACCCGCCTGGAGGAGATCCACAAGCTGCTGGGCCGGCACGACTCGAACGTGGACGGCTCGGACACCAGCAAGCTCATCGCCGAGACCACGGACAACCTGTACAAGGACGTGGACAGCGCCGGCCAGCTGCTGGCGCCGCTGGCCGAGTCCGGGAACGCCGAGGCGCTGGCCAACCTGCAGAACTTCCTGGACACCTACGAGCCGCAGGTCCAGGACCTGGAGACGCTGCTGGCCCCGGACACCCAGGACGAGGCGCGCCGCCTGGTGGCGCTGATGGACGGGCTGCACTCCCGGCTGGTGGTCGCGCAGGCGAACCTGGACAAGCAGCGCGCGGCCGAGCAGCACCCGACCAGCGCGGACTCCACCTCGCACCGCGGGAGCCCGTCGACCAGCCCGACGCCGACCGGCACGCCGTCGCCCTCGCACGCCGCGCCGGGCCCGCACACGCCGAGCTCCGCCGGCCCGACCGGCACCGACTCCGGCGGCCCCGCCACGACGCCGAGCGGCACCCCGTCCAGCGACCCGTCGAGCGTGCACCTGCAGGTCCCGATCGGCTCCACCGACACCACGGTCACGGTGCCGCCGCTGATCAGCGGGCTGCCGCCGATCGGGATCACGCTCGGGAACACGGCGCCGGCCACCGGGCCGACGACCACCGGGACGCCGAACACGGACCCGAACCCGAACTGAGGCCTGGCCCGAGGGCCGGGCTGAGGCCTGGCCCGAGAAGCGAGCCACGATGCCGGAGGGACCGGGTGCGGCAGCACCCGGTCCCTCCGGCCCCCCGTTCTTCCGCGGCGGTCAGCCGATCGGAACCGGCGGCCGCCCGCCACGCTCGGTGAGCCACTCCTTGATCACGGCCCTCAACGCCTCTCGGACCTCGGGCCACCGGCGCCTCTGCGCGGAGGTTTCCATCAGCACGCTGAGGAGTTCCTCTGCGCGCGCCTCCCTATAGGGCTTCGGCAGTATGCGCAGAAGCCTTCTATAGCGCCGCTCAAGCCCTTCGCTGTGTTCGCTGTCGCTGTGTTCGCCTTGCCCGCCCCGGTCTTCCTGCCCGCCGCTCATGCCGTCCCTCCCAGGGACGCACGGGGCGTCCCCCGCCTCTTCAGCCGTCCGAGCGCCACCGCAGCCTGCCGAGCCATCCGCTCCGCCTCCTCGGCGAGCACCTGCGCACCGGCGTCGGTGAGGCGGTAGTAGCGCCGCAGACGCCCGGAGACCGTCTCCTCGCGGTCCAGGACCAGCAGACCCTCGCCGGACAGCCGGTCCAGGGCGCCGTAGAGCGTGCCCACGCGCAACCTGGTCCGGCCGTCCGACAAGCGGCCCACTTCCTGGATGATCCCGTAACCGTGCAGGGGTCCGTCGACGAGCGCGGTGAGGATCTGGAACGTCTGCTCCGTCCGGCTACTCGATGAACTCATGGTCGACATATATCGGCTGTCGAACTATCGGGGCAAGCCCGGCCGCCAGTCCGGCCGCCCCGCCGACCAGGACCACGGTGCGCACCCCGAGCCCGGCCAGTTCGTCCAGCAGCGAGGCCTCGTCGGCGAGCAGGACCGCCACCGGTCCCTCGTCGCCGCGTCCGATCCCGCTCCCGAGCCCACCTCCCAGTCCGTCTCCGTTCCCGCTCCCGCCGTCCGGCTCCGTCCCCGGAACCGACCGCGCCACCTGGCGCGGCACCGGCAGCACCGCACCGCTGGCGAACAGCTGGATCCAGCCGGGCACGTCGGCGGACTTCACCTGTACCCGGACCTGCTCGAAAGCCGCGGCGTCCAGGCCGCCGTAGCCGTGGCGCAGCACCCCGTCGTGCACGCCCTCGGACACGACCAGCCCCACGGCCGCCGCGCTGTGCTCCATCGCCTCGCGCAGCGGCCGGGCGTCGACCAGGCGGAAGGCCAGGTTGACGTCGTACCCGGCGTAGCCGTGCGCGTCGTGGTGCACCTCTCCGGCGTGCACCGCCACCCGCAGCCGGAACCGCTGGCGCGTGGTGCGCCCGGTGTTGCCGCGCTCGAGCAGTTCGGCCAGCCGCGCCGGCATCGGGCCGAGCAGCAGGACCTTGGAGACCTCGGCGGAGACGAAGATGAGCACGCCGTCGCCGCGGTCCTCCCGGACGGTCTGCCGCCACGGGATTCCGGAATCCTCGAATGCGTCGCGCAGCGTGTCGTAAAGCGCGGCGCGAATAGCCAACTGATCGACGTTGTCCCTGTCCGGCCGCGTGAACGAGACCACGTCCACGACGACGATCGACCGGTGGGTGGGGAGATTGGCGACGGCTTGGGGAAGTGGTTGGTGGCTGATCGGTTGCGCATACCGCCCGTGGAAGCTGCGCGGCGTCCTACCAGCGCGACTACGCGGTTCCAGCGACGGATTCATGAGAACAGGCCCTTGATGACGACCCTCCGAGCCCCCCGACATGTATCGCAAGATACTCCGATGCGCAAGATCTCCGCACCGGTGTTTTCACTAGTGCGGAAACGGATCCGTTCGGAAATAAAGCTATCGGTCGGCACTGACAAACCCGGGCTTCCCAGGACCCGCACATGCGGTTTCACGAAGTCACAAGTACGCGCCGCGAACTGTGCCCGAGGCGGGCGAGAGGCGAACGTCCCCGCGGATGCCCGCAGAGCGTTGCTGGATAGTTATCAGTCAGCGACTCGACCGTTTTGTGCGACCACGCCCAGCGCTTTTTCGTCGAGCACGATGATGCGCTGCCGGGCGCTGCGGATGACGCCGGCTTCCCGGAGCGTGCGCAGGGAGCGTGCGAGGGCCGGCACGCTGACCCCGGCCCAGCAGGCGATCTCCTCCTGGGTGAACACCGGCCGGTCCTGACCGCTGCCGGCGTAGGAGTGGATCTCCAGGAGCTTGTCGGCGACCGCGCCGAGGGCCACGGAGCCGTGCAGCTGGGTGCGGTGGCGGTCGGCGTCGTGGAGCCGGTCGGCGAGGATGCGGAAGAGCGCCCGGGCTATGGAGGGGGTGCGTTCGGCGAGGTCGATGAAGGCCTCGCCGCTCATCCCGCGCGCCTCGACGGTGCTGCGGGCCCGGACGGTGGCGCTGCGCGGCCGGTCGGACAGGCTGGCCAGCTCCCCCACCACGTCCCCGGGGCCGCGGACCGCGAGGATCCGGGTGGCCCCGACGGTGCTGTGCTGGATCACCGAGACCCACCCGGACTGGATGAAGAACACGCGATGTGTGTCCTCCCCCTCGCCGGTCAGCGAATCGCCGGTCCGGAACACCTGGTAGACGGTCCGTGCACGGATCTCCTCGGCCGCCAAAGCGTCGAGGAGATCCCAGAACCTGCAGCCGTCTTCGTCGCGCGCCATTCCCCGCAAACTAGCCGAGCCCGGCCCGCAGGCAAAGCTCGGCCTGAGGAATGGCGCCTCCGCCGCGTACGATTGTGCCCCCGTGACCCCGTGTATCCCCCCGGC
>NZ_JAACYW010000002.1 GCF_015356825.1 Catenulispora rubra | reverse complement strand
ATCGAGCGCAGCGGGCTGGTCATGCCGTGCGCCAGGATCTGCGTGACGCCCAGCGACAGGATCACCGCGACGCTGACCACGTACCGGGACGATCGGCGCCGCGTCGGCGATCGCGCACAGCCGCGCCCAGGCTGAGCGGCCGCGGTCGGCGGCGCGCGCCGCGTCGGGCAACGCGGCCGGCGTCTCGAACAACGCCAGCGCCGCCAGGACCACGGCTGCCGCCACCGGGGCGGCCACGCGGCCGGAGTGGACGGCGCCGAGCGCCACCACGGCCAGGACCGCGGTCGTCGCCCCGGCAGCGAAGGTGCTCAGCGCGGTACCGAGGCCGGACGCGAGCGCGCCGCGCCGTTCGAGGAGCGCCAGGCGCGCGTCGTCGTCGCCAATCTGGGTCAGCCGGTCCGGGGCGGCGCCGTAGGCGATCACGTCCGGCAGCGCCGCGAGGGTGTCCACGACGTCGTCGCACAGGGCCACGTTGGCGGCCTGGACGCGGGTCTCGGCTCGGCGGGCGGTCCGCCGGGTGAGCAGCGGGGCTGCGATCCCGGCGACGGACGCTCCGGCGATGAGCACCAAGGCCGCCAGGGGGAGGGTGAACGCGTCGAAGAGCACCAGCCCGCCGACAGCCAGGCCGGCCGCCGCCATCGGTAGCAGGACCTTGAGGAACAGGACTCGCCCGAGCCTGAAGTCCTTCCACCGGTCACGATCCTCGCGTCCCCTCACAGGTTGGCATTCGTCGGCGGGTAACGACCTGGCCGCGCCTCCGGGTCGGCATCGGTTCCGCTCGTCGACGCCCATTCTGCGGGACACCAGAGAACGCTTGTCGCCATTACGATCGGAGCCGGGCGTTTCGAGCACCGCCGACCTGGGAAAAGCCCTGCCGGCGATAGTAGGGACGGTCCGGAAAAGCTCGCTATCCGTCGCCGCCGTCCGCCTTGTGATCCAGCTCGGCCAACGACGCCTTACCCAAGTGTGCGAGAGGTAGTGCTCGATGATGCTGCGTCAGCTGCGGTTGGTCGGGGGCCGCAGCCTCGTCTCCGATGGCGGCTGGAGCCGTCCTGACGCGTCAGACGTCACCGCCGCGTCACAGGCTGCCTGCTCCACCTGTCGGCTCCACCTCACCCAGCAGGGGGCAGTGCCGGTCGGCGCGGGGAAGCTCACAGGTCGCGACCAGTTCAGCGAGTGCATCGCGCATGGCGATCAGGCTTGAGATCTTGCCGGTCACCGCGTCGATCTTGGCCTGGGCGAGGTCGCGGACGCTGTCGCAGCTGTCGGGGCCGCCGTCGGCCAAGCCGAGCAGGTCGGCGATGTCGTCGAGGGTGAACCCGAGTTCCTTGGCGTGTTTGACGAAGCGCACGATCTGGACGGCGTCGGCGGGGTACTCCCGGTACCCGGACGGCAGCCGGGCCGGCGGGGCGAGCAGTTTCCGGCGTTCGTAGAAGCGGAGCGTTTCCACGCTCACTCCGCTGGCTGCCGCTACCTCGCCGATGCGCACGACACCATTGTGCGCGCCGGAGCGCTTGACCCTGAAGCGGGGTACGGGGTTCAGAATGGATTGGTGATCGTTGAACTGCGTGCTGTGCCCGACTGCCCGAATCTGTCCGGGACCCGTGACCTTTTGCGGAAGTGCTTGACAGAGGCTGGTCTACCGCCGACCTTCACCGAGGTCATCGGGGGCTATCCGTCGCCGTCGGTGCTGATCGACGGCGTGGACGTCACCGGGGTCGATTCGGCCGGGCCCGCAGCGTGCGTACTGACGCCGCCGACGGCCGATCAGATCCGCGTGGCGTTGCTCCACGCTGTCGAGGCGTCGGCACTCGACCGTAATCTGCGACAAACGACGTTGGAGGATTCGATGAGCGACCCTGATGAATACCCTGCCGAGCTTGCAGTCGGCGTCACCGGTACCCGGGTCGCGGAGGTCTCGGCGCCGGCCCGCACTGTGCACCGAGCGATCCTGCGCGCGTTCGCAGACACCGGGCAGGCCCCGGACCAGGCGGCGCTGCTTGCCGCGGTTCCAGCCGGCCACGAACTCGATGTACTGCTCGCTGAACTGCATGACCGTGACGTCGTCCGCCTGGACGCCGCTGGCCGCATCCGAGCGGCGTATCCGTTCTCGGCGGCGCCAACCCGGCACGTGTTGGCGATCGACGGTGGCCCGTCGGCGTATTCGATGTGTGCCGTGGACGCGTTGGGCGTCTCCGAGATGCTGGGCCGGGACGTGGCGATCACCTCGGCCGATCCGCTGACCCAGGAGCCGATCGCGGTATCGGTTCGCGCCGGAGCGGCAGTGTGGGCGCCGGAGACGGCGGTGGTGTACGTCGGGGCGAACCAGCCGGCCGAATCCTCCTCCGGGGATGTCATCGCGGCGGAAGACCGGTGCTGCACGGTGATGAACTTCTTCACCGATCCCGGCACCGCACAGCAATGGATCGCTGAGAATCCGGCAGTCTCCGGTGTGGTGCTGACCCAGGGGCAGGCGCTGCGGCTGGGCGTCGACATCTTCGGCCGGCTCCTGGAGGAGTGAAGCCGAGGTCCGCGGCCGGCTGGCGTCAGACCCAGTCCGGGCCGATGCGGTGGCAGGTGGCCAGGTGCTCGGCGTTGTCGGCGAGCAGGTTGTCGGCCAGGTCCAGCAGGTGGCGCAGCCGGGGGTCGGCGATGGTGTACACGACCCGGCGGCCGTGCCGGTCGGCGGTGACGAAGCGGCACCACCGCAGACAGGCGAGGTGGTTGGAGACTCGGCTCTGCGGCACACCGGTCTTGGTGACGAGTTCGCCGACGCTGTGCGGGCCGTCGAGCAGCAGGGTCAGGATCGCCAGTCGGGTCGGGTCGGCCAGGACGCTGAACCAGCGCGCGCGGACGGCCGACGTGGTCCCGGCGACCGCCAGGTCGGTGCGAGAGGATCGGGCCTGCTCGGTCACGCTGGCGATCATAGTCGCCGCCTGTGCCGGTCAGCCACACGTCTGTGCGATGGAAATGTGCCGACGCAGGGTTTCAGTGGGCTGTAGCCCGAGTTCGGCGTATAGCAGGGTGCTGAAAGCGTTGTATTGGCGCAGCGCTTCGCAGGTGTTGCCTTCGGCCAGGTAGGCGTCGATGAGAGCCCGGCGGGCTGATTCGCGCAGCGGATCGGCTCCGACTGCGGCGAGTCCGGCGTCCACGGCGCGAGCGTGGACACCGGCCGCGGTCAGCCGCGTGCACAGCGCCTCCAGCGCGTGCAGGCGGAGTTGGTGGAAACGCTCGCGTTCGTTGACGAGCCAGGGTTCGGACCAGCCGGGCAGCAGATCCTGGTCGAACACCTCCCAAACCGCGTCTGCCAGGTCGCGATCGGCGATCGCTACAGCGGGGTCCAGGAGTCGGCGGGCGGCCAGGCTCGCCGCCCAGTAGTCCACGGCAACGTCGGCGACCAGGCGGATGTCGGTGGAGGTGGCGGCGATTGTGTCCGGGCAGCAGCGGTGCAATCGGAACAGCGCTCCGCGAAGGTTCGCGGTGGCTTGGGCGTCGGTGGTGTGCGGATACAGGATCTGGGCGGCCTGCCAGCGGGCGACCATACCGGTGTTGATCGCCAACAGCGCGACAAGCCGTTGGCCGGCTCCTCCGACGGTGGCGGCCTGCACGCCGGCGAGGTCGAAGCGTCCCAGCAGTCGTACCCGACACCGGCCCGCGTCGGCATTGTCGGTGGCAGTGCGGATCGACGCGACGGTCACGTGGGCTCCCCGGCTCCACTCGACGGGATCCAACAGGATTGCCTGATACATCAAGCCATCGGGGACATCGTGTACTGATATCCCCACCCCGTCTAGTGGGGCGGCGTAACGGCTGCATCACGCTGTGATAGCGCCTCGTCGGCACAGTGGGACATGCAGTCCGTCCTGCTGGAGGTGTGACCCATGTCCGTGCCGATCGCCCTCACGCGCCCGCCCCGTACCGATGCCGCCGCTGACCGGCTTCGGGTGCTGCTGGTCTCAGCGTTCGACCTCGGGCATCAGCCGTTCGGGCTGGCCTCGCCTGCGGCGTGGCTGAGTTCTCAGGGCGCCGTGGTGGCCTGCCTGGACCTGGCGGTGCAGAAGCTCGACGAGGCCGCCGTCCGCGAGGCGGATCTGATCGGGTTCTACCTGCCGATGCACACCGCGACCCGGATCCTGGCCGGGGTGGTGCCGCGGGTCCGGGAACTCAACCCCGATGCCCACCTGTGCGCGTACGGCCTGTACGCGCCGGTGAATCAGGAGCTGCTCCAAGGCATCGGCATCGACTCGATCATCGGTGGCGAGTTCGAGGAGCCTTTGGCGGACCTCGCCCGCCACCTGCGTCCCCGTCAGGTCAACGGTCAGCTGATCTCCCCGCCGCAGATTTCGCTGGGCCGACAGGACTTCCAGGTCCCCGACCGCAGCGGCCTGCCGGCCTTGTCGGACTACGCGTTCGTGACGCTGCCGGACGGGACGCGGCGGGTCGTCGGTTACACCGAGGCCACGCGCGGCTGCAAGCACCTGTGCCGACACTGCCCGATCGTGCCGGTCTATGGCGGCCAGTTCCGTGTGGTGCAGCGCGACATCGTGCTGGCAGACATCCGCCAGCAGGTCGCCGCCGGTGCCCAGCACATCACCTTCGGCGATCCGGATTTCTTCAACGGTCCGGCTCACGCCACCGCGATCGTGCAGGCTCTGCACGAGGAGTTCCCGGATGTGACCTACGACGTCATCATCAAAGTCCAGCACCTGGTGGCCCACCGCGACCGGCTGCCGATCCTGCGCCAGACCGGCTGCATCCTGGTGACCAGCGCCGTCGAATCGGTCGACGAGAACATCCTGGAGTACTTCGACAAGCGCCACACCCGCGAGGACTTCGCGAGCGCGGTGACGACGCTGCGGGACCTGGGCATCGGCCTGAACCCCACCTTCGTGGCCTTCACCCCGTGGACCACGATGGACGGCTACTTGCGGTTCCTGACCGAGATCGACGAGCTGGGCCTGGTGGAGAACGTCACCCCGATCCAGTTCGCCATCAGGCTCCTGATCCCCGAAGGCTCCAAACTTCTGGACCTGCCCGACGTGCGCGACCTCGTCGAGCCGTTCGACCCCGTCTCCCTCGTTTACCCGTGGACCCATCCGGACCCCGCGGTAGACGCGCTCCAGCGCGACGTGCTCGCGCTGACCGCCGAAGCGGTCGGCGAAGGCCGGCCCCGGGCGGTGTTCTTCGACCAGCTCTGGGCCCTGGCGAACGCCGCCGCCGGACAGCCGGGCCGTTCAAGGGCCGCCGGGGTGCGGCCGATCTCGCTGCCGGTGCCGCAGTTCAGCGAGCCCTGGTACTGCTGCGCCGAACCGACCGAGACGCAGCTGGCCCCACCTGTATGACCGCACGCCCCACCCGTCAGCCGCTCACCCAGGAGGACATCACCGATGGACCACGCCACCACCGCCCAGAAGCTGACCGACCTGCTGGCCCTGTCACACCCGCCGGTCGCGCTGGCCTTCGTCGAGACGCCGCCGGAAGGGCTCGCCGAGGCCGGCGCGCCGGTGCCGTCGGCGTGCACGTTCTGGCGCCAGGCCGAGCACGGCACCTTCTACGCCGCGGCGGCGGCACACTACAACTGCCCGGTCGGGTCGATGGTGATGGGCTTCGAGTTGCCCGCGCCGGTCAACGAGCAGCTCGGCGGCCTGGTCCAGTCGATGTGCGACGCGCAGTACCTCTCGATGGACGAGGCTGCGAAGATCCCCACCGTCGGCAAGAACAGCGCCGGGATCGTCTACGGGCCGCTGCACGAGTTCCCGGTGCCGCCGGACCTGGTGCTGTTGTGGGTGAACGTGGCCCAGGCGATGATCTACAGCGAGGCCGCCGGCCGCGCTGCCTGGACCAGCACCCCGATGGACGTCACCGGCCGCCCCGGCTGCGCCGCGCTGCCGCTGGCCCTGAACGCCGGCCAGCCCGGCATGTCCCTGGGATGTGCGGGCATGCGCACGTTCACCGAGATCGGTGACGAGCTGACCCTGGCCGCGCTGCCCGGCAGCGCCCTCGACGGCTTCCTGGAATCCCTGGCCAAGACCGTTGAGTCGAACACCGCAATGCGTGCCTTCTACTCACAGCACAAGGCCTCCATCACCGCCTGACAGCGGTATCCCTCGGCGTCGGCGGACCGCTCGGCCCGCCGACGCCGAGCGCGGATCCAGCAATCCTGCTCAGGCTCCTGAGATCGGCAGCGAGTACGACCCCTTACTCCCCTTGAGTCGATCGATACATCAGGCTAGCCTGATGTATCGAGAGTTCTCGATATGTAGACGATGAAGAATCATCGATCTGAGGCGGCGCGAGATGGCGAACGAGATGCTCGGGCAACGCGGCACCGGCTCGGGTGCGGACGTGTCGCAGTGTGCGTCGTTGACCGCGCCGATCTCGCTACCGGAAGCCACCCGCACCGCCGACCGGTTCGCCGCTCTCGGCCACCCGCGCCGGATCCAGCTGATGAACATGCTGGTCCGCAGCGGCTTCCCGGTCTGCGTCTGCGACCTGGTCGCCGTGACCGGGTGGGCGCAGTCGACCGTGAGCCACCACCTCAAGCAGCTCGTCGACGCCGGGCTGCTGCACCGCGAGCAGCGGGGCCGCTGGGCGTACTACTCCGCCGACCACGAAGGTCTGGCCAGCCTCGCCGACATCGTGTCCGTACCGGCCGCCGACTTCGGCCTGGCCGTCCGCAGCTAACTCTCCGTCAGGAGGTCTGTGATGGGCCGTCACATCCTGTTCGTGCTCGGCGCGCACACCTGCGTGCCGTCCGATCCGCTGCAGGCCGCCCGCGAACTGGGCGCCCGGTCACTCGTGTTCACCCCCTCGGCTCCGACCTGCGCCGAGGACGCCCACCTGATGGACGCCGTCGAGGTCATCCACCTGGACCGCCCGGACGAGGCCATCGAGCTGGCCCGGAAGTACCACGCCGAGCAGCCGATCAGCGCGGTGGTGTCCTACGAGGACGGCGCCAGCGTCCTGGCAGCGCGGATCACCGAGGAGCTCGGCCTGCTCGGACACCCGGTGGAAGCGGCAGTCGCTGCGGTCGACAAGCCCACCATGAAGCAGCGGTTCATCGCCGCCGGGGTCCGCACCGCCGAGCACCTGGTCGCCGACGACGAGGACGACGCGGTCGCGTTCGCCCAACGGATCGGGTACCCGGTGGTGGTCAAGCCCTGTCGGGGCGGCGCCAGCCAGGGCGTGATGCGCGCCAACGACGAGACCGAGCTGCGCGCCAACTACCGGCGGCTGCGCCGGATCGTGCGCGACTACGGCTTGGACAACGGCGGGCGACCCAACCGGGCGCAGCTGGTGGAGCGCTACCTGCCCGGCTCGGAGATCTCCGTCGAACTGATCGTCGTCCATGGCCGGCCGCAGGTCACCACCGTCTTCGAGAAGCCCCGTCCGCTGACCGGCCCGTTCTTCGAGGAGACGATCTACCTCACCCCGCCGCGGCTGGACGAGGACGTGAAAGCCGCCGCCGAGCAGCTGGCCGTCGACGCCGCTGCCGCGCTGGGCCTGTATCACGGGCCGGCACACTGCGAGATCCGCGTCAGCGACGACGGACTCTACGTCCTGGAGGTCGCCGGCCGGCTCTTGGGCGGGTCCTGCGCCCGGGTGTTCCGGGACTGCCTGGGAACCGATATCCATCCGCTGTTGCTGTCGCTGGCCATGGGCGATCCGGTCACCATCCCGACGCCCGACCCGGACCGCCCGATCGCCGCCGCGCTGATGCTGCCGGTACCCGGCGAGGGACGGCTGATCGCCCTGCGCGGCGCCGAACGGGCCCGGCGGGTGCCCGGGATCAGCGACGTGATCGAGGTCGGCTGCCCCGGCGACATCATGGTGCGCTTCCCGGAGCAGGCTTGCTACCCGGTCGGGTTCATCGGCGCCAGCGGCGCCACCCACGAAGAGGTCGAGGACGCCCTGGCCTGGGCGTCGGCGTCGATCTCCGTGGAACTCGCGCCGGTCGGCTGCCAGCGCTGGACCCGCCCGCTGCACCCCGACGACGCCGCCGTCACCCCCGGCGGCGATGCGATCCTGGCCCTGGCCGACCTGCCCGCGGAGCAGGCCCGCGAGCTGGCGGTGTCCCACGTCGCCGACATCATGTTCGGCGAGCTGCCCCGCGACGAGGCGATCCGCGAGGCCGAGTGCACCATCGGCTGGGAGGACCAGCGCGGAGAACTCGCCGGGGTGTACCTGCCCGAGGTCGGGCTGATGCTCGGATTCGTGGACGGAACCACTGCATCCGTGTGCTGCTTCGGGGTCATGCCCGAAAAGCGGCGCGCCGGACTCGGATCCGCACTGATGGCCGCCCAGCTGACCGAGTTCACCCGCCGAGGCGCCACCACCGTCGTCTCGGAGACCGACCCGCGACTGCCGCTCGGCGAGGCGCTGCTGCGCAGCTTCGGATTCAACCCGGACCCGGCGCAGGGCACCGTCACCACCCAGGTGTACAGCTGCGCGCTGGACTTCGTCGGACAGACCACGGGCGGCAAGGAGAACACCGATGTCGACTGCACCGCCACCAGCTGCACGTGCTGAAACCCTCGCCCTGGCCGCCGAACGGTACGGCACACCGGCCTACGTCTACGACCTCGACCGGGTCCGCGCCCACGCCGACCACCTGACCCGGACCCTGCCGGGCGTGCAGATCCGGTACTCGGTGAAGGCCAATCCGAACGCTGCCATATGCCGTGCGGTCGCCGAACGCGGCCTGGGCGCCGAGGTGTCCTCCGCCGGGGAGTTCGCCACCGCTGTACAGGTCGGGTTCCGGCCCGAGCAGATCATGGTGAGCGGCCCGTATAAGGAGCCTGCTCTGCTCGCCCGGCTCGCCAGCATGCCTGGGACTCTGATCTCTGTCGACTCGCTCAGCGAACTCGCCCAACTGGCCACGGGCACCGATGTCAGCGTGCCTAGGCGGGTCGTGTTGCGACTGCGGCCGGACTACCCGGCGGCCGGAGACATGTGCGTCGGCCCGTCCATGCGCTTCGGGATACCGATCGACGACATCGAGCAGGCCGTGCCGCTGCTGGAAGGCGGCGGCGTGCGGTG
The DNA here is from genome assembly GCF_015356825.1 of Catenulispora rubra. GTDB lineage: Bacteria > Actinomycetota > Actinomycetes > Streptomycetales > Catenulisporaceae > Catenulispora > Catenulispora rubra. The sequence goes on along the minus strand of NZ_JAACYW010000002.1, from coordinate 146,051 downwards.
CGTCGGTTTCCACGTGTACGCCGGGTCCCAGATCCTCGACGCCGCAGAAGCCGCAGGCCAGCTGAACAGCGCCCACGAACTGGTCACGCGGGCAGCGAAGACACTCAACCTCACCCCAGAGGTGATCAACCTCGGCGGCGGCTTCGGCGTCCCCTATCGCGCCGGCGACGGCGAACTGGACCTCGCACCGATCGCAGCGACGCTGCGCGACCTCGCCGCCGCCAGCCCCGGCGCACAGCTGATCCTGGAGCTGGGCCGCTACCTGGTCGCCGACGCCGGCTGGTACCTCACCCGGGTCGTGCACCAGCAGAGCTTCGCGGGCCGGCCGGCTGTCGTCGTCGACGGCGGCATCCACCACCGGCCGGACTTGTGCGGACTGGAACTCGCCCACCAGGCCGCGCCCCCGCTGCTGCTCGGCCCCGTCCGTAACGGCACCCATGGCACCCAGCCGACGGCGGTCCTCGGATGCCTGTGCCTGCCCTGGGACATCCTCGCCGACGCCGCGACCCTGCCGGCGCTGCACACCGGCGACGTCCTGGCCTTCGCCACCGCCGGCGCCTACGGCCTGTCCGCCGCCCCGACCGCCTTCCTCGGCCACCGCCTCCCCGCAGAAGTGATCATCGACGGCGACGCCATCGACACCCTGGCTGCCGTGCAGCCGACCGCTGACCCGGCCGGTGCCCCATGAACCCGGACAGCCTGTTCGGCGACGACGGCCAACGCCGACTCGACACCGAACGGGACACCCTGTTCCCGCCGACCGTCCGGCCGGTGTTCCTCCGGCTGCTTTGGGCCGGCCTGGTCCTGCTCACGGTCATCGGGACGGTGCTGGCCTTCCGCATCGGGCGGCTGGCGTGACGCGCCGAGTACCGCTGATCCTGCAGGGCAGCGACGCCGAGTGCGCCGCCGCGTGCCTGGCCATGGTCGCCGGCCACCACGGACACCACCTGACGCTGCGCGAAGCCCGCGAGATCTGCGCGATCGGCCGCGACGGCGCCAGCGCCGCCGCCGTCGCGCGGGCCGTGCGCAGCATCGGTCTGACCGTCAAAGCTGTCCGTCCCGGGCCGGACAGCCCGAATGGCACTCCGCTGCCCGCGATCGCTCACTGGGGGCGCGACCACTTCGTCGTCGTCGAACGCGTCCGCGGCCATCGCGTCGACATCCTCGACCCCGGCCGCGGCCGGCGCACCCTGTCCACCGCGCAGTTCCACGCTGAGGTCGGCAAGGTGATTCTGGTCGCCGAACCGGGTCCGGACTTCCAACAGCAACGCCCCACCGCCGCGCCATTCTGGCGCCGCTATCTTCGTGCTCTGCTGCACATGCCCGGGACCCGGCTGCCGCTGATCCAGATGCTCGGCGCCTCCACCGTCGCCCAACTCCTGGGCCTCGGGCTGCCACTGCTGGCCGCCGTCATCCTCGACAAGGTCGTCCCCGCCAAGAACCACTCGCTGCTCGACCTCATCGGGATCGGCATCGCGGTCGTGTTCGCCGCGCAGCTCGTCACCACCTACCTGCGCTCCGCGCTGATCATCTACCTGCAAGGCCGCCTGGACACCCAGGCGATGATCGGGTTCTGCGCACACCTGCTCCGGCTGCCTCTGGGCTACTTCCAACGCCGCGGCACCGGCGACATCCTGCTGCGCGTCTCCAGCATCGCGATGCTCCGCGAACTGCTCACCGCCCAAACCCTGACCGCCGCCATCGACCTGGTCATGGTCAGCGCCTACCTCGCGTTGATGGCCATCGTCGACATCCCCCTGGCGCTGGTGGTCCTCGCCGTGATCATCGTCCAGGGGCTGCTGCTGGTCCTGTCCCTGCCCGCCGCCCGAGACCGGATGTCCACCGAACTGGCTGCCCAGGCCGAGGCCTACCGGCACATGACCGAAGCCATCGAAGGCATCACCACCTTGAAGGCTTCCGCTGCCGAGCAGCGGGCACTGGACCGCTGGACGGTGCTGTTCCTGGTCTGGATGCGTGCCACCTTGCGCCGTACCCATCTGACCGCGCTGCTCGAGACCTTCTCCACCGGACTTCGTACCCTGACACCGCTGCTGGTGCTGTGGCTCGGCACCGTCCGCGTGCTGGCCGGCGACCTATCCGCAGGTACCGCGATCGCGTTGACGTGGCTTGCTGCGGCCAGCGTCGTCCCACTGTCGGTACTGGCCGCCAACGGGCAACGACTGCAGATGGCCGGCGCACAACTGCACCGCCTCGCCGACGTCCTCGACACCCCCGCCGAGTACCCCGACCGCGCCGTCCCGGCCTCCGAACCGGCAGCGGCACGCTCTCCGCTCGGCGGACGTATCAAACTGGAGCAGGTCAACTTCAGATACGACCCCTACAGCGCACCGGTGCTGCACGACATCACCGTCAGCGTCACCGCCGGCACCCGCGTCGCGATCGTCGGCGCATCCGGCACCGGGAAAACGACCCTGGCCATGCTGCTCATCGGCCTGTATCCGCCGACGACCGGCGCCATCCGCATCGACGGCGCCGACGTGGGCACCACCGACCTGCGCGCCCTGCGCTCCCAGATCGGCACCGTCCTCCAGGAGCCGCACGTCTTCTCCGGGACCATCAGCGAGAACATCGCCTTCCACGACCTCGAAGTCACACCGGAAGCCATCGAGCATGCCGCCCGGCTGGCGGCCCTGCACACCGAGATCACAGCCATGCCGCAGGGCTACCAGACCCGGCTCACCGAACGCGGCGGCGGCCTGTCCGGCGGACAACGCCAACGCCTGGCCATCGCCCGCGCCCTCGTGCGCCACCCCAGAGTCCTGCTCCTCGACGAGGCCACCAGCCACCTGGACGCACTCACCGAGACCGTCATCCACCGCAACCTGACCACCCTGGCGTGCACCCAGATCATCATCGCGCACCGCCTGAGTACCGTGCAGGACGCCGACAACATCCTCGTCCTGCACGAAGGGCACCTCGTCGAGCACGGCACCCACACCGAACTCCTCGCGCACGACGGGCGCTACGCGGCCCTCGTCGGCGCGCAACTCAACGGCCACCGCGGCACCACCGACACGCCGGGTCTCGCACTCGACACCGTCACGATGCCGCGGCCACAACCCGACAACACCAGGGAAGGGAGGTGAACACCATGGCCGAAACCACCACCGTCACCGAACTCGAGCTCGCTCCCGTCGAGGAGTCGAACGAGATCAGCGAGGCCGAGCTGGAGGACATCACCGGCGGCGCCTACGCGCCGACCTGCACCAACGCCGTCTGCTGCGTGAACCAGTAACCGGCGACGGCCCAGGGATGGCGGGCAGACAAAGCAATACCACCTGCCCGCCATCCCGGTCGACGAACATCCGTCACGCGATCTGGGGTAGGGACACCGAACTATTCGTCCAGGCAGTCTCGGTGTCTGATCCGATTCCTTCATATCATTGCTTCTGGCCGACGTACCTGATGAGCGTTCACGGGTTTCTTGGCAGTTCCAGGTTCTGCTCGGCGGCGGCCAGACCAGCGATCATCGCGGCACGTTCGGCCGGCCGCGTCAGCCGCAGCCTTTCCAGGATCGGCGCCCGGATCGCACCGTCGAGCGCCTCGCCACTGGTCCACCCGCTCGTGCAGGTTTTCGCCCGACGGGTGTACGGCGCCGGTGCGTCCCGCCGACGTTCGGCCTCGGCGTGCGCAGCATGGCGGTCGGGTGAACAACGTCACCCGGATGCCGGGCGATGAACTCGCGGGAGACGCAGGCCGAGACAAGACGGCGCATCGTGGGCGTAGGGCTTTATCGCGAACCGGCAGGGCGTCCAGGTGACTTAGAGCCCCGCGCAGCATCGTAGTGAACACGGCCAACGCTGCCGCGTGCCGCTCAGCGGTTCTGCTTGCCGGGATCTCCCGCTCGAGCATCACCATGACCGGCGGTCTGTTGCGCGGCCCGAGTCACGAGGATGCCGCGAAGTTCTCGTTCCCGCCGGCCATATCGCAGCGGCCTGGGGTGCTGAACCCGCCGAGCCTGACCGGGCCGGCCGGGGCGCACATCCACGGGCAGGTCGTCATCGGATTCCTGACCGCGCGCGTGGGTACCAACACCGCGATCCGGACCCTGACCCCGTTCGCCGCGTACTGCCTGATCGGCGGATCGGTCAGCACCTTCTGGTTCAGCACGCACCGAACGCGTAGTCGCTCCGGACCGCGCAACAGGCGACGATACGGACGTTCGGCAGAGCCCGGCACGGCCGAGCTCTGCGAACAGATGCTTCGGCGTCAGCCCGACGACCGCCGCGGGCATCGTGCCGATGCCGGCCAGGCGGCCGCGGTCACCGCCGCACGATCGCCGGACCCGCGGGCGTTCCACCAGCCGCCGACCGCCAAGCGTCCGAGCAGTACGATCGACAGACTCGTGTTGGCCGTCATCGGATCTTGAAGGTATCCGGTGTGAGCGGCGAAGTCCGCGATGGACGTGAACCAGGATCCGTCGATGCTCGCGCCGTTCAAGGGAGCTCACCTTCTCGCCTTTTACAGGGCTGTAGAACTCTTACGAGAACGTAGATGGAAGATGGTGGTGGGCGACCTCCTGGTAGATCAGTTCTTACTCGCTGCGCGAGGTCCGTAGCAGGGCACCGATGGACGAAACGGTGCTGCGGATGACACTCTGACCTGCGGCGGACCCCGTGCTATCGATGGCCTGCACAGAGTCTGCTCGACGAGCCGCCGCTCCGTCTCATACTTATGCACGTAAGCGAAGATGTGCCTCGGGTCACTCGATCTGGACGTGGTGCAGGCAGGGCCCAGATCGCGCAACGTGCCGCAGAAATGTTGCGGCAGGCTCTTCAGCAGTGTGACGACGCCTGACCACGCCCGTCCGATCGGGCCCGCGGAGCGTCACAGCCACGATCAATCGCCCAGAAAGCCATCCCGGTCAGGAATTGCCGACCACGCCGGCGTTCAGTTGCATTGCGCCGAACCCATCGATATCGCGGCCGTCCATGCGTTGACCAGGCGGATATGGACGTGTCGCCGCCGGGTGCGGCGGCGACTGGCACATCCGCGGCATCCGCTACGAACACCGTGAGGGTGACCGCTTGGGCGTTGATCCGGTCGATGGCGCCGCTGACAGTGTCTTTACGTTCAACCAACCCGCTCCACGCCTGGTCGAGCGGCGACATTCGGGTGTCGGCGCCGTAGTACGCCTTGTTCGCCTCGCCCAGTAGCCGTACGACCTCTTCCAGGTCGGTACGGAGTCTCCGGAGCGTGTCGTCGGCCTTGAGAATGTCCTCGCGCAACTGCTGCCTGGCCTGGATTTCCGTCTCGATGCCGTCGGGATCGATGTCCCTGAATCGCACGTGCGAGCCTTCTGTGTCTGGGACTTGTCGGTCTTGGCCTTGTCGGTCGTGGTCGAGCCGTACCGGACGCGGTTCGTGGCCTCGGCCGTCTCCAGCAGCTTCTCCTCGCAGGTCAGCCTCCACAGCCCGAAGGGGCAGCTCCAGCACCATGGAGATATACAGGTCATTGACGGAACTGACCTGGTAGCCGGCCTGGAAACGCGCCAACAGTCGCAGCGCCCGAGCCCCGTCGCCACCGGCTCCGATCCCCAGGCACGTGAAAAACGCCTGCGAGAACGCGCTGCACCTGTCGTACATGCTCAGGTTCGGGAACGCGGAGATCACCGGGCGCCAGTCGAACTTGTCGGCTGCGAACCGCTCCAGAGCCTGCAAGTCCAGGGCGCCGTCGATCGTGCACACTTTGCGAATCAGGTCACTATCGCGGGCCGCCGAGCCCGGCACGTAGTAGAGCCGCGCCGCTGCCTGTCATCGATGAACGTCAACGCGAGCGCACCCCAGGTGGTGCCGTTCTGTCCGCGCAGGACCTGGTCGGCGAGTTCCCCGGTGGTGCTGTCCCGCCCGATGTCCTTTTAGCCTCGCACTGAGGACAGCAGACTGCGCTGGTCGGCGCTGCGGGCTCGGCCGACGGTCGCATCGTTGGACGCCCCGTTGAACGACATCGAGGAGTCCATCATCACCGCGATGTAGGCGTCCAGGAGCGTGGACTGTCCCGTGTTGGATGCCCCCGACAGCGACGTCGAGGTGGGCGAGAACGAGATGCCGGCATGGCCGGCGAACCCGCCCCGGTTGACCAGCTGAAGGGTCTCGACCTTCCACTGCGTGATGCCGGCGTCGGCCCCGGGGATGTAGAACATCAAGTCCTGATGCGCGGTCACGCCGGCACCTCCATATCCGCCGCGTCGTCCGCGTCCTCCATGTTTTGCGGGTCCTCATCGACGTCGGTCTCGAGGTCCTCGGCAGCCGAGTCTTGGGCGCCGTTCTTGGCGATCAGCCACTCGTGCAGTTCGGCCAGGCGGGCAAGCGGCAGCAGTACGGCGATGACCGAGGCGATCTGCAGCCGGTCGTCGGTGGGCCGGGTCAGAGCCCGGCTGGTGATCATGTTGTCGACGGCGTTTTCCATGTGTCCCCTGTCACGCGACCGATCGGTGGCGTGCGGCGGCCGGAACGTGGCGATGTCATCGAGCAGCTCTTGCCGGTCGACGGTGACGTCGTCATGACCGGCCTGCTGTTCGACGCGGTAACGGGGCCGCAAATGATCAGCCGGCTGAGTTCGCGGATGCCGTGCCACTCGACGGGGTTGCCTGTGGCCGAGACGAACTTGTTCGGCATCAGGCAAACGAGCGCGAGTCGTTGCTCCAACGACAGGCCGCCTTCGTCACTGGAGAACAGGGCGAGCGTCAATCGGTCGGCGTCGCTGCCGTCGACGAGGTCCTCATCCTGCGCCGAGTCGGATTGCCCGTCGTATCCGCTCAACGTTTCCTCGACGGTGCCGTCGGTCTCCGACGAGTGGGGCTCAAACATCGGCGATTCCTTCATCAGCTGCGGCGGCAAGGCGTTCGCCGAGGTGGGAGGACAGCAAGGCAGAGGGGCTAGAAACGACGGCGGCGCCCGTCAGGGCAGATGGCGCGGAACTCCTCGGTGGTACCGTCGGCGATGGAGGAATCGTCGAGGCCGGAGAGGTCGGCCAGCGCGGCCCTGAGCTCTTCCACGCTCGGCGGGGCGGGGATATCGTCGTCGGCCGGCTACAGCGGAGGTGGCGGGGCGGCTGCGGCGGAGTCATATGTCTTCTCCCGCTGAAAACTGATCTTTGCCACAGGGGGTAGCAGGTCAACGTCGACCGTCGATCCGGGCCCGGCGGTCTCCATCCAGGTCATCAGCTCTCGCTGGATGCCGCGAAGGACTCGCTCGAGTTCGCGTTCGGGGAACGGGTCGTTGTTGACTATGTGTTCCTTGAGGGTCTTGGACAGCCGGTGCCGCTGGTCGAGGACGTCCCTGGTGCCCTGGCGGATCACGGTTACCGTGCCGCGCAGTTCGGTCACGTCACGCGGTCTCCAGCGCGTCGGCGGCCGGGTGGCCGAGCAAGCACCTGGATGTGCTCGTGCAGCTCGTTCGTGAGCTCGGCGTCTCGCAGCAGCTCGAAGGCGCCGTCGAAGGCCTCACCCTCGGGGGTGGTCCGCCACAGGCGGTCCTGGCTCTCCGGGTACGCGTCCAGGATCTCGCCGACCATGTTTCTTCGTCGCGCAGGTCCCGCAGGATCTGGCGGTGCATGTCGAGCATGGATTCCTCGACACGTTTGAAGTCCGAAGGCAGCTGGCCGATCAAGTCCATGAGGTTGGCGTATCGGTCAAGCATCCGATCCCCGGACGCGGCGGCCACGGCGCCGCCACCGGCGATGCGGTCGCGCCCGATCTCCAACTCGCGGATCTACGCGCTCAATCGATCGACACGATCCTGAGTATCGATATGTCACAATCAGCCGGATTGTCGACTCGCGAATGACGGCTTTGCGGGCTGCGCCATCCCCTCGATCAGATGGCTCGCGACGACGACGTGTTCTGCATGACGCCAGCGGCTCCCCCGCACGACATCGGTACTACCCTGCCACGCGGTGCTGGGCAAGTTTGCTGAGCACCACCTGGTTGGCCTCCCAACCGTCGGGAAACTTCGCCTCGACCGACAGGTGCACCGGCTCGGTCGAGGCGTGGCTGTCCAGCAGGTCGCCGATCCCGGTGCGGGCGACGACGATGCACGCGTGGCGGTGGCGGGAGGTGAGCACGCACAGCCGTCCCGCCTCCAGGTGGAATGCAGTGGCATCCCGACGCCCCGACAGAGGGTGCACGACGATGACGACCTCGAACTCGCGTCCCTGCAGTCGGTTCGCCGTGTCGACCGCCACTGCCGGCACGGCGGGGTTGCCGGTGCGGGCGAGCGCGGCGCGCACCAGGTCGGCTTGGTCTCGGTGGGCTACTCCGATGGCGATGTCGCCGGCGGTCAAGGACCTGCCACTCGGATGGCGTTCGCAGGTACCGACCGCGCCACGCTCCAGCAGGCGGGCGGCCAGGTCGGCGGCAGTCTGGATGGTTTCGGCGTCGGTACGCGGGACATGGCGGCGTGGTAGCTCGTGCAGCGCCCATCCGGTGGTGAACGCCATCCTCAACGTCTCGTCGAGGTGGGAGCCGCCGAACCCGGCGGTGCGGAACTCCAAAGCACGGACATCCAGGCCGGTGCCGGCGCGGAAGCCTTCGAAGGGGTAGAACGCCGCAGAGACGGTGGGTGCGGCTGATGCCGGCAGGCGCCAGGAGACCGGTAGCCGGTGCACGGGGATGCCCTTGTTGTGTTCCAGCAGCACCGTCACCCCGTTGAGCGTCGGGTCGTGCGGCAGCCCGATCCACCGCTCGGTGCCGACGACGGTGAACGGGTCCAGTTGTCCGGGATCGCCGACGAACAGACCGCGGTCGAACCGCTCGACGATCTGCAGGAGCAGATCGGAGCGCATCTGGTAGGACTCGTCGAGGATCGCCCAGCCGAACGTGCCGTCGCGAACCGTGGCCCACTTGGCTGAGGTTCCGACGATGATCTGGCAGCCGGCCAAGTCTCGCAGCGTGTTGCCGACAACGCTGTTGACCGGGTCGGACACGGCCGGCGGCGGGAAGTAGCCGCCGGCAGACAGTCGGCCGATGGTGGCATCGGGGCGTGCGGTGGCCAGGCGCACCATGAGGTCGTCGACCTGGTTGTTGGTCTGTGCGACGATGATCGGGCGCTCGGCACCCTCAACGAGTTCGCCGGCCGCGCGCACCACCAAGGTGCTTTTGCCGGCGCCCGGCGGAGAGTCGACGACAACCGCCTTGTGGCTGGTGTGGGACAGGTCGTGCATGATCGCGGTGATCGCCGTGTCGGCCGCCGCGGCCGGATCGAACGCCACCGCATGGTCAGTCTGCATTGCCCCACTCCTCGGCGGCGTCGTCTTCGGGGTTGGTGTCGGAGTCGTCGTCGGCCAGGCTGCTGTGCGTCCAGGGAAGGCTGTCCTGCTCCGGGAACACCGGGGTCGGCCGCCAGCCAGGGTCGGGCAAGTAGGTGATGCGCTGCCCCAGCGCGGGCACGGAGCCCTTCTGCGGGACGACGCTGCGTCCCATGCCGCCGCAGATCTCCACGACTACGCGCGTCGACTCCCCGTCCGGAACCGAGCTGATGATCAGGGCCTTGTGGTTGTTCGGCATGGACGGGCTGATCAGGGTGACCCCCGGGGCCACGCGGACCGGGTCGGCGGTGGTCACGGTGATCCGCGGCCGGGGCACACGCCGGTTGTTTGCCCTGGTGACCACCCGGTCGGGCTCGGCTGCGGTGACGACGCCGGCGAACGCCTCGCCGATGCTGCGCCGGTCGGCGAGCACCAGTGGGTCGTCGAAGGCCATGTCGGCCTCGAAATCGGCCTGGGCCCGCTCCAGCCGGCTCAGGCGCCTGGCTGCGCCGATCGCTGCGTCGCGTTTGCGTTGTGGCAGGGCGCCGTCGTCTTGGCGGTCGGAGTAGGCGGTGAAGGAGGCCAGGTCGCGTTCGAATCGAGCGGTCGTGCGCGGTGCCTCCGCGACGGCGCGCAACAGGGACACTGCCGCCCACATCAGCCGCCAGGTGGGTTTGATCTGCTCGCCGATCAGCTCCCGCAAGTCGGCCTCGGCAGTGGCGGTCGCTGCGGCGTCGCCGCGGGCACGGGCGTCGTCGAATCGCTTTATCGCCGGCGCGAGACAGGTCTTGTCGAACTCCGGAGAGGTCGCAGGGCCCGCCGGTGGACACACAGCCGGATTCTCGGCGTCGGTGATGGCCTGCTCGACACTCAAGCCCTCCGGCGGAGCAATCCAGCCCATGATCGAGGCAAGGTTCTGATCCTCCGTGGCACTCTGCCCGGTAGCCCAGTGCTCGGCGAGCATCCCAGTGACCGGCAGCAGCATCGACGTGCCTGCCTGCTCGGCAGTTTCGGCCAGGAAGGTCAGCCACATTCCCAGCTGGGGCACCACCAGCGGCACCGAGTAGGCACCCTCGGTCTTGCGGAACCGGCACATCCGGCCAAGGTCAGTCAGGGCTTTGATGCCGCCGAGGTTGGGGACCAGGATCTGCGGGGCCTCGACATACCGGGAAGTCGGGCCCTCGCCGCGGGAGGTGACGTCGCGTCGGTGCAGTCGATGGGAGTCGATATAGTCCATCACGATCCGGCCGAGGTCGGCGGCAAATGCGAAGCGCTGGTCTCTGTTCCGGGGCTGGTCAACGACCAGCAGCTTCGGGGCCGTCCGGGACGTCCCGATCATCGCCGCCAACGGGGCACCAGCCTCGCCGGCCATGGTCAGCGGCACGATCACCAGGGGTTTGATCGACAGGCGGCGGTGACGGAAGACGGTGAGCGGCACAGCACGCATCTGCTCCATCGCCTCCAGATGCGCCATCGCTGACACCTTGCTCATGCTGCGGCTCCTGCCCCGCCGGCCTGAGCGAGGACCTCAGTGCGCAGGCGCGCGGCGTGCCGCAGTGCGGCGGCCATCTCGGCTTGGTCCGCATCCGGTGTGAGCTCGCCGCGCGCCAGGCCCAGGGCCATGGTGGCGGTGTCGATTCCGCCGAGTTGTTCGCGCACCGCGGGGCCGAGCACGTCCAGAGATGCGCATGCCCGAGCACGGGACCGGCAGAAGAAGGCCATCTCGCAGTGGCTCAGGCAGTCCGGGCGGTACAGCGCGGGCACCTGGTCCAAGGCTTCGGCGAGTTCTTCGGCCGGGCGCTGTGCCTGGCCGGACTCATCGACGTCAAGATCGAACGTGAGGTCTTCGGGTAGAAGGGACACCAGGTCGCCGATGCGCTCGATCCGGGTCAGTTGGCGGGTCAGCGTGGCGACCTGCTTCCGTGCGTCGACGAACGCCGCGGTGGGGCTGTTGGTGAAGTCCTTGGGTGCGACGAGCACGATGGTGTCGGACACGGCGTCCGGGCCGATCCCGGCCCCGGCCAGCATGGCGCGCAACGCGATGACGTACGCGCCGGCCTGCGTCGTTGCAGCCTTGACCTGCACCGCGTCGGCCTGGCCGTCGATGATCGGGAAGCTCTTGATCTCCACGACGTGGAACCGGTCTGCGATGCGGAACGCCACCAGGTCAGGCTCGAGGAACACCGCGTGTCCGCCGATCTGCAGACGCAGCATGGGGTGGTCGTACAGCGTTCCGGGGGACTTGCCGCGTGCGGTGTTCACCAGCAGTTGTCGGGTGCGGGTGTGGCGGACTTCGGGGCCGGCGTTGCCGCCGACGTCGTTCAGGTCCTGATACGCGACCTCGGGCAGCGTCAGTTTCAACGTATCGCGTAGCACCCGGATCAGCTCCGCGCAGCCGTTGGCCTTGACCAGCGCTTCGAATGCGTTGCCACGGGCGATGGCGAACGGCGACTGGCCGAACGGCGTCGGGAAGCCAGCGTGCGCGGCGATCGCGGCCTTGTCAGAACCGGAGGCGTCCAGGACGGCCCTCAACGTACAGCGAGGGTTGTTCTCCAGTGCGGCCAAAGACCGGGCGCTGTACGTCAGGCGCGGTGCGGAGCCGCGTAGCCCGTCGAGACGTTCATCGACTGCTGCTTTCACGGTGTCGGGATCCTTGAGGGGAAGAAGATGGGATCGCTGGCGGGGTCAGGCTTCGGCTTGGAGTTTGCCGGCGTCGCCCAGCGCCGCGCCGAACAGTTGCTGGGCATCGGTGAGCCGGTGTGCACGCCGGGCTGCCGTCGTGCGGTCGGCACGGTCGGCGTCTATGTGCACCTGGAGTTCCACGCCTGCGGCTTCCATCACTTGTCGCGGGTCCACAGGGCGCTCGTGGCTGGTCGTGCTCGTCGGCGCCGCGTCGGGGATACTCGCCGCGAAACGCCAGAGTAGTCGCAGCGCCGCCGGGCTGGGACCGGTTTCGGCGGACCCGGCCGTGGCCTGCACCGCCTCGGCGATGCGGATCGCACTGCTGAGGTAGGCGACGCGAGGCGACAGCGGGCCGATAATGCGCTGCTCCAACGTCCAGGTGCTGATGGTGATGAGCGCGCGCACCGGGGACAGCAGGTCATACGCCAGTGCCGGGCACAGGTAGTAGGGCCGCGAGCCGGGGGCCGCCAGGTAGGAACGTTCCTCGTCCCGGCGCAGGCTGGACAGTTTGGCCGCGGTCAACTCGCCGGGGAAGAACGCCTCGTGCACGTTGACGATCAGCTTCGGCGCCGCCGGCACGCCGAGCAGCATCAACACCCGGTGCACGTGCTCTCGGGCCGGCAGCATCGACCCCCCCATTCTCAGCGCGGGTTCCGGCTGCGGCGCATGCGTCTTGTCTGGAGCGTCATCGGTATCGACCAGAGCGTCCCAGGCCCGTTCCGCACGGCGGAGTTGGGCGCGCAGCTCTGCGGCCCGTTCAGCGGCCCCGGTCGCGGTCGCATCACGGATGGCGCGGCGCAGCTGGTTGATGCGCGTTTCCAGGGCGTCCAACGGATCACTCATGGCCACACCTTACCAGTGTTCCCGAATCTTCCAGACTTTTTCCCGAGCTCTGGTGTACGGTCGTCTCCAACACTCCTCCGCCTGCGTCGAGCCCGCGGATCTTCCCCCTGGAGGCATCCCGTGACGGGACGCGTATTCCACACCTCCGACTGGCACCTGGGCCGCCAGATCGGCCGCCATCGACGCGATGCCGAATTCGACGCCGTCCTGGCCGAGATCGTCGACATCGCCGCCGACTTCCGGCCGGACCTCATCGTGCACAGCGGAGACTTGTTCGACAGCCCCCGGCCGGGGCTGGACGACCTCGTTCGCGCTGCGCAGACGCTTCGCCGCCTCGGACGGGTCGCCCCAGTAGTAGTCGTCGCCGGCAACCACGACACGCGCAACGTGCTGACGTTCCTGGAGTTCATCCTGAACGACATGGGCACCCAGGACAGAACGCAGGCGCGGGTCCGCTTCGCCACCGACGCCCGCCCCGACGGACTGCTCACCGCTGAATACCCGACCGCCGACGGAGAGTCGGTCATCCGCATCGGCGCACTGCCGTACCTGCACCCCAACCGGTTCGCCTACGACTTCGCCGACCCGGCGACTGCGACCGCGGCCTACGCCGAGCGGATGCGTGCCGTCCAAGCCGACGTCCACCAGCGGCTGGCCGCCGGCGCAGGCCCGGACCACCTTCTCGTCTTCGCAGCGCACCTGTATGTCGAAGGGGCGGTCCCGTCGCGCACGGAGAAGCCGATAAGCATCGCGGACGAGTACGCCGTCGCCGCGGGCGCTCTGCCGGGAGTCGCCTACGGCGCCCTGGGCCACATCCACAAGCCTCAAGCGATCACCAGCTCGCCCTTCCCCGCCTATTACGCCGGCAGTCCGCTGCAGCTGGACTTCGGCGAGATCAACGACACCAAGACCGTGGTGCTGGCGGAAATCGGGTCGGGCCGGGATCCGCGTATCACCACGGAACCGCTGACGTCCGGCCGCCGCCTGGTCAAACTCGAGGGCACGTTGGACGAGATCGCGCTGCGCGCCGGCCGTGTCGGCGATGCCTGGGTGAAAGCCGTGGTGAATACCGAAGCCTCCAACCCGCATCTGGGCGAGGCCCTCCAGAAAATGCTTCCAGAAGCGACTCTCGTCATCATCGACGAGATCCGCCCCGGAGCGGCGAGCCGTGTGCTGGATCGCAGTGCGGCTACCGAAGAACTACCCGGCATCGAAGAGCTTCTCCGCTCGTACCTGGACGACCGAGGCACCAGCGGCGTCGTCCTCGACCGTGCGATGGCTGCCTTCGGTGCCTTGTCCGACGAGTCGGACCCGGACGACCCCTCCCCCTGCTGTGAGGAGACGCTGCTGTCCGCGGCCATCGCCGGGGCCGGGCTGGACGGAATCGACCGGTCCGGGCTGCTCTCCGCAATCACCCCGCCGGAGGATGCTCGATGAAGCCTCTAACCCTGTCGTTGACAGGATTCCGCAGCTACCCGAATCCGGTCACCGTGGACTTCACCGGTAAGGCCCTCATCGCCGCACTCGGCGACACCGGCGCAGGCAAGAGCAGCCTGCTGGAGGCCATCACGTTCGCCTTGTTCGGCCGGAGCTCCTGGGACGGCAAGGCATCCCGCCAGCTCATCGCCGATGGTACGTCGGCCATGAGCGTCGAGCTGCTCTTCCTGCACGACGACGAGCGGTGGCAGGTGCACCGCACCAGCCACGCCACCAACCCCAACGCCGGCCGGCACCACCTTGAGAACCTGGACACCGGCGAGGAAGCCGACGGCGCAACTAGCGTCAACAGTCGTATCAAGGCCCTGCTGGATATGAACGACGAGACGTTCCTGCGAACAGCACTGCTTCCGCAAGGCCGATTCGACCGGTTGCTGGTCGCCACCGTGAGGGACCGCTCCAAACTACTCCGTGAGCTGTTCGGCGCTGACTCCCTGGAGGTCGTCCGCGCCCAGGCCGACCGCCAGCTGCACTCCGTCGAGCAGCTCATGGCCACGGCCAAGGTAAAGCGGGACACCATGCCCGCCGACCCCGAGCAGACCGCGAACGACGCCGGCGCCGCCGCTGACGCCGCCGAGGCGATCGCCGGCCGTCTCGAGAGCACCATCTCCACAGTAAAGGTATTGCAGAACCAGGCGTCCCGGGCCGAAACCGCGGCTGCTGCGGCGCGCACGCAGGCACAGAACCTCTCGACGCTCGCCACCACCGACGCGGACGCCGTCCTGGACCGATTGGAGTCCGTCGCCGCTCAAATCGCCGACCGACGCAATGATCTGGACCGACACGCCAGCGACGCGATCACCGCCGAAAGCGATCTCACCTCAGCCATCGATTGCGCGGACCGCGATGGTGAAGGACTCACCGCGCTAGGCAAGGCCGCAGCGTTGCTGGAAACCCTCGCCGCCCGCACCGAGGACCAGCGAACAGAAGGCGATCGGCTGATTGCAGCCGCCAAGCAGCTCACCGACGAAGCCGCCGACATCTCCGTCGCCCAGAGGGAACTTGAGGCCCGTGCCACCCGCGCCGAACCCCTCACAACCGCGGCTGCAACTGCAGCCGACCTCAGCACGAAGGTCCGCACACACGTGTCGAGAACCCGCGAGGCGGTAACAGCGGCGGTGACTGCGGCCCAGCAGGTCGTCGATGCTATGCAAGCCCGAACGGTGGCGGAACATAAACGGGATGATCTCCAGGTTCGCATCGCGCCCGCCGAAGCACGAGCCGAGGAAGCCCAGCAGACGCTCACTGCCGCGCAAAAACTTCTGGAGTCCCTGCGTTCACGCGACCGTGCTGCCGAGTTGGCTGCCGAACTACACCCCGGCGATGACTGCCCGGTGTGCCAGAGAATCCTCCCCGACGGCTTCGAGCCCATGGGCAAAGGCAGCACTGCTGCCATACGAAAAGCAAAGACGGACCTGCACGACGCCCAGGAATTGCTGGTGGACGCCAACATTGTAGTCGCCGAGGCCAAGGCTGACCTGGCAGCTGCCGAAACCAGTTTCAAGGAACGTGAGACTGCATGCCGAAAGGCTGGCTCCCGTGCTGCGCAGGCCGTCGACACCGCTGACGCGATGCTGCAGAAACTCTCCTCGTCGGAGAAAGATGCCGTGCCGGGCGCCCGATTCGACACGGTCGCCGCCCAGGCGGCGCTCCACCACGCCATCGAGGTACTCAGTGCCTCCCCCGTTGACAACGCGACAGCAGCGGAACTCACCGCGCCGATCGTCACGGCGTTCGTAGAGCACGAACAGGCCGCGGCCGGCCACGCCGAACAGCTGCGCAACAAAGCAGCCGACCACATCGCCACCATCACCGCCGACGGCAATGCCCTCGCTCAACGCAAGACGGCGTACGAACGCGGGCTCGCCGACAACGATGCCGCCGATAAGCGGCACACCGCCGCAACCGCGAGACTGGCCGTCGCGATCAGCTCCCTGCCTCCACGCATCCGGCAGATGCTGCCCGCCGAGCCGCTCGTCATCACCGCCGCCGAAGCGGATGCAGCAGCCGCTCAGATCAACGCCCGCATGGACCAAGTTCAAAAACTCATCGACGATCGGGAACGAGCCCGCGCTGACGCCGCCGAGGTCAGCAGGCTGCACCGCGCCCTCGAACGGGAAGAGACGGCCGCAATCGATCGCCCGCTGAGCCAGATACGAGCCTCCCTCGATGCCTGGTCCCAAACCGCCCAGCACGCTGCCTCCTTGCTGAACAACGGCGAGGCCGCAGACATCGAGGTGCCCCGCGTCGACACACACCTCACCGACATCGGGGACCTGAGATCGCTTGCCACGGCTCTATCGACGACCACCGCCCAACTGGATCGCGAACTACATGCCGACGCGGCCCGGTGCGCTTCGCGCGCAGTCAGCGCCGTTGCCGCTCTCGGTGAGCATGCCAAGAATCTCTCCGGCATCGAAGGCTTGGACGCCTCAATCGATCTGACAGACCCGGACGCGCTGATCACTCTGGGGACCACCGTCGGCCTCGCGAGGAGCGAGGCCGCCAGGCGACGCGAGGAACAACAGACCGCGCAAGAGCAGATCAGACCGGCTGCCGACCTGGACTTCGCCATCGCAGCCGGACAGACGAGACTGGACGCGTTGAGTGTGCTGCGACGCGATCTCGTCGACGCCAAGTTCCTCGGGCACCTGACCACGCTGCGGACCCGTGCCTTGCTCGGGGTTGCCAGCGACTTACTGGGACAGATGTCCGACGACCGGTTCGGCTTCGCCGACACCTTCGACATCGTCAGCCGAGGCTCCGGTGTGGAGCACCACCCGAACCGGCTGTCCGGCGGGGAGAAGTTCCTCGCCTCGCTCGCCTTGGCGCTGGCTCTGGCCGAGATGCATTCCCGCGGTGGCACGCGCCTTGGTTCGCTGTTCCTCGACGAAGGCTTCGCGGCACTCGACACCACCACCCTTGAGGAGGCGCTGGAAGTGCTACGGGCACAAGCTGGAGGCGACCGTCTGGTCGTGGTGATCAGCCACCTGCACGCTATCGCCGAAGCCGTCGATGACGTGTTGTGGGTGGAGAGGACCCCGGCAGGGTCCTCGGCGCGCTGGCTGACCCAGGAGGAACGCGACGAGTTGGTGCAGGCCGATCTGGCCAACGGGCTGCAGACCCTGACATAGCCGAGGAACCGGCCAGGGGAACGCCCAAGCCTCTCTCAATCCGCGGGTTCGGGGGTCAGGTCCCCGCGGCACACCATGACCGGCCTACTCCAACCCAGGCCCCCAAAGGCCGGGGAGAGCGAGTCGATCAGGGTTGCCCGCGTAGCAGCACCGTGTCCCATCTGGGGCACGGTGCTGTTGTTTGTATCCTCATCCTGTCCAGAGTGGTCGCCAACGAGCCATACAGACTTGTTCTGGCGGTTGTACGTCGGAAGAGAGCTAGTTGCTCCGTTGTCCTGCTGACGGCTCTCGGAGAGCTCGTAGGCCTCATGGAACACATCGAAGGGTTCTTGCAGCTCACTCCCTGTCATCTTCTGGGCATCAGCGTATGGATGGGTAAAAAGAGCTCGCTTAAGCGTTGAACGGACACCTTCACCACTACGCGCGTACAGCTGACCAGGATTGGTGAGAAGTTCGCAGGCTTGGAAAGACCTGCCGGTCAGCATCGAGCTGGTTGGTGGTCTGTTCTATGCTGCGCCGTCTTGCCAGTGCCCGCCTTGATCTTGCCGTGAGTCTGTTTGTCACCGACCGGCTAGACGGAGCAAGCGCATCCGTTTCGAGTGCCTTCTCATCTGGCAACTTGCCACCGTCCGATTACTGGCGAGCCCTAGAAGTGGTGACAGCGGTCGAGGCTAAAGGTCCAGGAGGGGCAAAGGGCCTAAGAGAGGTATGAGGGGTTGCGAAAGAGATAGATCATTTCGTCACGCGCAGTCAGCTGGGCGCGCTTGATGGAGTATCATCAGCTCATATCAGCAGCGAAAGGACGTCTCCATGCGCTTCACGCTCACCTATGACGGTCCGCTTGCGAGCAACGCCAACCCTCAACGGAAGCATGAGATCAGGCTCAAGCTTCATCCACAGATTAAGGCTCTGTGGAACTACCCTCCGATGCAAGCCAACCAGGATTGGGTCGCCAAGGATTCGAAAGATCCGATTATGTTGAAAGAGGTAGCAGGCCATGGCTTCGCCGCTCTGGTTATTAGCGGGCAGCAGCTCTACGCCGAGCTGGATATTGTGCTTTTGAGGCCGGGTACGCCAGGCGGTATCGTCGTCACGGGCGGAGATATCGACAATAGGCTCAAGACTCTGTTCGACGCTCTCCGTCGTCCGATCGACCCGCAGGAAATCCCGAAGAACTGGTCTCCAGCCGAAGACGAAGATCCGCTGTTTTGCCTACTGGAAGATGACCACCTTATTTCACGAGTGTCGGTGCGGACAGAGCGCTTGCTTGAGCCGAATATTCCGCCCTCCCACGTACGTCTTTTTATCAACGTTGAAGTTCGGGCTTGGACTGCTACGTGGGGAAACCTCGGAATCATCGCATAGCGCCGGCTCTTATGAGAGTCACGGTCCGTGGACTTCGGGAACATGGAGTGCTGGAGAGTTGGAATCAGCTCTAGCGTCTCGATATGGAATCGCGCATCCATGTTGCGCTGACGAGAAGTGACATAAGAGTGGGGCGGATCGTGATCCTTTGGCCAGATGCTGATTTCCAGGTCGCCAACTTTTGCGATCCTATGCTTGATGAGATAGACACTGTCATCTGGCGCGACAGACGTTGAATCAAGGTGCAACTCAAGCTGACCGGCAATGGTCTGCGGGTACTCGTTGTTTTCTGCCGATTGCTCCCGAGCCGCCAAATCCAGTAGAGCCGGCACCTGTTCTTCTACGTCGTCGAGTACAGATTCGTAGTCGGTCCACGCCGCGTTAACATCGCCCGATGAGAAGGATGCGGCTTCAGTCTCGTTCTCAAAAATGGCACTGACAGTCAGAAGTGCGTATTCGCCATCTTCGAGCTGAACGACGCGAGCGCTTAGATTGACACCGATCCGCTATCCTATCGTCTGTTTGCTAGCACCACCACAAAGACCTGACTGGTCGCTCCTGCCATCGCTACCTCAGACACACTTGGCGTCTTGCATTCGTAGATGCCGGCAAGTTCTTCAGGTGAGCAACCGGCTGCACCTGCAGCAGGCCCCAGCTCGTATCCATGAGCTGGGGCCTTGCATTTTGGATCTTGATGTATCGACAGGTTGTCAGAGACAGCGGTCCAGGTTCTCGGGGCGGCAGTCCGGGCGATCGGTGATGCGGACGTTTATACCGCGGCCGGTGAACTCGTCCACTGGAGCGGCCAGCGCCGCGCCTCCCTGGCCCTATACCAAGTTGTTCACAGCATTCCTGTGCGGATGCATGCGGCGGAGCCCCGCCCACGGGCAGCAGCGCGCTGAAGGCACCGCGCCTCCATAGCAGGAGCCCAAGGCACCAACCGCGACCCGGAAACACAATATGTTGTGCCTGTCGTGAGTGGCATATGGGAGATCTTGCATTTCACAGAGGTGGACCCGCCTCCGAAATGTGACCTACGGCCACCTCCAGATCCCGCGCTGCGCCACGATCATGACCGCGATGACCGCCATCACCCTGGACGCCCTGTCCGGCGACCCGCGCCAGTGTCGTCGGAGCACTGCACTACGACAACGCGACTCTGCGCGAACAGCCTTCTGTCCGCGGCGTCGGAGTCGCTGCTTTGGATCTCGTCCCGGCGAGCTGCGAGTAAAGCATGCGAGCCTCCCCTTTCCGGCCACGGCGACCCCGCAGTGATCGAGGTCTGACTGAGGCGCGAGCGCCCTAAAGATGTTGCGTAACCCCGGGTGCCGGCGGGCTGGGGCGGCGGCCGGTCTGTTCCGGTCTGATCCGGGGTCATGGTGCCGGGGGAGGTTGTGCATAGTGGCTACGGTCTGGACGGCGGTGTGCCGTCCGCCGCCTTTGCACCGACAGTTCCGCAGGATCTTGTAGTAGCCGTCATCCGGGCAAAGGCGTGCTCCGCGCGGGGGCGGGACCAGGCGATGTCCACCGTGGTCCTCCTCTCGGGCGGGCAGCGACGACCGGCCCGTCCACCTGCGGTAAATCACGATGAGCCGGGGCCCCACTACGCGCCGTCGGCCAGCACCGCCCGCCCGGGCGCCGGCATGCCGATGGCGACCACCACGCTGATGTCGACGTCGATGACGACCCACGCCGCTCGCTGGCTCCGGTCCCATGTGCGCTTGCGGCAAGGGTCGGGCTTGTCTTGCCCTCTGGCCCGTCTACGAAGCCCTGGTCTGGCCGCCGTCTTGAGCAGCCGCAACCACCAATTCCAGCCACGGATCCACTCGTGCGCTGAACATGCCGTCACCGCTGTCGACACAGGGGATACCGCGCAGTTCCAGCCGATGGCGGACTCCATGTGAATCCGTCGCCGTGAGGCGTAGCGCGGAGGAGCCGTGTTCACCGATTGCCGGTATCACAGTAGTCTGCGAGAGTACGACCGCTCCGTATCGGGCCCATCCCTCCCCCCGCGACACCGGACGCAGGCCGACGTGTTTCAGGACCGCCGTCACGTATTCAAGATCGCAGACTCGAAGCTGTGAGCCCATCAGCCTCACGGAGCCTGCACGGGGTTCCGACATCGGAAATGAATCGCTCCGGTCGGTATCCGTGGAAGACTCGCCATGAAGGATGTACAGCGATTGCCCGTCATCAGAGATCAGTGTGCTGCGCCAGGCTGAACGGGCAGCGACGTGCACACGTACCCGCGATCGCACTGTCGCGGTCCGGCCGTCGGGCAGACGAATGATTCCGGCGGCAGTTTCGGTGAGCGCCCGGTCGAAGGCAGGCAAAGCGGTCTCCCGCGCCGGGACATCCACCAGCGGCTCGGAGACGTCGCCGCGAAGCGACAAGCTCATAGCGGACAGTAGATCGGCGTCTTGAACTGCCGCCGCATACGATCCCAGCCATTCGCGGCCCAGGCCGGCCCCTAAAATGCCTGCGGTCATCGAGGCGAGTGTGTCAGTGTCGGCTTCTGCCAGGTGGGCAGCGATCAGCAGGCCGGTCCGGGGATCGGCTGCGGAACGAGCCGCCAGATAGGCCGCGCCGACCGCGCACAACGTTCCGGACCCGCGGCTGCTCTTGGTCGTGAGGCCCATCGACGCGAGGAAACCAGCGGGGTTGCTGAGAGCGCCGACCCGGATGTCGTCGTGGGCTGTTTTCAGCGTCGCCTCGACCTCACCGACCACTTCCTCCCAGAGTTCGCGGTAAGTCCGGCCGAGAACGCGTTCTGCTGTATCGACCCAGTCCAAGGGCAGGTTCTGCCACGCCGGCGAACGCCAGTCGTCGTCCTCCGTGTCGAGGAGGGCTTCGACGATCCAGCCGTAGGTCAGGGGTGCGGGCTGTCGCATGCTGAGCCAGAGCGATCGGGCGTGGAGCACGGCTCCGAGCAGCGCCCGCGGGTGGCCGTGCGTGGTGATGGCGTCCCGCAGGACGTCACGCGCGACGGAGGCGAAGGACGGTTCGCGGTGAAGGTGGATGACGTGGGGGGCGATACGCATCGCCGCCCCGTTGGCACCGGTCTGGAAGTACTTCACGACGTCGCCGCGCTGCGTCGTCCAAGGCGGACGCCCAGCCGCCCAGGACCGGCAGGACCGTTTGACGCTCGCCCCGGCGCCACGCTCGTAGCGTAGGAAGAACGGCCATTCGACAGACTGCAGCCAGTCGGCCCAGCGGTCCCCCGCCTCCGTGATCGAACGCGCCACGGCCAGCGTCATCTGGGTGTCGTCGCTGTATGCCCCGGCCTCGATGTGCTCGGCGAAGGGTTGGTACCGAGTCGCGCGCCGGTCCCAGGCGAAGAACCGCCCGGTTGGCGCGGAAGAGTCTGGCGTTCCAGAGGTCCGATCGCGGCGCTCGAACGGCCATCCCAACGCGTCCCCGACCGCGGCGCCCAGGATCATGCCTGCCGCACGCTCGGCCCACGGATGGGATTGAGGCTGGTCCACGAAGTCACTCTGCCAGATGCGGTGAGGACGTGTAGCCCCGTTCCTCCGGCCGGATCCCGGCTCGGAGACTCTTGCTGAGGCGGCGTTTGTCGAAGAGATCAGGTGCTGTGAAAAGTGGGGGGATCAGGGTCTCCAGCCCTTGCCGGCTCAGCTGGAAGAGCAGAAGAGCGGCTTGGTCGTCGTCCTCGACGATGATCCGCTGGATCTTGGCGACCGGGACCGCGTCGGCGAGCATGACCTCGGCCTGGTCGTCGGTCGGCCACCAGTCCGGATGGCCTGGCTGACGGGTCCGGGTGCCGTTACCGATGACGCTCGGTGCGAACATGGCCTCGAATGATTCCAGGCTGCCGTCAGCGATTCGGTTACCGTTCGACCTGGCAGAGTTCACGGGGCAGAAGTCCACGCCCGTGGCCGTCATGAGGTCGAGGTCGAGAGCCATCACGATCCAGTTCGGGAAGTTGTGGTCTGCCCTCCGGGCGGTGTCCAGGTACCAGGCGTTCGGATATTCCAGGCTGCAACTGATCTGGTGCCGACGGCCGTCGAGGCGTTTGTCGTCGGTGTTGCGGAAGCTTTCGGTGCCGACGGCCAACTGCGAGGTGCTGCGGATCTCGCCGGTGACAAGGATGTGGGGCAGGTTCACGGCGCGGGTGAAGTGGCACAGCCTGGTGAGGCCGCGATCGTGGGCCCTTCGCACGATGTCGTTCACAGGTTCACCAGGTTCACCGTCGCGATGGTGAACAAGTCGGAGGATTCCGGCGGCATCAGCGATGTCAGCTTGCCGCCGTGCAGGATCACGAGCTCTTTCTTGGCCCGTGTCACCGCGACGTAGAGCTGGCGGGACTCGCGCGCCATTGCTTCGTCCATACCGTGAACCTCAGCTTCCGAAGGCCGCGGGAGTTCGTCGGCGTCGCACTGCGGGAGGATGACGTCGTCGAACTCGAGCCCCTTGCCCGAGTGGTAAGTTCCGTAGAAGATCCCGGGCCCCATCGGCCATGACTCCAGGTCTTTGTCGAGTCTGTACAACCGGTGCCGCTGATCCAGATGCGGAGCCAGAGCGTGAACCGCGGCTCGGGTACGGACGAGGATCCCGACGCGCCTGGCGGCGGCCCGGCCGTTGGCGATCGCCGCAGCCGCGAACAACTGCCGGTCGGGCTCCTCCAGTCGTACCACCGTCGGCTTCGGCCCATTGGCGGCAACCGCGACCGGCGGCACGACGTCCACCTCGTCGCGGAAGTGCGGCATGTCGGCCATCGCCTTGGCGAGCGCGGCGATCTGCGGGCTGTTGCGGTGGTTGTGCTCGAAGCGAACGACTCCGTCCGAGATGTTCAGACCCAGTGAGCGCCAAGACATGCGGCTGCCATAGATCTGCTGCGCGTAGTCTCCGAAAAAGGTCAGCGACCCTTCGTGTGGTATCGCCGCGGCCAGCGTACGGATCATCTGCGGTGTGAAGTCCTGGCCTTCGTCGACCACGATGTGGCGGTATCTGCGCCGGGTGTTGTCGTGGCCGAGGTGGGCCAGCACATGGCTGGCCAGGTTGTCCCAGTCGTAGCGGTAACCACGCTGAGCGCGCAGTCGCATGTAGCTTTGGAAGACCTCGAACACCACCTCTCGGTCTGCCCGGGCCAACGGCCTGCCCCGGCCGATGCGAGGCGCGCCGGCAAGGTAGTCGTCACGGGCGGTCACGCCGTGGCCGACCATCCAGTGGATCTCGTCTTCGAAGAACTCGACGGGCCGATCGATCACGGCGCGCTGATGTCGGCCCGAGGCACGGAGGTCCTCCAGTGCCAGGGCCATGCTCTCTTCTCTTCGTTTGAAGATCCTGATGTTCACCTCACCCCTGGACTTGAGATAGCCAAGGGCGAACTTGTGGTACTTCTCAATCGTCAGGTTCGGCTGGCCTTCGCATACCGAGCGCAGATAGGTGGCGAGCGTACTGTTGAAGGTGACCAGCAGGGTCGGGCCTCCGACGCCTGGGGCAGCGGCCAGGAAGTCAGCGCGGTGGAGTGCCATCGTGGTTTTGCCGCTGCCCGCGGTGCCCAGCACGACGCAGTGACCGTCGGGCTTGAGGAAGGCGGCGTCACGCTGCTGGCCGGTCAGAGCGGGCAGCTTCTCCGAGATGGACACGTTTGATGGGCCCGTTCTGTCGCTGGGACCGGCGCTCAGTCCTCGGGAGGGAGCTCGAACTCTCCGGAACGGACACCCGCGAGGAAGGCATCCCACTGGGACCGCGTGTACGTCTGGACCGGCTCGGGATCCTCGCTGTCACGGACCTGAACGACACCGCCGACGTAACGGACCTGGAGGCAGTTGTCACCACCTCCGCTGTGCGACGACTTGCGCCACCTGGGCTCGAGGACGGTCATCGCTCACCGCTCCCGCAGGTCGCAGGTCGCAGGTCGCAGGTCGCAGGTCGCAGGTCGCAGGTCGCAGGTCGCGCCAATGATCCGAATCTTATCGGCGCGCGAACCCCGCCATGCGGGCAAACCGCCCAGTTCACCCGAAGGTGTCAAGCCTCTTGTACCCGCCATCTCCGCCCCCTCCGCTTTGGCGCTGATTTCGGCGCCAATGCTCATCTATACCCACCACGTTCCCCGATGGCAATCCCGCGGACTACGATCGGACTGGATCAGGGTCGTGAATCTCAGGGGGCTTCCAGGCATGGTGCAAAGACCCGACGACGCGAGCGCCCGTATGGAAAACTCCGGCCAGGTCGCCAAACTCGTCATGGCACAGCACATCGACAAGGTCGAGTTCGGCTCCGACTCCGTCCCCATCGAGCCGGCCCGGGAACTGCCGTCCGACGCGCTGGAGTTCATCGACCACAAACCGGCTCTCGCTTGGCTCGATGCGCAAGCCGCCCGGGACGCCGACGGACCCGCGGCGCGGGCCTTGGTCGTGACCGGGACCGCCGGCGGTGGGAAAACCTCGCTGGCCGTGCACTGGAGCCACAAGGCAGCGGCGGACTACCCTGACGGCCAGCTCTATATCAACCTCCGCGGCTACGACGTCGGCGAGCCGGTGGGAGCGGCCGAGGCCTTGGACCGATTGCTGCGTTCGTTGGGCGTCGCGCCGTCCGCCGTTCCCCCAGGACTCGATGCCCGATCGGCCCTCTTCCGTTCCCGGGTCGCCGATCGACGTGTCCTGGTCCTGCTCGACAACGCAGCGTCTGCCGACCAGGTGGGTCCCCTGCTACCCGGCTCACCGGCCTGCCTCGTCGTCGTCACCAGCCGGAGCATGCTCGCCGGTCTGGGTTCCGGGACAGCGGCGGTACGGCGACTGCGGCTGGGGCTGCTCGACGAGGGCGACGCCGCCGCCCTCGTGGCTTCGGTCGCCGACGGCCACGACGGGCTGGACGACAGCGCGGCCCCGGGCGAGCTCGTCCGCCTGTGCGCCCGGCTCCCGCTGGCCCTTCGCGTCGCCGCCGAACGGCTGGCGCTCCGCCCCCACGCGCGTCTGGCGGACATCGCCGCCGAACTCCGCGACGAGTCCCGGTTGTGGGACGCGCTGTCCGTCGAGGAGGGACGCGAGGCCGACGACGTCCGAGCTGTCTTCGCCTGGTCCTATCGCGCGCTCACCCGCGAAGCAGGCCGCATGTTCCGGCTGCTTGGTTCGCATCCGGGCCCGCTGATCACCGTCGAATCGGCGGCGGCACTCGCCGGCACCACCGCTGCGCAGGCCGAGCGGATTCTCACCGGACTGGTCGGCAAACACCTTGTCGAGGCACCTCGACACAATGCTTACGAGTTCCACGATCTGCTCCGGGCGTTCGCGCGCTACCAGTCACGGACAGAGGACACCGACGCCGAGCGGTCTCAGGCCGTGGAGCGGCTGGCAGTCTGGCTCAAACACGCCGCGAAGGCGGCCTCCGTCGCGACCGGCAACGACAGCCTCGCACTCGAGGTCGGACCGGTTCCGCCAGACTGCCCAGTTCCCGCCTTCCCCGATCACGCCACCGCACGATCGTGGTTCCTGTCGCAACGCGAGAACATCGCCGCCACCGTCCGTACCGCCGCCGAACTGGGAATGGATGGGCTGGCCTGGGAGATCCCCGCAGTCCTGCACGGCCTGCACGCGACCGACAACACCTTCGAGGACTGGATCGCGAGCGCTGAGATCGGGCTGGAGGCGGCACGTCGCCTTACGAACCGACGGGCTGAGGCCATCCTGCTGGAAAGCTTGGGCAAAGCGAACGCCCAGCGGTCCCAGCTCACCGAAGCCGACCGCCTCCAGAACGAATCGTTGACCATCCGCCGCGAACTCGGCGACCCCGTCGGCCAGACCCGCTCGCTCAACGCTCTCGGCATCGTGCGCTGGCGGCAACACCGGCTTCCGGAGGCGCTGACCTACTATCGCGCGGCGCTCGATCTGACGGAGCAGACCGGGGACACGACGATGGCCTCGTACGCGATGCTCAACATCGGCCAGGTCCTCGCCGACGGGGGCGATTGTCAGGAAGCTGAATCGTGGCTTCGTCGCGCCCTGGCCGAGCACCGCGATCATGAACGGCCCATCGCCGTCTCCGACACACTTCAAGCGTTGGCCAAGACGTTGCGCGGACTGGGAAGGACCGCGGAGGCGGTCGCATGCGCAGAGGAGGCGGTCGCCGTCGCCGATCGCATCGGAAGTGCCCAATACGCCGGGTACGCACTGCTGGAGGCCGGCCACGCGTACCTGGCAGCCGGTGAGGTGGAAGCGGCGTTTGAGGCGTTCTCTCGGTCTACCGCCATCCACGTCCGGATCGGTGATCGACTCCGGGAGGCGAAGTCCTACAGCGGCGCGGCAGAGGTGTACTCCGCCGGCGGCAGGAAGGTCGACGCGGCGCAGTTCCATCGGACTGCGGCCCGCCTCTACGCGGAGGTCGGCGACCTTGCCGGTCAGCACGCCGAACTGCATCGCGCGGCTGTCGCCGACGACGCCACTTCCTGATATATACGAACTCGGATATTCTTCAGACGCCTGGCGCCACCATAGCGCACCGGGCTCATTCGGATGAATCAGGACAAGATGGCTGCGGACGAAGGGGACATGATGGAACCTGTTTCTACAATCGGCACCGGACGACCGGACGACCGGACGACCGGACGACCGGACGACGCGTTGCGTTGGATCAAGGCATCGGCGAGCGGAAACAACGGCGGTAACTGCGTAGAACTCGCTGTACTCCCCGACGGGAAAATAGCCCTGCGGGACAGCAAGAACCCTGACTCCCCCTATCTCACGTTCACCAAGGCCGAGCTCACCGCTTTCGCCGACGGCATCGGCAAGGGGGAATTCGACCACCTCTACAGGATCCAGTGATCCTCGCCAGATAAGAGAAGGGCCGCGGTGGACCAGCCAGACTTCCACATGTCGGGATCGGCGTCGAACGTCGTTCACGCCGGATCGGTGAGTGGCGGCATCCACATCACCACCTCTAAACCGCCGCGGCCCAAGCCCCGCTTGCTGCCCGCCGGCGTCCACGGTTTCGTCAACCGCGTCCGGGAACTCGGCACGCTCGACGCGGTCCTCGCCGCCGCGGCCGAAGACGCTCCACGGATCGTGCTCCTTGTCGGGACCGCCGGCGTCGGGAAAACCTCCGTCGCGCTCCGGTGGGCCCATCTCGTCCGCGAACAGTTCCCAGACGGCCAGCTGTACATCAATCTCCGCGGCTACGACCCAGGCGAACCGGTGCCGGCGGACTTGGCGCTGGAACGGTTCCTACGCGTCCTCGGTGTGAACCCGGAGGAGATACCCACCGGGCTCGAGGAACGGTCGGATCTCTTCCGCTCGTTGGTGGCCGACCGGCAGATCCTGATCGTGCTGGACAATGCCGCGACCGTCGATCAGGTTCGGCCCTTGTTGCCCGGGACCGAGTCCTGTCTGACCCTGGTGACGAGCCGCAGTCAGCTGCCCGCTCTTGTGGCCCGCGACGGCGCGCGCCGCGTCGCTGTGGAAACCCTGTCCCCGCAGTCCTCCGTCGCACTGCTGCGCAAAGTCACCATGGACTATCGTCCCGCCGACCCCGAGACCGACACGGCCGAGCTGGCACGGCTGTGTGCGTATCTGCCGCTGGCCTTGCGGATCGCAGCCGAACGCGCGGCAGCCCGGCCCTGGCTGTCGTTGGCCGACCTCGCCAGCGAGCTGACCAGCGAATCAGGGCTCTGGGAGGCGTTGTCGGCAGAGGACGAAACCGACGCCGACGCGGTCCGCACGGTCTTCGCCTGGTCCTACCGTGCACTGCCGGCACCGGCCGCCCGTGTCTTCCGGCTTCTTGGACTTCATCCGGCACCGGAATTCGGCCTGCACGCCGCTGCGGCGCTGGCCGAACTGACGCCGATGGAGACTCGTCGACTGCTGGCTCTTCTAGCCGGCGCCCACCTGTTGGAGGAAGTGGGAAGCGGACGGTACCAGTTCCATGATCTCCTGCGCGCCTACGCCGCCGACCTCGCGCGGCAGGAAGAGACTGAGGAGTCTCGAGAGCGGTCTGTGAAGCGTTTGCTCGACTTCTACCTTTACGCTGCGGCTTCGGCACAGCCGCGCGACCGGATGGCGCCGATCGATGTCTCCGGCGGCGAAACGGTTCCCGCGTTGCCTGACCTGGACAATGCCGACGCCACGCGCACCTGGTACCAGGCCGAAAGGGCGAACCTCATGGCCGCCGCGCAGGCCGCGGCCGCGCACGGCGCGGACCGGGTCGCGTGGCAGATCCCCGCACTCGTCCAGGAGATCAACGGCGGTCTGGATCCTGCCGACACCTGGACCTCGGTCAAGGTCGGGGGGCTGGAGGCGGCACGGCGATCCGGCGATCACTATGGAGAAGGCGTGTCCATGTTGGGGCTGGCCGTCGGTGACAAGTACGCCGGACGGCTCGACGTGTCGCGAGAACGGTTCACAGCAGCCGCCGACGCCTTCGACGCAGCCGGGTCATTGGTCGGCCGTGCCCACGCTGAGAACGGTCTGGGGCTCGTCGCCATGCTGATTCGCGACTTCGACGCCGCCGAGGCACATTTCTCATCGGGCCTGGAAACCGCCCGCTGCGTCGCCGACCCGGCGCTGGCCGTACCGGCGTTGATGAATCTCGGTTCCGTCCGGGGTGCTGTCGGCGAATTCAGCACCGCACAGAATCTGCTCGACGAAGCCGTCGCCCTGGCCCGGCAAGTCGGCGACCAGGCCAACGAGACCGAGGCCCTCATCGAGTTGTCCGTGGTCCTGCGGAACACCGGCGATCTGAACTCAGCGCGCCGAGCGAACAATGAGACTCTGCAGGTGTGCCACGAGACCGGCAACCAGCGCCAGGAAGCGCATGCGCTCCTGGAGAAGGCACGGATCGATCTCGCCGACGGACAACCGGCCGAGGCGCTGGTCTCCAGCCATGCCGCGGCGAGTGCCTTCGGCGGGCTCGGCGACAACGACCGCGAAGCCGTCGCGTGGGGCCTGACGGGCACCGCGTACTCGCACCTGGGACGCCACGAGGAAGCCGTCGCTTTTCTCAAGCAGGCCGCGTCCACCCATCAGGATCTGGGAAGGGCTTGGCTCCACTCACAAGACTTGCTTGATCTGGCAGCCGCCCTGGCCCGCTCCGGCGACCGGGCGGGAGCACTCGAGCACCGACGTCGAGCCGCAGCAGAGCTGGCAACCTTCAGCGACCCCGTGGCATCCGCGCTGCGCGCCGGCATCGACGAATCCGTCAACGGATGAGCCGACACCGAGCGTATGAGTCGCTCCTCACGCGCGGGCCTGACCACGGCTTCAAGCTCCGGTTGCGTTGAGGATCGATGCCGAGTAGCGCGACTTCGGCCTCCCACCAGTGCATGAAGATCACATCCGAAGTCCGCCGTTGACGTCTCCGTCGATCTTGACGAACTTCCCGATCTCGCCGGTGTTGACAATGCCCCCCGTCCGCGGAGTCCCGGCCTGAGGCGTGACGACGTCCGCGAGCGTCTCCAACCAGTCGGGGTGGTCATTTGCGACCCCCGCCAGATAGCCCATCCAGTACGCGGTCAGCAGCCGTTCGTCCGGCGCATCGCCGCCGGCGAGCGCGAGCACCCGGGTGCGTGAAACCTCCAGGTCGGCAGCCACCTTGTCAACAGCCTGCTTATCGCCCCTGCCCCATCGGCGTGCGATGGCGTCGCGTGTCGCATTCCAGGCATCGCCGAGCATGGCGGTGGCGACCTTCTGTGCTCCCGGAAGGAGCAGCGCTGAAACATCCATGTCACACTCCATCGGTCTGGTCTGGATTCAAGAGGTGGTCGCTGCGCAGAGATGTCCATCATGGTAGTTCGTAATCCGCTTGCGTACGCAGTCGGCGGCAGCCACACCCGATCAGTCCACCAGCACCGGCCAGTGTCACGTGTCGCCACATCAGAACTCTGCCACAACCGGCCGGCCGACCATTCCCAGCCCTGAGCCGTCCTCCACGACAGGCAAAACACCGGCGGCGTCGGCGAGGCAAATCAAACGTCGGCGGTGACCGGGACCGAGGAGATCGTCGATTTCGGAGTCGACCACAACATCCATGCCCTGGTCCTCTCCCTGAAGCTGCTCACTGCGAACGTCAGCTCCATGCTCCACACGCCTGAGGTTGTCGTACGCCGACCAGGTACGCCTCGTCCATGACTTCTCTGCCGACCAGTTGTCAAGGGCCACGGCCGAAGCCGTTGGTCGCGTCGAACCGTCAACACGTGGAGAAGGTGGCTGTTCACTCCCCCCGAACCAGTCCGCCGAAACCGTGTCGGTGGCGAAGGTGAGCCCGGTCAGGGCGTCATCGTCGACCATGGTGCGCTGACGAGGCAACCGCTGCGAGACGACCCGGGGAGGGTGTACGGTGCCGCCGTGGTGATACCCCCCTCGGAAGCTCAGCTCATCCTGTGGCAGCGCACGCAGCAGAGAGCAGCCGCCGTTCAGCATCTGTTCGTTGACGGGGAGTCATTGGATGACGCGCTCGCCAGCGGTCCCGGATGCATGAAGGGCGACGGCAGACCGTCCGATCCCAACGGATT
Source organism: Catenulispora rubra (assembly GCF_015356825.1). Classification (GTDB taxonomy): domain Bacteria; phylum Actinomycetota; class Actinomycetes; order Streptomycetales; family Catenulisporaceae; genus Catenulispora; species Catenulispora rubra. The sequence continues at coordinate 114,800 of NZ_JAACYW010000002.1, read as the reverse complement.
CGTGGTTCTCACTAAGTCTGGCTACGTATACAGCGATAGCCTTGAACAGCATAGGGTGGCTTACGCTGATATCGCCACCGTTCGGCGGTCATGGCGGCCGGTATCCCCAGAGTTCACCATCGCGCTCAGTAGCGGCAAAATTCTGCGATACATCACGCCGCACATCTTTGGGCGCGAGTGGGAGCAGGCTATTCGTCAGGTGGTCCGGTCACCGTCGCCGACGGAACTGCCCATCGATCGGCGGCTGCGCTTGGTCTCGGGTGCGATGGCGGCGGTCGCTGCAGTCTTCAACCTCATCGCGCTGTTTCCTTCTTACTCATACGTTGGCGCCGACGCCGCGCGCGTGACGCTCCATGACTCGCCCGCCAGCTTGGTTTACAACTTGGTCCTCGTCGGTGCACTACTGATAGCCGCCGCCCTGGTCCTTGTCGGCAAAACAGCCCGGCTGGGCCTTGGCATGGTCGTCGGTTGCGGCTTCCTCTTCCTGACCCTGTTCGTCGTCGACGTCGGTGACGTGCTGCGCGGTACCGCCGCGGGAACCAGCAGTTACGACTCGCCCGGCGCCGGTTTCTATCTGGGGGCTGCCTGGGCGGCGGCCAGCATGGGCGCAGCTTGCGTTGCTACCACCGCCCTGCGCCGGTCTGGGGATCTGGCTCCGGTCCGAACCCGAACCACTGGAACCTGGGCAGCAGCTGGGTTGATCCTAGCTGGAGCATGGCTTCTTGGGGATTGGTGGCCGTGGAGCCGGGACGTCCTCACCTATATCAGCAGGGGCACACCCCAGACGTACGACTTCGCGCCATGCTGCTCGCTTTCGCAGCAGCCAGGGCAGCGAGTCGTCCAGGCGCTCACGTTCACGGCTCTGGTCGCCGCGATCGGCGTCCTCGCCGCATGCATCAGCTCCTCGGCCCTCGCAGCCGGCCTCTATCTGTCCGCGGCTGTATGCGCAGTCGCCCCGTGCGTCACCGTGCTCCTCAAAAGGCCGTTCACCCTTGAGCAGGTCGCGAACGCGTTCCACTGGTCGCTGCCATCTCTGACCAGCGCAAACAGCATGGTGCGGGTCGAAGTGCTGCCCGGTGTCTGGATCGCAGCCCTCGCGTCGGCAGGACTCCTTCTGATGGCCGTAGTCCGAGGCCTCCAGCCTGAATTGCTGCCGCCGAACGTGTTAGGGCGGCCGTTTGACCAGCCGGCAGCCTCGGCGGGCAGTCCGTCATGACGAGGAGGCCTGCCGAGCGATCGCGGCACGCCTCAATCACACATTCGTGAAGCGAAAGGGGACGCCCGGACTATGTCTCCAAACGAGACGGGCACTGTCTGGGTCATGCGCGCTGGAAAAGTCGGTGAGGACCGCTTCCCGCAGTGGGAAAGCTCTGGCGTGTGCGCCATCGGATTCCATCCGGTCACCGGCCGCCTGCACTCCGGCATCACGCACGCCGAGCTGGAGGCCCGGGTCGCCAAGTGCTACCCGGACAAGACCGAAGCCGGCGTCAAACGGACCGCCGCCATGATCGGCAGTTTCATCAACGTCATGCGGATCGACGACACCGTGGCCGTCGTCGACCACGGCAAGATCCGCTTCGGCGCTGTCTCGGGCGATTTCTACGATCTGACCGGTGATCCGGACGCCGACGAAGATGGCTACCTACGTCGTCGTTCCGTCCGCTGGCTCGGCACAGCAGACCCCACTGCCGACTTGGCCGGGGTCATGAAAGCCCGCAGCACCATCTACCGCCTCGAGAGCGCCGACAACCGCCGCGCTCTCCACCGGCTGCTCGACCGACTGAGCGGAAATCCCTATGCCGCCGCCGTCGGCTTGCTGGAATACCGCGCCACACACCGTGTAGGACCGGAGGCGATCACCACCGTGACCACAGAGCCGTACCGCGACCCGAAAGCGGTCGAGCTGGTCATCCAGCGTTCCGGCGGCTTCTGCGAGAACCCGGAGTGCGAGCACCCCCGATTCCAGCACTTCACGCAGGCCGGGAAGCCGATACTCCAGGTCGATCACGTCGTCGACCTCGCACTCAACGGTCGTGACCATCCTGCCAACATGATCGCCGTCTGCCCGAACTGTCATGCGATCAAGACCCTGAGCGCCGACGGCGAGAGGTGGCGCTCGCTCTTCCGTGAAGCAGCCGCCGAGCTGCACAGGCGTGGCATCGACGGCGAGTAGGCCCATACGACGGGCATCTCTCTCAAAAACCTGATCCGACCTTCCGTCGTGAGTGGCCGACAGTATGACCGGCCGTAAATTTTTCCGCGTCTTCTCGACGGTCGACGAGAACAATAAGGCCATGAGAGGTCGTTCGATCCGGGGTTGACGCCTGAGGAGGTGCTCGTCCACCCGCGACACCAGGCTGCGCGACAGACCCTCGTCGCGCTGAACAGTTGCGGGAGGGCGAGGGTCCCGCGACGGCTTCGACTTCCGACAGGAAATACTCCAACGGGTGCTGGAAGCGGAGGCAAACCGCAACGCGCTTTCGCAGGCGGCCAACGCTTGTCCACGAGGGCCCGCAGGCCGAACCTGAGTCCCGGCATGGACCCATCCGACTCAGGCACGTGGATCTTCGAGCGAGAGAAATGGGAGCGCAGCAGCCGCCAGTACCGCTCGACGGCGACGCGATGGCCTGGCGCGCGTTCGGCTTCGACCGCCGGGCCATCCTGGCTCCGGTGCCGCGATGAACCAGCCTGGGACAATGGCCTGCAAGGAGGGCCTGCGCGCCGCCCTCAGGCGGGTCGAAGCCGCGCGGGAAAGCGGATCGTTCGCGATCCTGCACGACCTGAACAACTGTCTGCCCATCGGGGATGTGACCGTCTTCGGACCGGACAGACCGCCGGTCACCGAAGAAATCAAGCTCAACGCCGAACGGCAGGACCCTGCACGTCTACGGCGGATCCACGAAGCACGAGAGGCCCTCTGGAACCGCGCTCCGCTGCCCGGCGACGACCCCAGGAGACGCTCTACGACCTGGCCTTCCCGTTCAAGACGCGCGTAGACCTGCTCCGCTGGGCCGTCAGACAGGCAGCCGTCGAAGACATCGCGACGACCACGGTGCCAAAGCAACCGCGCCCCAGCCGTGGCGGACCCTTCCACCCCTGCCGCGCACGGGCGTAATTCATGGCCGCTTGCCCATGGACGGCAGGACGACCTCCGCACCTCGCATAGGCGTAGCGGGTTAGCAGGCTCGCCGGACACTCTCCTCGTGCAGATGTTCCAGCTGGTGCCCGCCCACTCTGCCGGTCGGTAGGCACGACAAGATCAGCTCGCCGTGGCGATGGCCACCACGCACGCCCGACACTCCGGCGCTCTCTGGACCACCGTCTTCCACCCAGCGGAGAAGGCCAGGTCCCGCCTGGGCACGTCCCTCTCCACCTCCACCTGGTACGAGCAAGCAACAACAATTCCGCCCTCGGCGTCGAGCGACGCGTGGAGCAACACCGGACGACGGTCCGTCACAGGCGGCATGGTCTGGCGCTGGTAGTACTTCATCTCGACAAGCGTGTAGTACTCGGGCATTGCGCATTCCTTTGGTTGATCACCATCAACCCCCATCGACAGCGAGCCTAACAGTGCTCACCGACGTCCGCCGGTCTCTTCACAACGCCCGCTACCAGGGATGGGTTATCCCTCCGCCAGAGCACTGCCCACCGTGCGCCATGCTACTGGTAGGCACGGGAGTTGGAGGCTGCGGAATACGGCGAGTGAGCTTGCCCTCTCGGATCGGATCAGATTCATTTCAGTTGCCTGAATCAGGCTTCTGGTAGTTGGACCGCGCTGTAGCTTGGGTTCGTGGACCTCAGCGTGAAGCTCCGCTTGCCGTTGCTGGACGTCAGCGCCGGCGGCATCGACGTGACATTGCGGCGGAAGAAGTCATCTGAACCTGCCGGCCCTTTTCTGATCATTGCTCGTGATTGCGGGCTTGCTCTCGACACCGCACTTCGTAGCACGGCTGGCGAGCCACACCTGTGGGAGCCGCATGGGCTCCCGCAGCAGCTGTGGGCTTTGAAGCCGACCGGTGTTGCCGGGGAGATCTACATCGTGTCGGCGGCCAACGGGCTCGTCTTGGACTCGGGACCCAACTCGACGGAACCGGCGCTGTGGATGTGGGACCAGCACGGAAAGCCCTGGCAGCACTGGCGGCTTGAGAAGGCTCCCGACGGTGTCGGTTGCCTGATTCAGGCTTGCCACAGCGGTCGCTATCTCACTGCTCATGACGAGTCGGTGCGTCGGTGGAAGCCGTGGTTCGAAGACAGGGACCCGCCCAGATTGGCCCAACAGTGGCTGCTCACCCAGCCTCACGCCTACGTCGCGAAATGATCCACCGGTTGAGCTATTCACGGCGTGCGACCTGTGCTGTGTAGCCAGGCCGTGTGTTGCTGGCGTCTTGAATCCAGCATGTGATCGACCGTCCAAGCGAGTGCCGGGATAGAGCCGGACAGCTTCGTCAGGCGCGGTCGCTGGTGCTTCGCGGCGGTCCTCGACCAGCCTCTTGAGAGGGTCTCCGAGCGCTGTCGGGAGCCTGATCAGTGCCTCGCCGAGACGCAGTTCCATGCTGGCGTCGGTGATGGCGGCGTGCTTGGTCGTCAGCTGCGTGATGCACACGACGCGTTGGGCGTATTGCAGGACCAGCAACCCCGCGACGCGGTCGGCCGCCGGAACCGACTCATCGTTCAGGAGTCGGCGGGCGAGATCCCAGCGCTGGTCGTGCTCCGGGAAACTGCGGGATCTCGATGGCGTTCACGTGTCGCCGCTGAACGGCTCAGGTGACGAACCCGCAGGAACGAGAGAACTGGTCGTTGGGGAGCCAGTCGTCGATGTCGTGTTGCGTACAGGTGGGCAGGGTCTATCCGCGATCGGTCAGCCAGCTCAGCTGGTTGAGGGCGGTGGTGGCGGAGTCAACAGCGTAGTGGGATGGCGACAGTGCGCGGCCGTCGTAGATAGTGCAAGGCGGCGAGGCTTTAGAGGACCTTGCGGTGTTCGGGATCGGTTACTCGTTTGATGCGGGCCTTGATGGAGGTCTCCAGGCCGATCAGCCACTCGTCGGTTGGCGACGGTAGCCGAGCTCAGATTGCCCAAGACCTGATGGGGTGCAGATGATGTGGAGTGACTTCGCCGGTCAGGCTGTGAGATGGTATTGCTGCTGGTAGCGGGCTGTGTGGTTACGTTGGTGTTCTTGCTTGACGTGGTAGCGCCAGTAGTCCTCGAAGTCTCCGTTGGAGATCAGGGCCCGGAGTTTGAGGACGGCTTCGGCGCCGGTGAGTGACCAGCGGGCTCCGGTGATGTCCAGGCGGTCGGCGATCAGGTGGCGGGCCGGCGCCCTCGACGATGCCGGTGGCGATCGGCCAGCCGGAGGCCAAGGCGGTGTCGTAGCGCAGGTGATCGTGCTTGTTGGTCAGGTAGGTGACGGTCTCGCCGATTTTCTTGCGGTCTTCGGGGTCGTTCCGAGTTGCGGCCGCGGCGGCGAGGTGGTCGACAACGTCCGCGGATCTGCCGTTCAGGATGGTCAGGGCCCATTCGGCGACCGCTGTGTCGGTGTCGTCGTTGTGCAGGATGTGGGCTGCGTGGTGCAGGTATTGCAGGACGTGTATGACGTCGATCAGGATGTGGATCGGCGCGTTCCGTTTCGCGGCCTCGGCGCGGATGGCGTCGATCTGGGCGATCGCGCCGTCGACGAGCACGACCCAGGTGCGCCGGTGCTCGCCGGTCGCGGGCCTCGGCTTGGTCGAACACCGCTTTGATGACTTCGGCGGCGTCGTCGGCCACTGAGGCGGTGAGCCATTTGCGGACGGCTTTCGGGCCGGGCCGCTTCTTGCGGTTCTTCTTCGCCTTCTTCTTGCGCTTTTTCTTCTCGGCCTTGGCCAGGGTGATGATGTCGTGCGGGCGGCGGGGTGCGGGGTCGGCGTCGTAGACGGCGCCGATGGTGGCCATGCGCTTGCGCCCGGCGTGCCCGTCCTCGCCCAGGCGGCCGGCGGCCTTCTCGCGCTCGGCCTTCTTGCGGGTGGCCTCGCGCAGGTCGGCCGGGCGCATGACGATGCCCTTGCCGTCCACCGACAGCACCAGCAGCGTGGCGGCGTCGCTCATCATCGGCGGGGTGTGGTCATAGAACGCGGCGAAGTCGGCCGCCGCGCTGATCGCCATGGCCCGCACCGCCTGGGGTGCGGCGACGCCGGCGCCGCACGCCCGGGAAAGGGCCTCGGCGGCGTCGTGGAACGAGCCGCGGGCGGACTCGATCGCGGCGAGCTTGGCGACCTCGTGGGAGTACAGCCCGGCGGGCAGGTTCAGTACGGCGTCGGCCGGATACAGGTTCTCGGCGCCCAGGGCGCGGAAGGCCAGGCGGTGCACCGCCACCTGGCCGAGCGTGGTGGACTGGTGTCGCACGTGGCCGGGCTCGACGCGTTGATGGACCACCCCGTTCACGTCGACCGGCGGCTCGATCCTCCCGGCGGCTTGGGTGTCGTGGAAGCCTTGCAGCACCTGCAGTTCCACCGTGCGGCCCGCGGCGAGGACGGCCCGTTCGGCGGTATCGGCCGACCAGCCGCCAGATATGCCGTGCTCGCGCGCGGCGCAGATCATCTGCTCCAGGCTGTCGCGGGCGGCATCGAAACAGGCTTCGGGATCGGGGGCGAAAGCGTACTCTGACACGGCGGGCTCTTCCTTGCGCGCGGGATGGTTCGTCACCTCCGACGCTGAGGGAAGGGCCCGTCGGCCGCGGTGCTTTCACCCGATTCGCCCGTGAACGCCAGGGGCCAGTCCCTACCTGCCCGGCTCGCCACTCACACACCAGCCCCGCTCAACGAGCCGGTTCAGCTTGCCGCGCATCGCCTCGGTGACCCTGGCCTGCACCCCCAGACCCAGCGACCGGCACAGATCCACTGATCGCAGTGGTTCCCCGGCGTCGTCGATCGCCTCCAGCACGTCCCGGTACGGCTGCGGCAGTCCGGCCAACGCCTCGGCTGGATCGGCGTTCGGGGCGAACACCGGCACCATCGCCCACCGCGAGGCGGCCTGCACGACCGGGACAGCCGACGGCCCTGCCGCCGATTCCATCGTCGTGTCCTGTTCGGCCAGCACCTCGGCCACCACCGCCCGGCCGATCCGCAGTCGTTCCAGCTCGCGTTCGGCCTCGCCCAACTGCTGGGTCAGCGCCGCGATCTGCTCCCTGATTCCGTCGGCCCTCATCTGCGCTGCTTGTTCGCGTGCCTGCAAAACCTCAAGCAGCGATCCCATCCCGGCCTCCCCGCCCCGAGCGAGCCAACGGAATCCAGAATAAATAACAAACAGTGACCCAATCGGGCAAACCGGTGAACTCCCTTGGCCCCTTACCCCGCCGAGGCTGCCCACCACGGCGGAACGTCCCGCGGCCTACGGCGCAGCCACGCACGCCGCCCGCCGAGCGGCGGCACCGAACCGGCTGGAGACATTCAGATTGCCACGCCGGCCTTCCGCATAGGCCAAGATTATGCGGACGCTGGTACGTCTACAGACCGGGCAGCCTCGAACGGCATTCGGTAAGGGACGCCATCCCAACTACGAACCAACCTCGATTCGATCTCCGTGAGCATCATCTGCACCCCCTGCCGGAGGTGGTTCCGGCAGGACAGCATCCGTGATTGACGATGGTGGTTCAAAGCAGGGCTCTTAGATGCCTGTCCTATGCGCCGTGGCGTCGCGTAGCGTGAACACGACCAGCGAGAGCGGCACAATGATCCAGACCTGTAGCGCGCTGTATCGGTGTAGTTCCCGGTCTGTATCCACACCAGCCAGTTCGGTATCGAGGGCACCGGGTCGGCTCAGCGCGAAGGCATAGGCGGTCAGCGTCACATAGTTCGCCCCCGCGCCCAAGAGCCACAGGGCGAATACCTGGGCGCCGAAGCCGGATGAGGATGCCAGTAGCCAGATACCGAACGCGGCCGTGGCGATGGCGCCGCCGATGAACTCCGTCAGGACGATTCGCCGTCGGCGCCTCGTGCCGCGGGTGCCGAAGATGTCGATCGCCGCGAGCCGCCGCACATCCATGTTGAGCATCATGACGCAGGAAGCACTGGCGCGGTGAAGATTTCTGGGCTTCCGGTGCGGGTGTCGACCCAGGCCGGATGGAAGGCGCAGGGGCCTGCGGTCAGGCCCTGGTAGTTGCCGAGCCAATATTGGCCCTGCCCGTTGTCGGCGGGGGCGGGGTCGAACGGCTGGGTGGTCACCGGTTGTGGCGGGCTGAAGTGGGCCGAGCCGCGGCGGGCGGTGGAGAACAGGAGTTCGACACGCCCGGCGTCGAGGGCGAACAGCGAGATGCCCACGTTGCCGTGGTCATCGACAGCTAGCTGCTGCTGGAAGTAGACGACCTGGCTGCTGCGGACCACGGATATGGGCGGACTCCAGGTGGCGCCCTGGTCGCGGGAGGCGAGCACCAATACTTCGCAGGTGCCTGTCGTCGCGTCGTAGGTGGCCGCGGCCGCGTAAAGGCTGCTGCCGTCGGGCGCTGCGGCCAGTGCCGGGCCGCTGCGCGTCATCACTTTGCCCGTCTGGGGTGGGAAGGCGATGTGGACGGGCAGGGTCACCGGGGCGGCGAAGGTGGCGCCGCGGTCCGTGGAGGAGACGACCTTGGCCAGGCCCGTGCCGCTGGATGCGGCAACGTAGTACATGAGATGGACTGCACCGTCCGGCCCGGCAGTGATCACCGGAACGCGGCCCTGGGTGCCGGTCTGCGGGTCGATCGCACGTGGCTGCTCGAAGGTGCGTCCGCTGTCGGAGGAACGGGAGAACACCAGACCATTGACTGTGTTGTTATAGAAAGACCCGGTCAGGTACAGCATCCCGGACGGACGGGGTGTCGGGTCGGCGGCCAGCCCCGGGTGGTCCAGGTAGCCGGCGGCTGCGGTGACCGGGGGATGGAAGGTTCGTCCGCCGTCGTCGGTGCGCCAGACCAGGGCATTGCCCTGTTGCTGCCGGTCGCCCACCACGGCGCAGACGAATCCCCTTCCCCGCGGATCGAACGCGATAGTGGGGTTTGCGTCGAAGTCCGGTGTGAAGCCGGGCAGCGGGCCGTTGCTCCGCCAGTTCGCGCCGCCGTCAAAGGAGGCGTAGGTGGCCAATCCGAGTGCAGTGCCCTGCTTGGCCCGCGAGGCGATGAGCAGGTTACGCGGGTTGCGGGGATTGACGGCGATGTACGGTTCCAGATGCGAGCTGAAAGCGTCGTGGCTGGCTTGGATGTTGCTGCCTGCCTGCGCCGCGCTCGTCCTAGTGGTCGTCATTGCTGTTGCCGCTGCGCTGGCTGCGTGGTTTGCACGGACTGTACAAGCGGCCGCTGCGACGGCGGAGCCGATGAGGGTCCGGCGTGTCAGGCGGGGGGCGAAGTCGTTCATCGAGTGTCTCTCCTTTGATGTGCCGTGTCGGTGAGTGCGATGGGGTTCGCCGACTACCTGGTCATGCGTCGGTGCGGCCGAGTCGCCAGGCGGCGGCCCCGAGGAACACGATCGGGTGGGCGAGCAGCGTGACCGGGGATGCCGGGCTAGACAACCCCCGAGTCTGGATGTGCAATCCGGTGACCAGGGCTGCCAGGTCGACCGACAGCCATTTACCGATCCGCAGGTTGCACGGTGACGGCAGGGCCGAGACGACTGCGAGGCACGATGAATACCAGGGCGTACAAGCCGGTGATGCGTGCGGCGGCGGTGCGTGTCAGCCCGCCGACTCCCAGTCCGATCAGCACGATCACCATGAGGTTGAGACCCGCGGCCAGAAGGGCCCGGACGACGCTGGGATGCCCCCGCCAGACCGGTTCCGGTCGGCTGCGGGAAGCCGATCACGACGGCTTTGGCCGCCAGGACGGTTCGGCGCTGCGGGGCGGCAGAAAAAGTGGTGTGGATCAGCGGCGCGGTCGCACTGATCGCCGGCCTTGTGTTGTCGTTCGCCACGTTCTTCCCGGTCCAAGCAGGCCTGTGGGGTACTCCGACCTGACCGCCAGGACCCCGAGGGTTTCGATGATCAGCTGGATGAGGCGGAAGATGGCGGTCACCGGCTCGAACTCCGCCTGTTCGGCCGTGGTCAGGGCCGTCCGGGCCCAGGATCATTCTCATGGTGGTGGACTTTCCCGAGCCGTTCGGGCCGCTCGACGCTGAACATCAGGCCGGCCACCGCTACGACGTGGCCGTAGCGTTTCCTGACATCCACTACCTCGATCTTCACGGGTGTGAGCTCCTTGTCGGTGAACCGGTCTCCTTGTGCACCAGGCTCGCCCGCGCGGCACCCATGGGTCGTCAGCGCAGGGGATCGACTTTCCTGTACACCCCTCGTCGGTCACGCGAGAGGCACGGCATCCGCCCATCGGCCCCAGGTATGACCGAGACCGTCGACCCACGGGCTGATGTGGCGTTGAGCTGGGACGGCTACCCTGATGCAGGTGAATGGACTGCCACTGGCCGAACCGATCACATCCGGCCCGTTCCGCAGGGTGCTGATCTTGGACGTGCTGGTGGCGGTCACGCTGGGTCCGCTGTTGATCCGCTCGGCCCTGTCGCCGACGCCAGCCCGGGTGATCACCGCCGCGACATGGGTGGCGGTGGCGACGGCTGTGGCCGCAGCGGTCGCGGTCGCCGCGCGGCGGGTCGCCCCGCTCACGGCGTTGATCGTCTCGGTGACCGCGACTGCGGCCAGCCAGCTGATGGGCTTTGAGCGAGACGCGTTCCTGACCGTCGCTCTGGTGGGCTATACCATTGCGGCGACTTGGGTGCCGAAAGTGTCGGCCACCGTGTTGGGATGTGCCGGCGCCGTTTGCGTGGCGGTGTTCGCATTTTCGCCATGGCACCGCGACGGCACCGTGCCGGACTGGTGGCGCACGCTGGGCCTCGCGGCCACGGCCCTGGCGGTGCAGGCCGTCGGCTGGGCCCTCGGACTGGCCGCCTACCGGCAGCGCAGCTACCTGACGATCCTGCGCCGACAGGCTGAACAGCAGCTGCGCGCCGAGAAGGAGTCCTCCGGACGGGCGTTGGCCGAGGAGCGGCTGCGGATCGCCCGCGAACTGCATGACATCGTCGCGCATGCGATGAGCGTGATCACGGTGCAGGCCGGCGTGGCCCGCCACGTCGCCGCCACCCGGCCGGAACAGACCAGCCAGGCGCTGGCAGCGATTGAGGCAACCGGCCGTCAGGGGCTGCGCGACATGCGCCAACTGCTGGGCGTTCTGCGGGACGCCGCTGCCGAGCCCCTGAGCGCGCCAGCCCCTGCGCTGGCAGACCTGCAAGGGCTGCGCACCGGCACCGAGGCCGCGGGCATCAGGGTGGAGCTGTCAGTGAGCGGACAGGTACGACCGCTGCCCGCAGGCATCGAGTCCTCGGCCTACCGCATCGTGCAAGAGGCCCTCACCAACACCGTCAAGCATGCTGCCACCGATCACGCCCAAGTGACGGTCCACTACGGGCCCGACGAACTCGCCCTGGAAATCATCGACGACGGCACCGGTACCGCGTCCGCCAGCCCGGCACCTGCCGGCCACGGCATCATCGGCATGCGCGAGCGTGCCGCACTGCACGGCGGTACCTGCACCGCCACTCCCTCGGCGGTACGCGGGTTCCGCGTCGCAGCCCGGATCCCCATCCCGGCCCAGGGACACGTCGGCGGCCAAGGCGCAGCGGCGTGAACACCGCCGGACTGTCCGCCCCGCTGATCTCCGTGCTGATCGCGGACGACCAGGCACTGGTCCGCGGCGCCTTCGGCGTCCTTGTCGATACTGATGCCCGAATGCAGGTTGTCGCGTGCGCCGCCGACGGCGCCGAAGCGGTCGCGCTGTGTGCCGCGCACGAACCGCAAGTCGTTCTGATGGACGTGCGGATGCCCCTTCTCGACGGGGTCGAGGCCACCCGGCAGATCACCGCCCGACACGTGGACATCAAAGTCCTGATGCTCACCACCTTCGACCTGGACGAATACGTCTTCGGTGCGCTGCGCGCCGGCGCATGCGGGTTTCTACTCAAGGACATCCCGCCAGAGGAACTGCTCGCCGGGATCGTGGTGGTGGCCGCCGGCGACGCATTGCTCGCCCCCGCCGTCACCCGCCGCTTGATTGAAGAGTTCACTCGCCGCCCCGAACCAGCCCGCGGGCCGCACCGAAGCCTGGACGGACTCACCGACCGCGAACGCGAAGTGCTGCTGCTGATCGGACGTGGCTTGTCGAACACCGAGGTCGCCGACCGACTGCACCTCGCCGCGCCCACCGTGAAGACGCACGTCAGCCGCCTATTGGCCAAGCTACAAGCCCGCGACCGAGCCCAACTCGTCATCGCCGCGTACGAGAGCGGACTGCTCAGCGGGGAATGAGGCAAGGCGGGCGGTGGGCTCAGCACCGAGAGCCTGTAGTACCTCTGAAAACTCGCCTGTGGGCGTGACCCGGGGTTTCAGGCAGGAAACCGGTTCTCGTTGATCAGTCCGCCAAGGACGGGTTCCCTGCGGATCCGTTCCGGCAGGGCCGGGAAGGTGATCACGTTCGAACCACCATCCGGTGCGCGCAGATCCATCCCGCATCTGGCCCGCCGTGGCACATCATGGCAGAGCTGTTGGGTTCCAAATCCTGTCCTTGCCGAAAGTTCATCCGTGCTGGTCAGAATGCTGGCCATTATGCGGACGCTGATACGCCCACAAACCGGGCAGCCTCGAACGCCGCTCGGTAAGGGACGCCATCCCAACTACGAACCCACCTCCATTCGATCTCCCTGAGCATCATCTGCACCCGGCGTTCTGGGTGCGAAGCCGGGCTACGAAGTTCAGGCCGGCGACGGCATAAGCGGCAATCAGCGTGGCAGCTACCGGCTCGATGTCCGCACGGACAGTGCCATCCGGTCCGGTGACCAGCTTGCGGATCGCATCAGGCCGGGCGCAGGCGATGCTGCTATCCGAGAGCGCCGCACCGCTCGCAGGCGTGGTGGGCGAAGGCGTCTTGCTTGTAGCAGGTCTGACACAGCCCTCCGGTGTTGGTGCGGATGCGCAGCAGTAGGACACGCTGGCATCCGGTACAGGTGTCCGTTGAACCGCATGCCTTGCACAACGGCTTGCCGTCGAGGGCGCGACAGTTGACGATGCGCTTGTGGCCGCATCGTGAGCAGGGCTCGGCTCGCAACTCGTCGGAACAGTTCTTGCACCGCGGCGAGTTGGTGCCTGCCTGTATGCAGCGCTTGACCTGCCCGCACGAAGTGCAGGTCGCCGTCGGCCGGCCACTACTGCTGACACCGCCGAGACCTAGGTGAGGACGTCCCTGCTCCACGGCCACCAATCCCCAAGAAGCCATGCGCCAGCTAGGATCAGGCGGTGCCCGTGGCCGCCGGCCTGTGCGCCGCCCAGTTGTGCAGACGCCTCGCAACCAGTGACGAAGGCCTCCACGCAGCTCAAGTACGAGTTCGCCTACGCGGTGCGGACACGTCCTGAAGAAGACGAGCAGCGCCGACGGCCGCGTCCTGACGTCATCCCAACCTCTGGTTCTCCTTCTGCCGGACGCGCCCGCGAAGTATTCACCGACGAACCGTCCGACATGCCTTCAGACCCACCGATCACGGCGCCGCCGGCTGCCGAACGGCTCATCGAGTCCAGGACAAGGCCGCCCGAACGGCAAAATGCCTATTATCGGTCATCGACGCCGTAAGCTCGGGACATGCGTCTCATGAAGTCGACCGACCTGGCCCTGCGCCTGCTGATGAGTCTGGCCGTCGTGCCGGGGGACGCTGACCCGGACGATCTGCCGACTACGCGCGATGCTGCAAGGTCGACGGGCGCGGCCTACACCCACATGGTGAAGGTGGTCGGCAGGCTCCAGCGATACGGCCTGGTCCAGGCCCGGCGGGGACGGGGCGGGGGCCTGGTGCTGACGCCCGCGGGCCGCGCCGCCTCGGTGGGAGCTGTGGTCCGAGCCTTCGAGGGCTCGGGCGACCTCGCAGCCTGCATGGACGGCGAGGCGTCATGCCCGATCAACACGGCATGCCGGCTCAGGTCGGCGCTGAGCACGGCGCAGGAGGCGTTCTACGCGTCGCTGGACGAGGTGTCGGTCGCGGACGTGGTCGCCGCCCCGACCGGACCGCTGCTGTTGGCGATCGGCCGACGCGGCTCCTGAGCGAGTGGTCGAGGACCCGGATCCGATCTCGGGAACAGACGGGTCGGCGGCGCCGCCCTGAACAGGCCGAGCGCACCGCCATGTCGATGGTTACGCCGCAGCGGCGAGCCAGAGATCGGGGCCGAAGACCTCGTAGTGGATATCGGCGGCCGGAACACCCTTCGCGAGCAGTTGTTCGCGCACGGTGCGCATGAACGGCAGCGGTCCGCAAAGGAACGCTGCGGCGCCGGGCGGGATGTCGGACTCCGTCAGGTCGGCCCGTCCGCTGCGCACGTCGTCCCGCCACGGTGCTTCGCCGAGTCCCGCGACCCCGTCCTCGTACCAGAACTGCGCGTTGCCATCCGCGAGTTTGCCCGCCAGCGCGCTCTGCTCCTCGCACAGCGCGTGTGCGTCGGAACTACGATCGGCGTGCACGACGAGAACCGGCGCCTCGTGCCCCCGGTCCACCAGGTCCGCCAGCAGCGCGACCATCGGCGTCACCCCGATGCCGGCCGACGCCAGGACCAGGGGACGCTCGGCGAGGTCCTCCGCACCCACCGCGTCCAGCACCAGGTCGCCGAACGGTGCCGACAGCCGCACGACATCTCCGGCCCAGACCGCGTCATGCAGATGATTCGAGACCTCGCCGGCCGGAATACCGCCCTTCTCGCTTCCCCGCTCGCGCTTCACGCTGATCTGCCATGTCCCGGCGCCCGGCGCTGAAGAGAGACTGTACTGCCGGATCTGCCGCGACCCGCACGCCAATTCGACCTGAACAGAGACGTACTGGCCGGCACGGAACGACCCGGGAAGTCGGCCATCCGCAGGGCGGAGCACGAACGACGCCACATCGTCCGTCTCCCGGCGCCGCTCGACGACCTCCCAGTCCGACCAAGTCCCGCCACGGAGTGCGCCGTGTTCCATGGACAGTCGCCCCTCCAGCGCGATCAACGCGTTGGCCATCAGCCAGTAGACCTCGTCCCAGGCCTGCGCCGCCTCTGGCGTCACGGCGTCGCCGAGCACCTCGGCGATCGCCGCGAACAGGTGCTCGTGGACGACCTTGTACTGCGCCGGGTCCACGCCGAGTGAAGCGTGCTTGTGGGCTATTCGAGACAGCATCGCGTCCGGTCGGGCATCCGGATTGTCGAGAAGGTGAGTCGCGAACGCCGCGATCGACCCGGCCAGCGCCTGCCGTTGGACACCGGACGCCTGGTTGCCGCGGTTGAACAGGTCCCGCAGGAGCTCGGGATGCGCGGCGAACAGGAGGTCGTAGAAGCGCTCGGTGATCTCGCCGATCGCTGCTCCCACAGCGGGCAGGGTGGCGCGGACGGTCATGGCGGACTTCTCGGAAAGCAAGGTGACTCCAGCAGGTGCGGGGGCGTGGCCGACGCCGGATGATCTCGGATCAGTGGCCGGTTTCGACGTTAACATGCACGGAAGACTCCACTTTTGCGGCCCCCGCTCATGACTCGCCGCTGCGTGTGCGGTACCGGCGGCGGGCCGGGATCGAGCCGGTCGATCTCCCGATCCACGGCACGGCGCAGCTTGTCGTGGCGCGGATCACGCAATGCCGCCGACCGGAGCGGACCTCGCCATCGGATGTCACCGGGCTCCAGCCGCCTCGAACTCGGCGAGCATCAGTGTCCTGACGTACCCCGACGCGGGAACACGCTACAGGCCGTCTGCCGCGACCCGTACTCCTCTAGGAGGTCACGTTGGAGCAGCCCGGTCCGGACCCGATACCGCACCCCGACGATCAGCATGCGCCGGCTCGGACGCCGGTCGGACGGTCATGGCGAGCGCCAGCGGCTCCAGCGGGGCCGCCGTCGCCTTGTTGACGGGGCAGCCGGCCGTCATCAGCCCTCGGCTGAACCGCCGCACCGACCTGGTCCCGGCCGGCCAGACGGTTCCCCGCTCCGCGGCCCACCGCGTCTGCGCCATCCGCGAAGCCACGAGGGTGGCCGCGCCGGTAGGGATGCCCTGCGACGTCGCCTGCCATTTTCGGCAGGTCAGGGCTTACCCTCCGCGGCAAGGAGCACCAGGAGAATCGTCACCGCCGCGAACATACCGTGAGCGACGACGGCGGCGAGCGGGAAATGCTGCTCGGCTGTGGTTTCGGTATGCGCATGGCGACCGTGGCTGGGCCGCCAGCGCAACAGCATGGTGAAGCCCAGACCTGCGACCAACACGATGATCGCGCAGGCCGCCCAGGCTGCCGGGAGCGTCCCGCTGAGCAGATAGTCGATCCAGGCGCCCAGACCAGTCACTGCCAGCACCGCATGTCCGGTCACCAGCCACATGGGCAGCCGGGTCACCCCGGCCCGCCGCTGCTGCAGCCCGCCGTGACGCAACCAGACAGTTGCCAGGTAGCCGCCCAGACTCGCGGTCAGCACCCAGGCCGCCAAGCCCATCACCGACACTGCTGTACAACGTGACACCCAGCCCCCACACGTCGCCGGCCAGCAGCACCTGGACGTCGAAACGTTCGGCAGACATGTACTCCAGGCAGGACCCGTGGGCCAGGAAGGCGAAGTGGCGGAACCGCGCGATCCAGCATGGTACCGCGTCGCCCTGGGGTCGTCGCGATCGGGTAGCGGCATCCTGCCGACGACGCGCAACGGAGCCGAGATCGCGGTCATCGCAACCGTGGTCGGGTGGCGGCACCCTGATCCCGCTCGCGGCCCCCGACGCCTTCACCCGTTCGTCGCGGCCCCTGCTCAGCGCCATGCTGCTCGACCTGGTGGCGGTGGAATCGGTCATCGTTATTGCCTGCATCATCAGGCGCCGTGACTGTATCAGCCTGCGGTGGGCCGTCACCGAGACCGCGCTGGGCCTGACCTGTTTCCTGGCCGAGCCACCGTACGTATCCGTTGACGAGCGCGTAGCCACGTGGGCGGGGTGAGCGCCAGCTCTCACCGTGAACTTCACCGTGGCTGCGGCGGTCGCCTGCCGGTCGCGGGCCCACACCCTGCAGGCAGGTCTGCTTGCGGCCGGATAGCTCGCGGTCAGCTATCCCGCGGTGGGGCACAGCGCGAAGCGCGGCAAAGTCGTCAGCAACACATTGACCTATCTCGCCTTCGGACTGCTGGTGCACGGCATGGCCAACGTGATCCGACGGTTCGGCAGCGACGCCGACGACGCCCGTGAGAAGGCCAGTGAGGCCCGCGCCCAGACCGAATTCGAACGACGCCGGTGCCTGCTGCACGACCCGGCGAGCCTGCCGCGCTACCTCGGAAGTGCGCTGGGGCATGGTCGGCGGCTCCTGGAACGACACCATCCTGGCCGTCACCGCCATGACCCGGATGCGGGATCTACTGCCCTACGCCCAGGAACTGCAGGCCCACCTCGACGCGTACTGCGACCTCGCGCTCGGCTACGACCCCGACATCCAGTTCACCACCGTTTCCGTCGCCTACTGAACAGCGACCGTTACAAGCCGGTCCGGAAGAGCGACCCGCGGCAACCGATCCGGAAAGCCGTGAGAAGGGATCCCGCCCATATCCGATCAGTCCAACCCGCTCACCGAGCCGGTGCGTCTCCCCGGCCGGGGCAAGCGTGCCGCCGAACGCCGGCTTGCCACCGCGGTGGGCGGCGCCGCCCGGGTGCCGTTCTTCATACTCAATAGCCTGATACATGTCCGGTTCGTGCCGTCGCTGCCGAGGTCCGGACGCGACTTCGTATGAAGGAGACATCGAGGGAACATACAAATCGAACAAGAAGATCGAGGGCTACGCCCTCGCTCACAGCCAGGCAACCTCGGCAGCGTTGTACAAGTCACCCGTCCGGCATAGCCGTCCAGGGTTGTAGTGACCTTCGCGGCAGTAGCGGCGTTGAGACTGGCATGTCGATGAATGCCAAGCTGTTGCCGCGTCAGGAAACCGTGAACACTGATCACACTGCGGGTTCCGAAACGTCCGACACGCCGATCTTTCAGTCCCTGGCACGCAGTTGGTCCTCGGACGGGCGCTTGGTACCCGGAATGAACGATCAAGAGTGGAACGCCGCGCAACTGAATCTGATACTCCACAGCACATCCAACCCACCGATCGCCGATGCATGCTGCTCGGATGAAGCGGCCGGACAGTGGCGGTGCCGGAAGAAGCAGGGGCCTGATGCGGACCTGTGTCAGTCCACAGCCAGGCGCCTGGGCTAGGAATCGCAGGCTATCGCAGAAGTCTGTGAATCGGTTGGCCGCGCCGCACAGAACTGCTTGTGAGAAAGGGTGAGCCTGCCCATGACGGCCTGCGCTTCCGCGACGCTGTCTACGGCCATCGTTCGCTCAACCTCGTCACGTGTTCGGGCAGGCGGCCGGGCAACGGCACCCGCACGGTAGTCGAATAGACGTTCGACATGTGGATCTCGACGATCGAGAGATGGAATCCGTGGTAGATCACCGACTTTCCATTATTCTCACCTCCGTAGTAGTGACTGCGCGCCAGGCGTACACGCCTGGCGAACAGAGCCTTCCGAGCACGAGCAGACAAACGAGTAGTACAACCGTGTCCTGACCAACCCGCGGCGCGGCCGCCGGGTTCGCCGTTGTGGGGACGCCGCTTCGGAGGCGGGCACTGTTTCGTCGGCTCCGGCGCCGACCCGTGTCGGCTGTATGGCGGGGCTGATCAATGCCGACGCTGTCGACACCTCATCGACGCCCTGGCATCGGTACTCAGACCAGCTACCCGACCGCACACGGGCACGCTCGCGGTCATGTCACTCAGAAGCATGTCCAGCTGAGCCGGGAGGTGCTGCCCCGGCACTGGGAGGTTGCGGCACGGCTCGTAGGTGTTGCGCTATCACCGCGGCCGGGGAGTCACCGGTGAACGGTGGCCGACCTGTGAGCAGGGTATAGAGGAGGCAGCCAAGGAAGTAGAGACCGCGGCGCGCATCGGCCTTCTTTCCGTCCGCCTGCTCCGGGGACGTATAGGGAAGGGATCCGATGATAGTGCCGGTCGCCGCCAACGTCCCCTGTGCCGACTCCGTTGCCACGAATCGGGCGATGCCGAAGTCCGGCACCTTCACGACACCATCCGCGGTGACCATCTCATTGCCGGGCTTGATATCACAATGCACGACATCCGCACGGTGAGCAGCCTCCAGTGCGACACACATCTGCACAGCCCAGGCGAGCGCCAGCGCAGGTGTGGGCAGGTCATCGTCGGCAAGCACCTTCGCCAAGGTCCGGCCGGCAAGGGGCTCCATGACAAGGTACGGGATGGGACGACGCGACCGTCGGCAGCGGCCTCGCCATAGTCGTGGCCGGTCACGATCTGCGGGCAGGAGCAGTGGGGCGGGAACCTCCTCTGTCCGTTCCACTGCGGCACAGGCGGCGGCGCCTGTGCTTACGCGTCGGTACCCGTCGTCGAATCGGCTTCGCGCAGCTCAGCCAGCAGGTTCTGCTGTTCGGTAATCAACTCGGTGAGGATGCGACGAGCCGAACGCAGCAGCTCGACCACGTCGGGGCCGGCCAGCGAATACACGACGGTGTCCGACTCACGTACCGAGGTGACGATACCCGAGCGACGCAGCACCCCCAACTGCTGGGACAGGTTGGAGCGTTCGACCTCGATCTGGGCCAGCAACTCGCGGACCGGCACGGGCCCGTCGGACAGCAGCTCCAGTACTCGGATGCGCACCGGATGACCGAGCATCCGGAAGAACTCGGCCTTGGCCTGGTAGAGCGGAACCGTGACTGGCTTCACTTCTCCGACTCCTCATCCTTGGCGGTCGCAGGTCGCGGGACGGTGATCCCGGCTTTGCGGGCCAGGCCGTGCGCCGTCTCCAACTCGTCCAACGCCGACGCGACCCCCGCAAGATCGGCGGTGTCAGCGGCGTCGGCCAGACGTCGCCGCGCCACCTCGACCCGCGCGATCAGTACCTCGGCGATCTGTTCGGTCTTTTCCACGACCACCCTTGTCCTGCTGTTCGAACCGCCTAGAAGCATCGACCGCACCCCCGACAGGCACGGCCGACCGCGAGGCACCGGTACCTGGCACCCTCATTCAGCTGTCGGGAGGCGGACCCGGGGCCCGCGTGGACATCATGTACCCGATTGAAGGAATCATCAATTCGACATGCAGGCGAGACGGGTGACCAGGGACGGCAATGATCAGCCGTCGTCCGCGATGAGCGCGTGCAGGTGCTGGTCATGCCATCCGTCTTCGTGCAATAGAGCGCTGCGCATGGTGCCTTCGAGGATGAATCCGGCCTTGACGGCGACCCGGCAGGAGGGGTCGTTGGCGACCGAGTGACACAGCCGCAGACGGTGCAGCCCGAGGTCGTCGAAGGCCCACTGGCTGATCCGCCGGGCCGCGGCGACCGCGACGCCGCGGCCACGTGCTGCGGGCAGCAGCCAGTACAGGACCTCGCCGCTACCGTCGGACAGCTTCAGGTCGCCGCACAGCACCGCATGCGGCCAGGGCGATGGCGAGATCAACGTGGACGCTGAACGCGGACAGGCAGCAGTCCGGCGGCAAGCCAGCCGCAGCACGACATCGAGCAGGAGCGCGGGCCCTTTGAGTCGTTCTTCGACGGCCGGAAAGGAACACACAACGCGCGACCGTTGAAACCGCGATGGTGTTCGGCCATGTCCCAGACCAGCGTGAACCCGCCACGGCGAGAAGCAGGAACCCGCAGGTCGGAGCTGGCGTTTCGAGTCGTTCCCTGGTTCACGCCCCGGTTTCCGTTTGTGGGTCCGAAATACCCGGACCCGGGGGGATCGATATCCGCGGGAACCGGAGCCGCGTGGAAGGTCATTGACACCGGAGTCCGGGGGATGATTCGCGGCGGAGCCTGGACAATTCCCGGTCCACGAACCGCTTCGGGTGCGGCTCGTCTTCAGAGACCGGTTGAAGCACAGCACGTCGCGTGAAGCACCACAGCAGCGCGGACAAGCGGCATTGGCGCCGCAAGCACGCGGGCCGTGAAACAGGTCCCTCATCTCACCACACCCGGTGGCTTGTGAGCGGCCAGCAGGACGGCCACGGCATCGATCGCGTGCTTTGAGCTCGCCGAGGCGATCAGGTCACCGAGATGCACCTCGGCCGGCTCACGGTCCCGCTGCGCGGTACGGCATGCGTACGGCGGCTCCGCCGCCCACGACCACCCTGAAGCGCACCCGTGAGCTCTTGACGCGTCGCGCCGGCCCCGCGCCGGATCGGCGAATCGAAAGTATATCGTGATACGATATATGTGCGACCAAGTCCTTGGAATGCGGATCATCGACCGGTCGCGCACCGCGACCCAGACAGAGGTCGGAGTCGAAGTCGCCACGTGTTGCTCGGCCCGGCTCGGCCGGGACGCACCTGATCGCGCCGGAGCCCGTGGGCCGCAGTCCGATCCGCGGCTCGATGGCGAGAGCAGCGTGGCACCAGCACAGGGAGCACGCTATGTCGTCAGGAACGCATGATCGTCCGGTGGCCGGTGCCCGGCTCGCCAGCCAACTTCTGGATCTGGACCCGGTCGAGACTTCGGAGTGGTTGGAGTCCTTGGACGGGGCGGTCGACGTCGAGGGCGCGGGGCGGGCGCGGTATCTGCTGCTGAGTCTGTTGCAGAGGGCGCGTGAGCGGCAGGTAGGCATCGCGGACCTGAACAGCACCGACTACATCAACACCATCCCGCCGGAGACCGAGCCGCCCTTCCCCGGTAACGAGCACCTTGAGCGGCGTATCCGGGCCGCCATTCGCTGGAACGCGGCGATCATGGTTCATCGCGCGCAGCGGCCCGGGGTCGGAGTCGGCGGGCACATATCCACCTACGCCTCGGCGGCCTCGTTGTACGAGGTCGGTTTCAACCACTTCTTCCACGGCCGTGACGCCGTCGGCGGCGGCGACCAGATCTTCTTCCAGGGGCACGCCTCGCCCGGCATCTACGCGCGGGCGTTCCTAGAAGGGCGGTTGACGGAGGATCAGCTGGACGGGTTCCGCCAGGAGGTGTCCCACCGCGGCCTCGGGGGCGGACTGCCCGCCTATCCCCACCCGCGACTCATGCCGGCGTTTTGGGAGTTCCCGACCGTGTCCATGGGCCTCGGGCCGCTGAACGCGATCTACCAGGCCCGTTTCAACCGCTACCTGCACGCGCGCGGGATCCGCGACACCAGCGGTCAGCGGGTATGGGCGTTCCTCGGGGACGGCGAGATGGACGAGACGGAGTCCCTCGGCGCGATCGGCGTCGCGGCCCGGGAGGGACTGGACAACCTGACCTTCGTCGTCAACTGCAACCTGCAGCGGCTCGACGGCCCGGTGCGCGGCAACGGGAAGATCATCCAGGAGTTGGAGTCGTTCTTCCGGGGTGCCGGCTGGAACGTCATCAAGGTGATCTGGGGCCGGCAGTGGGATCCGTTGTTGGCCGCCGACTCCGACGGCGCGCTGCTGAACCTGATGAACACCACCACCGACGGGGACTTCCAGACCTACGCGGCCGAGTCCGGCGCATTCGTGCGTGAGCACTTCTTCGGACGCGATCCGCGCACGGCCGCCATGGTCGTAGATCTGTCCGACGAGCAGGTGCGGGGCCTCAGGCGCGGCGGGCACGACGACCGCAAGCTCTACGCCGCCTACCGGGCCGCCGTCGAGCACACCGGCGCGCCCACGGTGATCCTCGCCCAGACCGTCAAGGGCTGGGGGCTCGGCCCGCACTTCGAGGGCCGCAACTCGACCCACCAGATGAAGAAGCTGACCGTGGAGGATCTGAAGGGGTTCCGCGACCGGCTCTGCCTGGATATCCCCGACTCGGCCTTGGAGGAGAAGCTGCCGCCCTACTACCTGCCCCGTGATCCCTCGGAGCTGGACTACCTGCACGACCGCCGCCGCGCACTGGGCGGGTACGCCCCGTTCCGCACGGTACGGGCCAAGGCTGTGAGTCTGCCCGACGAGTCCGCGTACGCGGTCGCCCGGCGCGGATCGGGACGCCAGGAGGTGGCCACGACGATGGCGTTCGTCCGGCTGCTCAAGGATCTGATGAAGGATCCCGGGATCGGCGACCGGTTCGTGCCGATCATCCCGGACGAGGCGCGCACCTTCGGCCTGGACGCGTTGTTCCCGTCCAAGAAGATCTACTCTCCGCAGGGACAGAACTACCTGTCGGTCGACCGGGAGCAGATGCTGAGCTATCAGGAGTCGACCACCGGGGTGCTGCTGCACGAGGGCATCACCGAGGCCGGCTCGGTGGCGTCGTGGACGGCAGCGGGAACGTCGTACGCCACGCACGGCGAGCCAATGATCCCGGTCTATATCTTCTACTCGATGTTCGGCTTCCAACGCACCGGGGACGGGCTGTGGGCCGCGGCGGACCAGATGACCCGTGGGTTCCTGATCGGCGCGACCGCCGGACGGACCACCCTCAACGGCGAGGGACTGCAGCACGAGGACGGCCACTCTCTGTTGCTGGCCTCGACGAACCCGGCCTGCGTCGCCTACGACGCGGCGTACGGGTACGAACTCGGGCACATCGTCCGGGACGGCCTGCGGCGGATGTACGGCGAACCGCACCCGGGCGAGGACCAAAACGTCTTCTACTACCTCACTGTCTACAACGAGCCGATCGTGCAGCCGGCCGAGCCCGACGACGTCGACGTCGAGGGGATCCTGGCAGGGATGCATCGCATTTCTCCGGCCGAAGCCGGCTACGGGCCGCAGGCGCAGATCCTGGCCTCCGGCATCGCGGTGCCGTGGGCACTCCAGGCGCAGCGTCTGCTGCAGCGGGACTGGGGCGTCAGCGCCGACGTGTGGTCGGTCACGTCCTGGACGCGGCTGCGCCGCGACGCCCTCGCCGCGCAGGCGTGGTCCTTCGCACATCCTGCCGAACCCCGCCGGGTCCCGTTCGTCACCGAGCGGCTGCGGGAAGCGCCGGGGCCGGTGGTGGCCGTGTCGGACTGGATGCGGGCCGTACCGGACCAGATCGCCCCGTTCGTGCCAGGTCCGTGGTGCTCGCTGGGCACCGACGGGTTCGGCCTGTCCGACACCCGCCCGGCACTGCGGCGGCACTTCGGGGTCGACGCTCCGTCGATCGTGGTGCGGGTGCTGCGTGAACTGGCCGACCGCGGTGAGTCGCATCGGACCGCGGCGGCCCGCGCTGCCGAGAAGTACCGGCTCGACGGCGGCGACGACCAAGCCGAGGCAGCCACGGCAACGCTCGACACGAGCCCGGTCAACGGAAGCCGGTGACACGTCATGTACCGGCGTCCGATCGTCGTCGGGGTGGACGCCTCCGATTCGGGCCGCGACGCCCTGGACTGGGCCGCCGCGGAGGCCGCAGCCTGCCGGCTTCCACTATGCGTCCTGCACGCGTACTCGACCATGTCCTCATGGGCCATGGTCAGCGAAGTGCCGCTGCCGTACGACGACGCCAGCGCTGCGGTGGCGGCCGCGCTGGTCGAGCACGCGGCGGCTCGAGCACGGTGCGTAGCGTCCGATATCGAGGTGAGCACCCGCCTGGTCGAGGGCACACGAGCACCTGCGATGCTGGCCCAGTGCCGTGACGCGGAGCTTCTGGTCATCGGCGGACGGGCGCTGGGCGGGGCCCGTGGCATGGTAGCGGGCTCGCTCGGCGCCCGGGTCGCCATGCATGCCGACTGCCCGGTCGTTGTGGTCCACCCGATGCGCCCCCTGGCGCCGGGCGGCTCGCCCGCCCGCGTGGTGGTCGGCGTCGATGGCACGCCATCGTCCGGACGCGCCATCGAGTTCGCGGTGCGTGCCGCCGTCCAGCGTGGCGTGGACGTCACCGCGGTCCACGCCTGGAGTCCGCAGGTAGTCGCCGGTCTCTCTGCGTCGCGCGAGGCCCAGTCCGGCGCCGAAGCCGCCGCGTGGCGGACGTTCCAGGCCGTGGTCGCCCAGTCCCACCTCCAGCACCGGAAAGTGCGCGTCGACCTGCGACTGGTCCAAGGTCCCGCCCAGGACGTACTGGTCGCCGAGTCCGCCGGCGCGGCTTTGGTCGTGGTCGGGTCCCGAGGCCGGGGCAGCGTGCGGGCGGCGCTGCTGGGATCGGTGAGCCGGGCCGTGCTGCGACGTGCCTGCTGCCCGGTCGCCGTGGTTCGGTCCCGTACGTCGTAACCGGCCGTCGAGTTGCCGCCGCAGCCTCGCCGATCGCGGGCTCAGGCGGTCGGCGTCGGTGTTCGCCGGCGCAGCCAGGGGATCATCCCGCCGGCCAGCACCATGGCCACCTGCCTGTCGGACAGTCCGTGCCGGGTGAGGTAGTCCTCGTCCCGCGTCATGTTGTGGATGGTGATCGCGGTGTCGGAGGCGATCGCTTGTCGCAGGTCGTCCACGTCGAGGATGTCGTCCTGCGCGATCCGCTGATAGTCCGCAGGGTCGCTGAACTCCAGCGCGAGCACCCCGAAGTTGGCCAGGTTCTGCCAGTGGATACGGGCGAAGGAAACCGCGAGGACCAGGCGCAGGCCCAGATAACGGGGTGCGATGGCGGCATGCTCCCGGGAAGAGCCCTGTCCGTAGTTGGTGCCCGCGACCACGATGTGCCCGCCGGAATCCCTGGTGGCCAGCGCCCGGCCGGGATAGCTCTCGTCGATCTGGGTGAAGGCGAACTCGGCCAGCTTCGGGATGTTGCTGCGGTATGGCAGGACCCGGGCACCGGCGGGAAGGATTTCGTCGGTGGACACGTCATGGCCGACTTTGAGCGCGACCGGTGCCTGGATGCGGTCGGGCAGCGGCGGGAAGTCCGGCAGCGAGGCGATGTTACCGCCCTTGACCAGGTCGGCGCGGCGAGTGGTTTCCGGCGGCGGCGGTTCGAGCATGGCGGTGTTCACGCTGGACCGCTCTGGCAGCTCGACCTTCGGGTAAGCGATGCCGAGCAGATCCGGCAGCTCTCGAGGGTCGGTGATCAGTCCGGTGAGGGCGGCAGCCGCGGCGGTCTCCGGCGAGCACAGGTAGACGGAGTCCTCGCGGGTTCCGGAGCGTCCGGGGAAGTTGCGCGGGACGGTGCGCAGGCTGTTGCGGCCGTTCGCCGGCGCCTGCCCCATGCCGATGCAGCCCATGCAGCCGGACTGGTGCAGCCGCGCGCCGGCGGCGATGAGCGCGAACGTCGAGCCCATCTTGGTGAGGTCCTGCAGGATCTGCCTCGACGTCGGGTTGACGTCGAAGGACACCCGGGGGTGGGTCTGCCGGCCGGCCACGATGGCGGCGGCCACGGCGAAGTCACGCAGCCCGGGGTTCGCCGAGGAACCGATCACCACCTGCTCCACGTCGCGGCCGGCGACCTCGCGGACCGTGACGACGTTGCCCGGCGAGCTCGGCAGGGCGATCAACGGCTCCAGCATGGACAGGTCGATCTCGTCGGTGACGTCGTAGCCGGCGTCCGGGTCGGCGACGATCTCCCGGAAGTCGTCCTCACGCTGCTCGGACCGCAGGAACGCCCGCACCTGCTCGTCAGCGGGGAAGACGGTGCTGGTGGCACCCAGTTCGGCACCCATGTTGGCGATCACGTGCCGGTCCATCGCGCTGAGCGCGGCCAGCCCGGGGCCGTGGTACTCGATGATCCGGTTCACACCGCCTTTGACGCCGTGCCTGCGCAGCATCTCCAGGATGACGTCCTTGGCACTGACCCAGGCGGGCAGTACGCCGGTCAGCCGGATGCCCCAGATCTGGGGCATCCGCAGGTGGATCGGCTCGCCGGCGATCGCCATCGCCACCTCGATGCCGCCGAGCCCGATCGCCAGCATGCCGAGGGATCCGGCGGCCGGGGTGTGGCTGTCCGACCCGGCGAGCGTCGCGCCGGGGCGGCCGAACCGCTGCATGTGCGTCGGGTGGGAGACGCCGTTACCGGGTTTGGAGTACCACAGTCCGAATCGCTGACAGGCCGAGCGCAGGAACTCGTGGTCTTCGGCGTTCCGGCTGTCGGTCTGCAGCAGGTTGTGGTCCACGTACTGCACCGACACCTCGGTGCGGGCCCGGTCCAGGCCGAGCGCTTCCAGCTCGAGCATCACCAGGGTGCCGGTCGCGTCCTGGGTGAGGGTCTGATCGATGCGAAGCGCGATCTCAGCCCCCGGGGTCATCTCGCCCCCGGCGAGATGCGCGGCGATGAGCTTATGGGCGACATTCTGTCCCATGGTGTGCCTCCTGGCCCTATACGGATGGTATCCCGGTCACCGGCGGAGGGGGCGGTCGTGGACCCGCCGGCGACCGGGGCTACCCACCCCGGGGTTCAGCTCGCCGGGGCGTGATAGGGCGGGAATGCTCCCGCGGGAGCACCGCCGCGACCTCCGCGGCGTGGTGCGCGCCCGCAACCCGCGAGCGTTCGGCCGGCGTCGCCGGTGGCCCGGGCCGGCCGGATGAGACGCGTGTCCTCGGTCGAGAGACGGTGCCGGATCCCGCGCGGGGTTGCGCAGTCGCGAGCGGTGAGCATGACACAGCCCCTCAGACGGTGCCCCGCCGCGTCGGCTGCGGCAGCCGACACCGATGTATATCGTATCACGATATACTCGGAGGGGAGAGAGATCGCGACGCCACCGGGCGTGGTGTCATGGAGCCGTGGCGATGGAGGACGACCGCATGGGAGCAGAACACCTGACGAAGCGGGATTTCGAGGAGCTGGCCCGTTTCCGGTTCAACATCCGGCGCTACCTGCGGTTCAGCGAGGAGGCGGTGCGCGCTCAGGGCATCACCCCGCAGCACTACCAGCTGATGCTGGCGCTCAAGGGGTTTCCGGGCCGCGAGTGGGCGTCGATGCGGGAGCTGGCAGACCGCCTCCAGCTGCGCCACCACAGCGTAGTCGAGCTGGTCGATCGGGCGCACAAGCAGAGCCTGGTGGAGCGCCTACCGGATCCTGCGGATGCCCGCGGGGTGCGGGTGCAGCTGACCGAGGACGGGGAACAAGCGCTGACCCGCCTCAGCGAGCTGCATCGTGACGAGCTGCAGCGTATGGGAACGGCGTTGGCCGTCCCGATCTGGGACTTCACATCAGGCGGCGGCACCGAGCCGCCCTCCGCCGGTGGCGGGAACGCCGGCAACGTGACCGGAGGCGGTGAGAGTCAGACCGCGTGAGCGCGGATGGCGCAGACACGCTGGACGCGCAACGAAGCGCCGCATGTTCAGCGGGCCGCCGAGCGTGCCGGACGCCCAGTCGGCTCACGGCCGACGCAGCGCCCCTCGACGCTGTTTCCGACGACGTCACGCCCGGGTACAGCCGGCGACTGCGCGCGGTTTCGACAAGCCCGCAACCGTCGGCGAATCAGCCGTCGTGGTCACGTGCGCATCTGTCGCCGTCAGGTGGTTCGACGGCCTCGGCGCCGTCGACGGGCGTCTCGCGCAGCTCCACACAGCATTGGCCGGGGCGCGGTGCCAGCATCGCGTCGAGGCCCGTCGTCTCCAGGCCGTCCAGAACGCCGCAGACGAAGGCGTGGTTGATCCCGCACACCAGTTCGGGCGAGCGAGCGGCCAGGTGGTGGAACGGGCAGTTGAGCAGTCGTAGCCTGGTCGGGGCCTGACGGTCCGGTTCGAAACCCCAACGCTCGAGCACCGCCTCGCCGGCGCTGAGTGAGCGTTCCGGGCCGAGGCGCCCGGGACGGGTGCGAGCACGCTCGGCCGCCCCCGTCGCCTGTCCGTGTCCACGCGCCGCGCGCAGCGCGGCGGCACGCGCCCCTTCCCCCGGCTGTTCGGTCAGGACCGCGTCGATGAGGATCTCGGCGATCACGTCGGGCCGGCGCTCGGGGATGCTGACCTGGATGTCGGTGTCGGACGGCTCGTACACCTTCGGCTTGCGGCCGACTTTGCGGACGCCGCCGGGGTTGTCGTAGCGGGCGGTCAACAGGTCGGCCGCGACAAGTTTGTCGAGGTGGAACGCGGCCAGCTTCGGGGAGATCCCGGCGTCGGCGGCGGCCTCCTCGCGGGTGACCGGGCGCCGGGCGCTTCGCACGAAGCCGAACAGCCGGCGGCGCTGCGCGTCCGCGAGCGCCGCGACAGCCTGCACGCCGGCATCGGCACCTGCCTGGAACGGGGTCGGATCACGGACCATGGTCCCATGATAACGCTTATCTGCATATCCATAACCATGCCGCCTCCTGGCCAACCCCAGCCAGCTTGACACTCACCCCCAATAAGACCAACAATTGTTAGTGAAATCAATCAGGAAGATCACGTCATGACCAGCGAGCCGCACCTCCAGGCGGAACAACCGGTGAGCGCCCTGCTCGCCGGGCCGTACGGGCACTCGTTCCACCCGATGCCGGTCACCGTGCCGATCCGGGCGTGGGCGGCCAGCCTCGTCTTCGACACCCCGTTGCGGTTCGCTGGAAACCCCGCGATCCTCGCCCGCGGCTCCATGCGGCTGATCGGCCTGGGCGTCGTCGGCGCGCCGGCGGCGGCCACCGTCGGGTTCCTGGACGTTCTCGCGATCCCTCCGGGGACCCGAGCCTACTGAGTCGGGCGTATGCACATGACCCTGAATCTGCTGGTCACCGCCGCCGACGCGGTCGGCTTCCTGTGGCGCCGTGCCGGCTCCGGGCCGGTCGGCAACGTCGGGGCGGGAAGGCTGGCACTTTCGGCGGTGAACATGGCCGTGCTCGCCGTCTCGGGAGTTCTCGACGGCAAGCTCGCCTACCGCTACGGAGTACGCGTCGCTGACGAGGCCATCCAGGCGCACCGCTTCGATCTCGTCGGCAACGCCGGCCGCAAGGCCGTCGCCCGCCGTCCCCACACCCCACCCACCCACACTCCACTGCTGGAGCCCCCCGTGCATGGCACCCGGATCCTCGGCGGCGGTCTCAGACCGCAGCCCAGCGGCGCGAGCCGAATGCCCACCCCGGTGATCTTCGGCTACTTCGCGCTCGCCGTCGTCGACCTGGCGGCCTGGACCGCCTACCCGGCCACTGACCGGACCACCGTGGCCTGGACAGCGTTCGCGTTCGGTCTTCTGCTGCCGGTCGCCCTGCTGGGGTTTCCCATGCCGGCCCGCTGGATCCCCGTCTACCAGGCGCGGTCCGTGGTCGCCGCAGCCCCGACGGCTCCGCCGCGGGGACTCCCGTCGAGGCCGTCCCGGCAGAGCGCCACTTCCCGGTCGCCGTCGTCTTGGGACATGGGGTGCTCGCTGTGGTGACCCTCGTGCTGGTCCTGCTCAACGCGCTGAACACAGGAGGCAACTGAGATGACCGATCAACTCCTCACACTGACGTCTGCGCCGGACGTGACCGGGCCGGTGGACGCTCCTGCCACCCTGCACGTGGCGCACGACACCGCCGGCGTCGACCTCGGCGCCGCCGAGGACGCCGTACGCCATTTCCTCAAGGCCCTGGGCGTGTCCACGGACAGCGAGACCATGCAGGGTACTCCCGGCCGGATGGCCCGTGCCTACGCCGAACTGTTCAGGCCCCGCGACTTCGACCTGACGACGTTCCCCAACGACGAGGGCTACGACGAACTCGTGTTGGCCCGCTCAATACCGGTCCGGTCGATCTGCGAACACCACCTGCTGCCCTTTGTCGGGACCGCCCACGTCGGTTACCTTCCCGGGCAACGCATCCTCGGACTGTCCAAACTCGCCCGCGTGGTCGAGCACTTCGCCCGCCGTCCTCAAACCCAGGAACGGCTCACCAAGCAGATCGCCGACTGGCTGCAGGTCCAACTGGCCTGCAAGGGCGTCGGCGTCGTCATCGTGGCCGAACACACCTGCATGACCCTTCGCGGCGTCCAGGCCACCGGCTCCTCCACCGTCACCTCGACCCTGCTGGGACTGCTGCGCCACGACCCGCGCTCCCGAGCCGAGTTCCTCACCCTGACCGGCGTCAGCCGGTGACGACCACCGGCCGGTGGACCGGTCTGCCCGACCACGTGAAGGAGGACCCCGTGTACCAGGACCCGCCGGCGAGTTCGCCCCGGCATGCCACGTGGCCGGCCCGCACGGCCGTCGACTGCCGCACGCTGGAGGACTTGGACGAGCAGGTCACACGATGCGGGGCGTGTCCCCGCCTGGTGCGGTGGCGGGAGGCCACCGCCGCCGTAAAGCGCGCCGCGTTCGCCGACCAGGCCTACTGGGGACGCCCGGTGCCGGGCTTCGGACCTTCGGACGCCGCACTGGTGATCACCGGGTTGGCGCCGGCCGCACACGGTGCCAACCGGACGGGCCGGATGTTCACCGGCGACCGCTCCGGCGATGTCCTGTTCGCGGCCCTGCACGAGCTGGGACTGGCCTCCCGGCCCGCCGCGACCGGCCTCGGCGACGGGCTGCGGCTTCTCGGGGTCAGAGTCACCGCACCGGTTCACTGCGCCCCGCCGGGCAACCTGCCCACACCCCAGGAGCGCGACACCTGCAGTCCGTGGCTGCAACAGGAACTGCGCCTGCTACGGCCCACCGTGCGGTCCATCGTCGCCCTCGGCGGGTTCGGCTGGCAGGCCGCCCTGCCGGCAATGCAGGGCGCCGGCTGGACCGTGCCCCGACCCCGGCCGGTCTTCGGCCACGGCGCACGGACCGTCCTGCCGGGCGCCGCCGGCGAGGCGACCGGTGTGACCTTGTTCGGCTGCTACCACGTCAGCCAGCGCAACGTGTCCACCGGACGGCTCACCCCGGCCATGCTGCGCGAGGTGCTCGCCACCGCCGCCCAGGCCGCCGGCCTCTGACACCCCACCGACGTCCCCGCCCCGCCGGACACGACCCGGCCGGCGCAGCGGCACGCCCGCCCGGCGCGGGACTGCGCCGGGCGAGAACGGACAGGAACACAGATGATTCCTGTACCGCAGGTCTCGACGGCCACCGGCCGCCGCAGGCGAAAGGAACGGAAACGCCATGGACCCGTTGACTGCACTTCGCGACGCGGGGGTGTCGATCTGGCTGGACGACCTGAGCCGGGAGCGTCTGGTGTCCGGCAGCCTGGCCGAACTGGTCGCGCACGACCACGTGGTGGGAGTGACAACCAACCCGACGATCTTCGCCAAGGCGATCACCGGCGGCCAAGCCTACGACGCGCAGATCGGCGATCTGGCGGCCCGCGGCGTTGCGGTCGACGAGGCGCTGCGAACGCTGACCGCGTTCGATGTGCGCTGGGCCTGCGACGTGCTGCGCCCGGCATTCGAGGCCAGCGATGGCGTCGACGGGCGCGTCTCCATCGAGGTGGACCCCCGGCTGGCCCACGACACCGCCGCGACGATCGCCGAGGTGAGGGCGCTGTGGTGGCTGGTGGACCGGCCCAACCTCTTCATCAAGATCCCGGCCTCGCGGGCCGGCCTGGAAGCGATCGCCACCGGTCTGGCCGAAGGAATCAGCATCAACGTCACGCTGATTTTCTCGCTTGCGCGGTACGACGAAGTCATGGACGCCTTCCTCACCGGGATGGAAGGCGCCCGCGACGCGGGCCGGGATCTGTCGGTGATCGGGTCGGTGGCCTCGTTCTTCGTCTCTCGGGTCGACACCGACGTCGACGCCCGGCTGGACAAGATCGGCAGCGTGCAGGCGGCGGGCTGGCGCGGCCAGGCGGCGATCGCCAACGCCCGCCTGGCCTACCAGCACTACGAACGAGTGTTCTCCTCCCAGCGCTGGAGCGCCCTGCGGGATGCCGGCGCCAAGCCGCAGCGGCCGCTGTGGGCGTCGACCTCGGTCAAGGACCCCGCCTACCCCGACACCCGCTACGTGACCGAGCTGGTGGCGCCGGGCGTGGTGAACACCATGCCCGAGGCCACGCTGCACGCGGTGGCCGACCACGGCCGGGTGCCCGGCGACTCGGTGCGCGGCCACTACGACCACGCCCAACAGGTCCTGGACGGTCTGCAAGCGGCCGGCGTGGACTTCGAGGACGTCGTGCAGAGCCTCGAGGACGACGGCGTCGCGAAGTTCGAGGCCAGCTGGGACCAGCTGGCCTCGCAACTCGCCGACACCCTGCAGGCCAGGCGCGCGCCCGGAACAAGGAGCTGAGAACATGCCAGGACACGACATCACCGACGCATACGTGATCGCCGGCGCCGGTCTAGCCGGCGCGAGAGCCGCGCAGACCCTGCGCGAAGAGGGCTTCGACGGCCCGCTCGTCCTCATCGGGGAGGAGAGCGAGCGGCCCTACGAGCGGCCGCCGCTGTCCAAGGGCTACCTCCTGGGCACCGCCGAACAGGACAGCGTCTACGTCCACCCCGCCCGGTGGTACGACGAGCACGACGTCGACTTGCGCCTCGGCACGCAAGTCACGGCGATCGATCCCGGCGGCCGTCACCTGCGGCTGGCGGACGGCAGCCGCGTCGGCTACGCCAAGCTGCTGCTGGCCACCGGCTCGGCCCCGCGACTGCTCCCGGCCCCGGGCGCCGACCTCGACGGGGTGCTGTACCTGCGCCGGCTCCGGGACTGCGAACGGATCAAGGCGGCCTTCGCCTCCGCATCCCGGGTCGCCGTCATCGGGGCCGGCTGGATCGGCCTGGAGACCGCCGCGGCCGCGCGTGCCGCCGGTGTTCAGGTGACCGTGCTGGAGAGCGCCGAGCTTCCGCTGCTGCGGGTCCTCGGGCGCGAGGTGGCCCAGGTGTTCGCTGACTTGCACCGCGGCCACGGCGTCGACATGCGCTTCGGCGTTCAGGTCGCCGAGATCACCGGGAGCGGCGGCCATGCCGACGGCGTCCGGCTCGCCGACGGCACCCGCGTGGACGCGGACGTGGTGATCGTCGGCATCGGCATCACACCCAACACCGCGCTCGCCGCTCACGCGGGCCTGGACGTCGACAACGGCGTGCGTACCGATGAGCACCTGCGGACGTCCGACCCGGACATCTACGCCGCGGGCGACATCGCCAACGCGTTCCACCCTCTGCTGGGCCGACACATCCGGGTCGAGCACTGGGCCAACGCCCTGAACCAGTCGCAGACCGCCGCCAAGGCGATGCTCGGCCAGGACGCAGTGTACGACAAGGTGCCGTACTTCTTCACCGACCAGTACGACCTCGGCATGGAGTACTCAGGGTATGTCGAACCCGGCGGCTACGACCAGGTCGTCTTCCGCGGCGCGGCGGGCGGCCGCGAGTTCATCGCGTTCTGGCTCTCCGGCGGCCGGGTACTCGCCGGCATGAATGTCAACATCTGGGACGTCAACGACGCGATCCAGGCACTCGTCCGCTCCGGCCGCCCGGTCGACCCGCATCGCCTCGCCGACCTCGGCGTGCCGCTCGACGCACTCCTCGACCTCTGAGTGCCTCGCGGATCAGTCTTCAAGCAGGCGGGCCAAGACGGCCGCCTCGCTGATCTCAGGGT
Organism: Catenulispora rubra; assembly: GCF_015356825.1. GTDB lineage: Bacteria > Actinomycetota > Actinomycetes > Streptomycetales > Catenulisporaceae > Catenulispora > Catenulispora rubra. The sequence goes on along the minus strand of NZ_JAACYW010000002.1, from coordinate 80,580 downwards.
GCTTGGTGGCGGTGAGCAGCGTCAGCGTCCCACCCCGCGCGAGTTCACGCAGGTGCGCCAGGGCCTCGGCCCGTTCGGGTTCCTCCAGCTCACCGCGGTAGCGGCGGCCGAACTCCTCGAAGCGCTGCGGATCGTGGCGGTACCACTGGCGCAGATCCGTCGACGGCGCGACCGGCTTGCACCACTCGTCCAGTGCCGCCTTGGCCTTGGTCATTCCGCGCGGCCAGATCCGGTCGACCAGCACCCGCGTGCCGTCGCTGTCCGCCGGCACGTCGTACACCCGACGTACCTGCACCGTGCTCCCGCCTGTGGTCATCGGTCCTCCATCACTCGTGGTCGCCACATTCCACACTGCGCTACCGGCGCCCGGAACGCGACGTCGACACGACCGCTCGGGTCGCCTGCAGCAGGGAGAGGCGCCCCGGGACCGCCGACCGATCCATCGCCGGTGTGACTACCGCAGACTCAGTGTCGCACCGGCGGGGTCCAGCCGTGTCCTCCACTGGCGAGTTCGCCCACCCGCTGCAACCGGTGCCGGGCCTGATCCAGTGCAGTTGCGGCCGCACCGACCATGTGGAGGCCGTCGCGTCCGGCCTGGCGATCGAAGCCGCGTACGCCGCGGCCACCGGCGACGACCGGGTGCGGCTGCGCGACGTGGCGCGCCGCATGCGGGACGGCGACAGCCTCACGGGCGCTGCCGTGACCGACGCCGCACGCCTGCTCGGCCGCGCGATCGCCGGACTGCTGACCGCAGTCGACGCCCACACGGTCGTCGGTGGCGGCATGGCCCAGTTCGGCCCGGACTTCCTCGGGCCGTTCGCCGACGTACTGCGCACCGAGGGCAAGCTCACCGTGTCTTGCCAGGCCGGCGATGGAGATCCGCTGCGCGACACCGCCACGCAAGTGCGCATGGCCCGCGCGGTGCAGGCCGGCGGCGCCCTCGCGATCCGCTGCGGAGGCCTCGCGGACGTCCAGGCAGATGCCGTGGCGGTCGACGTCCCCGTCACCGGCCTGAAAAAGGTCGACACCGAAGGCGTCTTCATCACCCCGGCGGCCAACCAGGCGTTCGCAGTGCCGGCCGCGAGGGCATAGGGCGCCGCGGCGACGCCACTGACCGGCCGCGACCCGACGGCAAGCCGTTCCACGCGATGATCGATGCCGTCCACTCGGTCGGCGGCGGCCTGGTCGTGGCCGATCTGTCGACCCTGGCCGAAGGGGTCCGGACGGCGGCAGACGGGGCCGACCTGATCGGCACGACCTTGTCCGGCCACACCCCGCCAGCCCGCCCGGCCCCGAACCCGACCTGGCGGTGGTCACCGCCCTGCGCGCCGACCTCCCGCACACCGTGATCGTCGCCGACGGCCGCTTCCTGGGGTACTGCCCGGCAGCGACGGCGGCCAGGATCCTGGAGGAGCGGCGCGAAGCGCCTCGTTGGAAGGGTGGTGGCGGCTACCGGGTGGGAGGTGGTGGTGTCCCAACGGACCGCGGAAGACCTACGAAACCGGGTCGTCAGGCCGGCGGTCGAGAACGACTTCTGCGCCGGGCTGGAGGCCACCGGGTTCGTCCACGATGCGATGGCCGTTCGCACATTGGCAGCGCCAACTATGGCTGGTCCGCGATGACGCCGAAGGCGCGGACCCATAGTTGGCGTGCTGCCTGGTCCGGCAAGGTCCCATCAAGTGCCTGAGACAGCGCTCTGGGATGTTCCGGACAGACCAGGAACGGGAGCCACCACGATTCGATCGCGACTGCCGATGATGAGACACGCTCGAAGCACCCCAGCCAGCGACTTGGTGTCGTCTAGGCCATCGAACGGTCCACCCACCATCGGCGACAGCCACGCGCCACGGCCATGCCCCCGTCGCGCACCTGCGGCAACCGAGGCGGAGCCTGCGCACGACGTTCAGGTGCGGGAAGCACGTGCCAGGCGGATCATGAAAAGGGAATTCACCTGGGAGGTGCCGCCATGTTCCGAAGTCGAACTCCCCCGCTGGATCCGCCCGCGCTCATCCCACCGCTACATCGGGACCAATCCTTGACTCGCGCTGAGGCTATGCGCCTTGCCGATGAATCCTTCCCGTGGGTCTGCGCGCTGGCCGGTCTCGAACCTGGCGAAGTCCAGTACGGCAACATCCCCATCGCTTTGGACACCCTAGAAGGCCATTTCGGCAAAGGGTTCCTCCTCTACAGCGACCGTGCGGTTTACCTGTCGATACAGAAGGTCACACGCCGGGTTGCCAGAGAGGGCATGAGCAGCGGAACAGTGCGCGTACCATTCGAAGACATCACCTGGCTAGGACCGCCTCTCGAGTCCGATAATATGCTCGAAGGGTTCGAGATCCAATTCTCCCGAAATGGCCGGTCGTTCGGCTACGAACTGTGCTTCACTCCAATCTGGAGCGATATCCTCAATCAGTTGATGACAATCCAGCACCTTCGGAATAACTGGGGTGGGTATCGGCACCCCCCTGGGTGCTTGTGTCATCTCGGTACCGGATAGCTATGAGCACGCAGACAAGCCAGTCGCGATAGTAGCAAATGAACTTGCATACCCACGTTGCCGACCTGCGGCCCCAGATCTCCCGGTTCCCGGCCACACACCGGACCCGGCAGCCACTGCCGAGCGCACGAGCCCGGCCGCGTTGACCGACTGTGAACTCGAGGTCCCGGGCCTGGGCGGAGCGGGGCTTGTCGAACGACGAGATCACCGCTCTCCTGGTGCTCGGCCCTGCCACCGTCAAGACCCGCGTCAACCGCTCGACGACAAGACCCGACCGCCACGACCGTGCCCAACTCGTCGGCGGGGCATACCTCAGTGGTCTGGCACGCCCGTGACCGCCGAATCGGAGCGACTCGTCGGGCGCTGGATCCAGGTCGGCTCTGCCACGATGGCGCAATGGTTCCGCGGCGGCACCTCGTCCGTCACGGACGGCCAAGAGAAGCGAGCCCGGTCTTCATCATGGTTCCGATCCATTCGATACGCCAACCCCACCGTCAGAATCCGCTTTTCCGCACTTCACGCGAATGGGCGATCCGGCATCGCAGAGGGGTGGGCGATAGTGTCGCTGAGACTGGGATCGGTGACGGATAGGAGCAGGCAGTGCGCGATGTGTATCACCAGGGATTGGATGAAGTAGGGCGTGATTTGGCGCGTCTGGCCAGGTTGACGGGGGCTGCTTTGCGGGGCGCGAACACGGCACTGCTGGGTCCGGATTTGCAGGCTGCCGAAACCGTGATCGTTGGCGACAGGGCAGTGGACACGCTGCGGGCGTGGCTGGACGATCGAGCGCTCGACCTGATGGCACGCCAGCAACCGGTGGCCGGGGATCTGCGTGTCTTGGTGGCCTCGCTGCGGATGAGCGCGGACCTGGAGCGGATGGGTGATCTGGCGGTGCATATCGCGAAAGTCGCGCGGCGACGCTATCCCTCGTGCGCGGTGCCCGATGATCTGCGCGACACGATCGACGTGATGGGAGTCGTCGGGGTGCACTTAGCGGACACTGTCGCGGAACTGATCGAGGGACGAGACGTGCCTGGAGCTCGGAGAGTCGAAGAGCAGGACGACGTGGTCGACCAGTTGCACCGAGAGTTGTACAGCGCGATCTTGCAGCCGGGCCGGGACTGGCCCATGGAGACGGCGATCGATCTGACACTCGTCGGCAGGTACTACGAACGCTTCGCCGATCACGTGGTGTCGGTCGCACGCCGGCTCGAGTTCGTGGTCACCGGCACGAATCAACGAGGTGAGTGACGGCGCCACAGCCGAGGCGGTCGTCAGCAAATGTCGGCGACCAGTGCTGAACTGCTACACGAGCGTTCAAGCAGTGTCCTCCGTCGGAACCGTTTCGGTGCGCGGCACAGGGAGGTCGAGGTGAATCAGGTCCTTAGGCGCAAACGATGAGGCGGGTACCAAGGAATGACGGACATGGCCAGAGGCACAAGAGCCTCCACGGAAGCAGCGCATGGGAAGGAAGTCGGACCGAGCGGGCAAAGGGCTCGCAGAACTATGGCTTCACACCCGCGTGTCGTCAATGGTCGTAGTGGGGACAGACGGGATTGCCACCGGTGTGTTATGTCTTGGCAGAGACAGTAGTGCTGTCAGATCTCGGCAAAGTGATTGGAGCCGTCCCTGTCCACCGTGAGCACGTACTCCGCACGGCAGGTCCGTCGCCGGTTCTGACCGGCCCTCGATCGGACTGACGGATCGCGGCGCAGGGCCCACACTCGCTCGCGGGTGCCGTCACTGGTCGTCAGTTCCAGCGCGCCCGTCCTGCTATGCGACCGCCGCAGGGCGTCTGCCCGGCCTGTCGACCACCCACCTGCTGTCGGCCGTGGTCACGCTGATCGCGCGCGTCCCTGGTTGGAGACCGTCGCCGGCCGGTCTTCGCGCCCTTGGAACATGAACGTGGGCCGGGCCGGGCCGGTCCGACGCGAGCTGCTGGACCGCCCCTGCTCTGGAACCGCACTGCTGCGGCAGATTCTGCACGACTACGAGCCCCACGTCCGCGACGGCCTCGCTCGAACACCGAACATCACCGACAGCGACGCATTCCGAGGCCGAAGATCTGCCTCACAGACAGTGTGATCGACGTGTCCCGGCCACCGCTCTGCCTGACACTGCTGAGATTTTCGGCAAGGACACCACGATAGCGACCAGTCGGCTGACGCTGGAGGGCGTTCAGCGGCTGCTGGCCGCGCGGGATTTCGCCGTCAGTATCGCCAGTCTGAGTTACTGATGGCGCGGACGGCGCAGACCTGAGGGCGAGCAGACGATGCGCGTGGTGCGGGGCTTGGAAAATGCTGGACGGCGCGCTGGTCGACCTTCTAGGTCGCGTTGGGGATTGAAGTAGTCTCTTGATATGCCGAGCGGGATACGTAGCCGGTTCGATCTGACTGATGCCGAGTGGGAGCGTCTGGCTGAGTTGATTCCGGTCCCGGAGCTGGGCCGCAGGTCATGGCATCTGCGGGCTCAGTTCAACGGGATCATGTGGCGGTTCCGATGTGGAACGCCGTGGCGAGACGTGCCGGAGCGATACGGCAACTGGAACACGATCTACGACCGTTTCCGCACGTGGCGAGATGATGGGACGTGGGACCGGCTGCTGGAGGCGGTGCTGGCTGACGCCCAGGCGCGTGGGCAGGTCGACCTGCGGATCGTTTCAGTCGACTCCACCACGAACCGTGCGCATCAGCATGCGGCCGGGGCGGTGTTCGAGCAGGCCACGCTGGAGGCGTTCGAGGAATCGTTGGCCGAGGCCGGCGGTAAAAAGGGGGCGGAAGACGGGGACGAACCGCCCCTGAGCCGGACGGAGCTGGCGAACGGGTTGCGGGAGGCAATCCGGTTGCTGACGGACCCGCCGCCCAGGCGGCACCAGCCGCTGATCCGGACAAAGAGGCGCGTCGTGCGGCGCGTCGGCGGCGCAAGGCCCGCCTTGCCGCCGCCGACCTCGGACGCTCCCGGGGCGGACTGACCACCAAGGTTCACCTGGCCGCCGATGCTCGGTGCCGACCACTGTCGGTGAAGGTCACCGCCGGCCAGCGCGGCGACAGCCCAGAGTTCACCGCGGTCCTGGAAAGGATCGCCGTGCGGGATGCGCGCGGCGGCCCGGCCCGTTGCCGCCCGGGTGCCGTGCTGGCGGACAAGGCGTACTCCTCGAAGGCAAACAGGGCCTACCTGCGCCGTCGCGGCATCAAGGCGGTGATCCCGGAGAAGGCCGACCAGTCCGCCGCCCGCAAACGCAAAGGCGCCAGGGGCGGCAGGCCGGTCGGCCACGACGCTGAACTGTATAAAGACCGGAACACGGTCGAGCGATGCATTGGCAAACTCAAGCAGTGGCGCGGCATCGCCACCCGTGCCGACAAGCTCAGTCAGAGCTACGAAGCCGGACTGCTACTGGCCAGCGTCATGATCTGGATACGCAGCACCTGACACATTCCCCAACGCGACCTAGGACCGCCGAGGCCCAGGGAGCGCGTCGGGGCCCGGGCCGGCGGCGATCGGCCTGTTCACGGCTCCGGGTGTCGCCCCGGATCGGATCGAGGCGTTCGAGGGGGTGGACCCAGAGGCCGACAACCGGCTTCGGATTCTGTCGTCGCACATCGTGGTCCATGTCAGCGCCAGCCGCCAGGAGGACTCCGCCGAGATGCGGACGGTCGTCGCCGCACGCAGCGACGGCGTCGACCGGTTCGTGTGCGTCTTCGACACCCGCCGCGACGAGGTCCACGATCCCCATCCGGTCGATCGCCTGGCGTGCCGCATGGGCCAGACACGGACCGACCCCTCACGATCACTGGCCGCCGTCGAACTGCTGTTCGGAACTCCGCTACGGACAGACACCACGCATGCATTCGAGTGCCGGATCCGGTTCGCCGGGCCCGGACGCCGAACTTCGAATACGGCTTGCGCCGCCCCGCCGACCTGCTCGTGCTCGCGCCGGATCAGAATCGTGCGATCGGCCCGGCGTCGATCGTCACGGTCGAGCATCCGGTGTCCGACGGTCAATTGTTTGCCGTCCTGTTGCGTAATCTTTCCGCCGCCTAAGGCACGCGCCCTTTGCCCAGTAAGAGAGCTACGGAAAGCACGGCTGAACATCGGCATGCTCTCTGCATTCACCGCCGTTTGGCCAAGCATCATTATCCTGAGACACACTCCCCCACACACCTCGAACAGTCCGCAAGCCGACCGCAAGCGACCCGGTCGTTCGAGCACAGCGGTCTTCAGACAGGCAGGTGATCCTCACCTTCGCAGCCGTGGCGCAGCAGCCCGGACTCACTACGGATCCCCGGGTTTGACCAGCCCGGTCCGGAATCCGAGGATCACCGCCTGGACTCGATCGCGCACGTCGAGCTTGGCGAGGATCCGGCCGATATGGGCTTTCACCGTCGTCTCCGCGAGGTGGAGCTCGGCGGCGATCTCCCTGTTCGATCTGCCTCGGGCCACCAGGGTGAGGACTTCGCGCTCGCGCAGGGTCAGAACACTGAGAGGGGCGTCGTCCGGTTCGCTGTCGAGGTGCGGTGAGACGGTGATGAAGTTCTCGATCAGCCGGCGGGTCACGGTCGGGGCGGCCACGGCTTCGCCGCCGTGCACCACACGGATCGCGGCGGCCAGGTCGTCTGCGAGGGCGTCTTTCAAGAGGAAGCCCGAGGCTCCGGCCCGCAGGCCGTCGAAGACGTACTCGTCAAGGTCGAAGGTGGTCAGGATCAAGACGCGCGGGGTCGCCTCGGCCGCTGTCCGGATGGCGCGGGTCGCCTCGATGCCGTCCGTGCCGGGCATGCGGACGTCCATCAGGACGATGTCAGGGCGCAGGGCACGGGCCATCGCGATAGCCACGGTCCCGTCCGCGGCCTCGCCGACCACGGCGAAGTCCGGTTGCCGGCTGAGGATCAGCCGGAAGCCTGTGCGGACCAGGGCCTGGTCGTCGGCGATCAGGATATTGATCATGCCGCTCCGTCTCGGGGAAGGACAGCGCGGACCAGGAAGCCCTGCTGCGTCGGACCGGTGTCCAGACGGCCACCGACCGCGCGGACCCGCTCGGCGATGCCGGGCAGCCCGTTGCCCCCGGCCGTCGACCGCGATGACGGCGGTGACGGCGCAGGAGCCGGGACCAGGGCCGGTGGTTCGACGCGCACGTCCCGGCTCTCGACCACGAGCGTGTCCGTCTCACCGTCGTAGTGCAGCGACACGGCGGCGCTGGCCCCCGGACCCGCGTGTCGCACGGTGTTGGTCAACGCTTCCTGCACGATCCGGTACACGGTGAGATCGACGGCCAGTTCCAGCGGTACCGGCCGGCCGACCACCTGGAAGGAGACGTCGACGCCCGCGCGGCGCAGCTGGTCGATGAGAGCGGGCAACGCCTCGGCACCGGGCTGAGGCGACCGGCTCGCGGGTCTGCCGCTCCGGTCGCGGCGGGCGATGTCCAGCAGGCGCCGCATCTCGGCCAGGGAGGTGCGACCCACCGCGACGGTCTCGTCCAGGGCCCGTGCCGCCTGCGGACGGTCGTCGTCCATCACGGCTTTCGCGGCTTGAGCCTGGATCACCATCACCGCGATCCCGTGCGCCACCACGTCGTGCATCTCGCGCGTCAGATGAGCCCGCTCGGCGGCGGCGGCCAGCGCGGCGTGCTGGTCGCGCTCGCGTTCCAGATCCGCCGCGCGCTCCTCCAGCAGGGCGACATGGATGCGGCGGCCGCGCGAGGCGTCGCCGGCGAACCAGGCGGCGGCCACAGCGAGGCTGGGATCCATCGAGTGGTAGACCACGCCCTCGTCGATGTGGCCCCCCAGGAGCAGGCTTCCGCCGATCGACACGGCCCAGCAGCCGACGGTGGTCACGATCAGAATGGTGATCGATGCTCGCCGTGAGCGCACACGGGACGCCGCGGTGTAGAGGCAGAAGGGTGCCAGGAGATCGACCGGGGTGATGTACAACCGCGCGTCTCCGAGGTGGACGGCCGCGCCGAGGACGACCAGCAGTGTACCGGCGAGCAGGATCCGGCGGCGGAGCGCGAACCCCACGACCTGGAGGAACGACGCCGCCCACCACAAGGTGACCGCGCCGCGCCACCCGCTGATGGAGCCGAACAGCCCGGCGGGTTTGCTCATGGGATCGGTCGGGACGTTCCAGAAACGCAGGACGGGGCCGGTGACGAACACCGCAACCGCGACCAGGAAAGCCGCGACAGCGAGGTCGGCTATGACGCACGCGAGCATCGAAGACCGCAGGGCGCCGGCCAAAGCCGTGACGCGACGCGACGCACCCCCGAGGGCCGCGCGCGCACGCGGCCACATGCGGCGTACAGGCTTCGAACGGATCGGGTTCAGATCGGCCATGGTGTCCCCCACGGTAGGCACCGAGCGGCCGGCTGGGAACACGACCAGGGTCTCGGTCCGCGAGCGCAGACCGATACCTGGGTAGTAACGCGCCGGCACAGATGGGTTCCCACGTCCGACGCGCCGGAATCGTGGCCGGATGCACGGTGGACAGCGAACTCACCACACGACTCTTCTCGGGAGTTTCCATGCCATCTCGCGGCACCATGTCCCAGCGATCCCCCTGGCTGACTCTGATCACCGCGTCGCTCGCCCTGACCGCGTGCAGCGGCCAGTCACACCGTTCAGCGACGGCGGCCCCGGCCTCGACGTCGTCCACATCGGTACAGGCCCAGGCCCAGGCCGTCTACCGCGACTTCGTCGCCTGCATGAGAAGCCATGGCTTTCCGGCCTTCCCCGACCCGGTCGTCGACCAGAACGGGCGCGGCGACTTCGCCTCCGATCCGAACGCCAAGACCGAGATCAACTCCCCGCAGGCGCTGCCCGCTTGCGGCCCGATCCTCAACCGCCTGCCCGCGGGAGGCCCGAACAGCCACTCGGTGTCGGCCGCCGATCTCGCCGCGCTCAAGCAGTTCGCCGGCTGCATGCGGGCCAACGGCATTCCCCAATGGCCCGATCCCAAGGCCGACGGTACGTTCCCGATCATCGGCACGCCCCTGGAGCGCGAGGGCAAGTCCGCACGGATCCAGCACAGCTTGGCCGCCTGCGAGCAGTACTGGAGCAGCGGGATCAACGTCTCATGAACAGTTCACCCGCAGGGGAGCCGGATTTCGACGCGCAGCCCCGCCATCGCAATGCCTTGCGAGCCCTGGCCGTCGCCCTGGTGGCCTCAGCCGGCGGGGCGGCCTCGTACGCGGGGGGAATGTTCGCCTCGGACCGCCGGCCGACACCGCCGGCCGTCGTCCCGACCGCGACGGCGACAGTCCACGTTGCGGACATCACGCAATCCCGCCAGGACTCTGCGACGCTCGGCTTCGACGGCGACTACACCGCCGTCACCGAGCGGGCCGGAACCGTCACCTGGCTGCCGGCGCCCGGGACTGTCATCGCGGCCGGCAACAGGCTGTTCGACATCGACGACACGCCCACGACGCTTCTCCTGGGCAGCGTCCCGGCGTGGCGGGCGTTCACGCCCGGGATGAGCGACGGCCCGGATGTCCGACAGCTCCAGCAGAACCTGCACGCGCTCGGCTTCGGTCCCCACCTAGCAGTCGATGGACGCTATGGAACCGCGACCGTCGCGGCCGTCGACCACTTCCTCGCGGCGCTCGGCGTTCCCGTGAATCGGCGCGACGGCACACTCGCCCTGGGTTCTGTGGTGTTCCTGCCGGAGACTGTGCGGGTCACGCAGGACGCGGTCGTTCCGGGAGCGCTGGTCTCGGCCGGCTCGCAGATCCTGACCGCCACCTCGAACCGTTCCGCGGTCCTGCTGCCGCTGTCCGTGGACGCGCAGAGCAGCGTCGAGGTCGGCGCTCCGGTCCGGATCACGCTTCCGGACGGGTCGCCGACCTCCGGGCACGTCACAAGAATCGGCCACGTGGCGACGCTCCCTGACGGCGGCGGATCCGGGTCCGGACAACAGGGCCAGCCGCCGGTCGTCGACGTCACGATCGGACTGGACACCCCCCTGCCCGCCGCCGCGGCCGGCTGGGATCGGGCACCGGTCCAAGTCGGCATCGTCACCGCCGTCCGCCGCCACGTGTTGACCGCCCCGATCATGGCGCTGATCGCCGGACCACATCACGACTACCAGGTACGGATCGTCGCGGGCGGGACCGTGTCGGCGGTCACGGTGACCACCGGGCTGTTCGACGACATCAGCGGCACCGTGGAGATCACCGGCCCCGGGATGTCGGACGGAACGCTGGTCGAGGTCCCCGCATCATGAGAACACATAAGAGCACTGGCCTCGACGCGGGCACGGCCGCGGGGTCGGCGAAGCCTGCGGCTCTCGAACTCCGCGACGTCCACATGGTCTACCGGGGCGCGGTGCCGGTGCACTCGCTACGCGGAGTCAACCTGACCCTGGCCCGCGGCGAGTCGGCCGCGGTCGTCGGCCCGTCGGGGTCGGGGAAATCGACCCTGCTGCACCTTGCCGCAGGCCTGGACCGGCCCACCGGCGGCCAGGTCCGGATCGCCGGCGCGAGCCTGGCGGGCCTGAGCGACGCGGCACTGTCCGGACTGCGCGCACGACATGTCGGCGTGGTGTTCCAACAGTTCTTTCTCATGGAACGGCTCACCGCCGTGGAGAACGTCGCCGCGGGACTGCTGTATCGAGGAACACGCTCCTCGATCCGGATCACGGCGGCGCACCAGGCTCTTAAGACGGTGGGCCTGGCGCACCGCGCAAGCCACCGTGCGGCCGAGTTGTCCGGCGGGGAGCGGCAGCGGGTCGCGATCGCGCGGGCCCTGGTCGGCCGGCCGACGCTGATCCTGGCTGACGAGCCGACCGGGAACCTGGACTCGGCCAACGGAGCACGGGTCATGGAACTGCTGCACAGGCTCCACGAGGCCGGAGCGGCGCTGCTGGTGATCACGCACGACCGGGACATCGCCGCCGCCATGCCCAGGCGCGTCGAGGTACGGGACGGGTTGATCATCAGCGACAGCCGCGCCGCCATTGCCCGGAACACAGGAGAGGCAGCGAACACCCAGAACACTCAGGACACCGTGAACGCCGAGAATACCGGGAGACACCAGTGACCCGCGCAGCCGTCAACTCCCGGATCCGCCCCGCGGACCTGATCCGACTGGGGCTGCTGGGGCTCCGCGTCCGGCGGCTCAGAGCCGCGCTGTCCGCCCTCGGCATCGCGATCGGCATCGCCGCCGTCGTGGCCGTCCTCGGTATCACCCGGTCCAGCCAGGCGGCGTTGCTGGCACAGATCGACCGCCTCGGCACGAATCTGCTCACCGTCGCCAACGGCCGGACCATCGGCGGGCAGGTGGCCGAGCTTCCCGCGAGCGCCGCCACCGGGCTCGCGCGCACCGACGGGGTCACCGCTGTGACGCCCACGGCCGTCCTGCCCGCGGTCCGCGTCTACCGCACGGACAAGGTGCCGCCCTACCTGACCGGCGGCATCGACGTCATCGCCGCCGACTCCACGCTCCCGGCGACACTTGACGCGCGACTTCAGTCAGGGGTCTTTCTCAACGCCGCCACCGAGCACTACCCGGTGGCCGTCCTCGGCCACTACTCCGCAACCGTCCTGGGCGTGACAGCGCCGGGACAGCAAATCTGGCTCGCCGCGTCCGGCCACGGCCAGTGGTTCACCGTGGCCGGCATCCTGCAGGCGCAGGTCCTCGCCCCGGAACTCGACCAGGCCGTCCTCATCGGCGGGCCCGCAGCCGCCACCGGATTCGGCTACGACGAGCACCCCAGCCTCATCTACATCAGAGCATCGACAGACACGGTCGCCGCCACAGCAGCCCGTCTGGCACTCGCCGCCGACCCCGAGACACCCGGCGAAGTCGCCGTCAGCCGCCCGTCCGACGTCCTCACCGCACGCGTCGCCGCGCGAGCCTCCGGCACCCAACTGTTCCTCGGCCTCGGTGCGGTCGCCCTGCTGGTCGGCGGGATCGGCATCGCGAACGTCATGGTCGTCTCAGTCCTCGAACGCCGCGGCGAAATCGGGCTGCGGCGAGCCCTCGGTGCCGGACGCAGGCACATCGCCGGACAGTTCCTCCTGGAATCCCAGGCACTGGCCCTGCTCGGCGGCGCGGGCGGCGTGCTGATGGGGATCGCCGCCACCGCGACCGTCGCACGAATCCGGAACTGGACCATCCTGATCCCGGGATCCGCAGTCGGAACAGGACTCGCTGCCGCCGCCGTCATCGGAGCGGCGGCCGGCCTCTACCCGGCACTACGCGCCGCCGCGCTCGCGCCGACCACCGCACTGCGCAGCAGCGAGTGACCATCGCCCGAACACCCCGTCGACAACCCGGCGACACCATACGCGCTTCCGCGCAGCACGGGACTCCCGGAATGAAGCCGCAGGCAGAGCCGAACGGGGTTGCCCGGTATCCTCCTGCCCGTCATCTGAACTGTTGCGGGTTTGATCCACGATCAAACCCGCAACAGTTCCCTCCTCGCCGGCAGAAGGGCAGCCGTCCTCCGCGACCCCCTTGCCGCACGGGCAAAGAACGGACCGATTTGGACCGCACGCTCGGCCTCGCGCCATGCACCGGCCGGCGCGGCCACTGCCGCGATCCCGCCGTGCCCCAGCGCGTCAGCCTCCGCGGTCAAATACAACCGTCGCTGCCGCTCATCCAGATGCGGCAGCAACGCCGCGCCCCTCACATCCGGCACCGCAAGGTTCTACTCTGATGTCCCGCAGCAGCCCGCATCCCACGCGCGACCACACGCCGTAATCGACACCATCTGTAGTCTCACTTGAGCTCCACACCAGCGCGTCTGGCTCGGGGAACAGCTGGCCGCCTTGCGAAGTATGTCTCCCTCCGCATCCAGCTCACGGATCCGCTTGCGGGCCGAAGGGCACGGCTCGGCGCAATGGTGTCGACGCTGGGTGGATACCGGCGAGCCGGTGTGATCAGAACGTCCGCCATCAAGCCGAGCAACAGCCACAGCCGTACATCGCCGAGCAACGTCGCGTTCGAGGTCAGCAAGGGTGCGATACCCAGCGCCAGGCCGGACAGCAGGGTCCAGACGGGGACTGGCCACCGCATGCGCAGCATGTCCCACAACAGTGCGCCGAGCAGGAGGCCGACGGTGTAGTAGTTGTAGACGCCGGGGTCCAGCACGAGGCGCGCTCCGATCCCCAGCACGATGACGGCCTGCCAACGGCGGCGTCTGATCGCGACGGCGCCGAGCAAGCACCCGAGGATGATCTGCGCCGGCCGATCCCAGCCGGGGGTCGTCGGCGAGCTGACGCCCAGCGCACGCAGTGCAGAGGAGGGCTGGTTGGTGATGGCGTACTGGGCTGCGGTAAGCGTGTGCAGGTCCACCAGGACGAACGGGAGCCACGCCAGCAGCACCGCGACAGCCGTGCAGAACACGACGTATTTCCTGGCTGCTCGGGACGCGGCGAACACTAATGGCAGGAAAACCAGCGCCCAGGGTTTGGAGTCCACGGACAGCGCCAAGCAGATCCCCGCGACCGCCGGGAGGTCCGAGACCAGGGCCCACGCCGCGAGCGTCACGAACAGCAGGGCCAGCACGTCGTCGAGGTGCCCGTATCCGGCGGCCAGGTCCACCCAGCCGATGAGGAAAGCGCCGCCGCCGATCAGCAGGGCGAGGCGCAGCCGGGCGTCGCCGGCCAGTTCCGGGCGCAAGGTGACGGTGATGCGCTGGACGGTGTACAGGACGAACAGCCCCACAGTGGTCATGATCGCCTCGGCGGGAATCACTCCAGCGGGGTCCAGCAGGCGCAGTCCCTGGGCTGTGACGAAGGTGACCGGGCCGAATTGCAGTTGGGGGTAGTTCGCGTACACGTGCAGCCCGCCTGCCGGGGCACCGGCGGCCGCGCCATCGAACAGCAGCGTGCCGGCCTGGCGGAAGTAGTGCCAGGAGTAGCCGCCGTGGCGGGCAAGGACAGCGAACCACAACAGCGTCCAGCCGCCGAGCAGAGCCCACAGCCGCCTGTCGTTCAGCACGAGCCGGGGGCGACGTTCGATCAGCGTCCGGTCGAGGGCGGCCTGGTCGGTCTGGTCGGCTCCCAGCGGCCAGGCCCGAGGAGCGGCGCGCCATTCGTCGGGGCCGCCGCTGGTGGTCTGCCGTTCGGACAGTTCGGGTGACGCGGCCACGGGAACCTCCTGCGACTGGCGGGCACAGGGGCGTTGCCCTCACCCAGGACAACGCCGCGATACGCAGTTGCAGCTCCCGAACCGGCGTGATTCATGGCAAACGGAGACATGATTCAGAGCAAACAGAGAACTGGGTCGTCGCCGCAAGGCATCCTCTACATGACCTTTTGCACTCTTCTGCGGCCTGTCCGTCGGCGCACGCGTTCACCGCTTCCCGCGCCGTTTCCTGCGCAGCGGTGAACGCCGACGTGGGCGGGATCGTGACGACGTAGACGGTGAACAGTCAGACAGCGATGTTGGTGGTCACGTTCACGTCTGTGAACTCATCGATGCCGCGTGCGCCGGGTACTGGTTGATCGTGTCGTCTAGCCGAGTTCTGCGACCAGGGTTCGGCCGGTCGGGCTGAGCAGGCTTCGGAGCTGCGGCCAGCCGATGGTGAAGGACTGGCGGTCGCACGCCTCCATGCCGATCTCCCCTTGGTCGAAGCCGACGGTGAGCCCGGCTGGTGTGATGGCGAAGTGCTTGTAGTTGTCCGGAGTCGGAGCCAGTCCCAGCCGGGCGGGGGCGCTGGGGTCAGCGAGTTGCTGCGCGACGCACTGGCCGGGGTCGAGGAAGTGGGCCAGCACGGCTTCGCTGATCGTTTCCCGCGCTCGCGCTGGGTCGGCGAACAGGCTGTCGAAAGTGACCGGCTTGGCGGACGGCACCAGCATAGTCGCGGAGACCCAGTGGTCGCCGTCGTTGCCGCCGGGGAAGATGCCGGTGCTGGGAATCAGGACGCTGACCACTGCGGTGGTGGCTGACACTTCTCCCTTGCTCGGGTCCGACGAGTAGATCCCGGGGTAGGAGCCGGGCTGGGTGGCCGAGCCGTAGATCTGGAGGTAGTTGTCCCTCATCCGCTGCTGATCGTCGGTGATGAGGCGGCGCAGGGCGGCGTTGACCGCGTCGAGCCCGTCGGCTCCGGAGACTTGCAAGTAAGTCCCGCTCGTGGTGTATCCGGGTCCGTACTCGGGATCGGGCAGCAAGTGCTGGTCGAGGGTGCGCACCGTCGGCCCCGATCCGGCCAGCGCCGCCTTGATCGCCTCGGTGACCTGGTCGATCGCGCTCTGGTCGCTGGTGACGCCGATGTGGGAGCAGGGCGCGGCGAGCGTCGCCCCACCCATGTAGGCCTGGACGCGGGGGCTGAAGGTGTTGTTTTGGAGGTCCTGCAGCGTCATGTAGTCGAATATCGACGTCACGGCGAATCCGCCGGGGGCGAGGTCGACCAGGGTGCTGGCGGCATTCCCGACCGCGCCCGCCCCGACGCGGCAGGAGTCGGTGGTGGAGCGCACGGTGGCAAGGCCCGGCGGCGGCTCGCCGTTCGGCCCGGAAACGGGGTAGCCGTGCTCGGACGGGAGCGTCACGACGCCGTCGCCGTTCAGCGGGATGCTGTAGAGCGTGACGCCGAAAAGGCTCCGGTCCACCGTCACGTCACCGCCGATCTCGACGAGGTGGACCGAGGCCGGCAGCCATGGCGGCAGGTCTCCGCAGCCGGAGGGCAGAGCCGAGCCGTGCTGGTGCTGTGCGAGGCATTTCTGGCCGTCCTGGCCCCAGGGTGCCGGCAGCTTCTCGCCCCAGACCGCCTGGTAGAGCTCCTTCATGAGCGCGATCCCGGTGTTGCCCCAGGGGGAGCCCAGGTGCGGGGTGTCGATAGTGATCACGTACGGGATCTCGTCGGCCGGGATCGGATGGGCGACGTACTGTCCGCTGGTGGCGTAGCGGATCGCCAGGCCGCCCATCGAATGCGCCACGACGACGACCCTTCCGTCGCCTCCGGCAGCGCGGTAGGCGGCGGAGACACCGTTCACATAGTCGGCCAGACAGGAGGCGATGTTCGGGTTCGAAGCCCAATTGGACGACCAGGTGCTGTAGTCGAACTGGAACGGATTGATCCGGTCGCCCAGCTGCCGCGTCAGCATCGCCGCGGTTCCCGTCATCGGCGTGCCGGTCCATCCGTGCACGAAGACGACCGGCCGGCTCGTCGCGGACTGCTTGTTCGACGCAGCGGTGGAACCGGTGAGCTGCCTCGGGCACATCGGTCCAGCGGCAGCGGTACCGGGGCCGCTCACGAAAGCCGTCAGCGCGCTCGCAGCGAACGCGACGACGCAGCCGCTGACGAGAAGACGCCGCAGCCGGTTCATCGCGCGGGCTCCGTGAGGCTGATCTTCCACTGGCCGTCGGCGTCGATCAGGTGCACCGTCCACTTCGATCCGCCGCCCGAGCCGGCGGCCGGCTGACCGGCCTGGCCGCCGAGGCGCGCGACGACGGTCGCCGTGCCATCTTGATCGTCGTGGAAGGTCGAGCTGTCGAACGCCACCGGACCCAGTGCCTTGATCTGCCGCAGCGTGCCTGGGTCGAGGGATTGCCCCGCAGGCAGTGCGACGGCGGCGCGAACTCCGGCGTCGGTACCTGCGGCCAAGTCACCGCTGAGCGTCACCGCTTGTTGCGCCGTGAACCCGCCCGCTGATCGCCCGGGCTTCGGCGGCCACGGGCCGTCGGTCGCAGAGACCTGCCGACCAACACCTCCGCGGCCGGCCATCATCCACGCCACACCGCCTATCACCGCCGCGGCGGCAACGGCGAGGACTGCCCAGTTCCGTCTGTTCATGCTTCCCTCCCAGATCTCGTGAATCACTCGGCACTTCCCGCAGGCGCCCGGCCGCTTGCCGCCGTTCGAGCCGGTGTCCGAGTCTCAGTCCGACAGCTCCGCCGGGTCCAGGCCGAGGTGGCGCTCCAAGTCCGCCGGCGAGTGAGTGCGCAGATACTCCGCGAACTTCTCGGTGACCTTCGCCATGTGCTCCTCGGTGGTTTTGGGCGTGATGAACAGCCGTGCCGCGATCGCAGCGAACGATTCACCGCGGGCGCGCCCGGCGAGGACCTCCCGCTGTCGGGGCGACAGGGACGGGATCCGGCCGCGGCGCCCGGCGAGCTCGGCCAGACCGGTCAGCGCCTGGGTGATGACCGTGTGGCCCTCCGCCACCCGGGAGACCGCGTCGGCCAGGGCGTCGAGCGGCTCCGCCTTGTGCACGACACCCCGCGCGCCGGCGGCAAGACATCCGACCAGGACGGCGCGGCGCCGCTCGTTGGTGTACACCAGCACCGGGTATCCGGCTCCGGCCACAGCGCGCACGGCCGCCTGGCCCTGGAGTTCGGCCACGCGGCCGGTGCCGCTCAGTTTCAGATCGACCAGAACCACGTCAGCCCGCGGCGCGGCACGCAGGAACTCGGTGACGGACGGGAAGGTCGCTGTCACGTCGTGCGCGGTGAGCAGCAGCGCGAGCCCGTCTCGCATGATCGTGTCGTCGTCGATTCCGACGACGCGGACCCTCCGGGTCACGATCGCCCCCTCTCCGTCCATGGACCGCGCAGCGTGACGCTCGTACCGTCACCGGGCTCGGAGCCGATCAGTGTGCTGACATCATGGCGGGTGAGCACGCCGGTGACCTGTTCCCGCAGTCCGAAACCGAGCGGTGTGACGGCGGGGTCGAATCCCCGGCCGTCGTCGTGCACGGTCACCTCCCACCACCCGGCAAGCTCGTCCGCGTCGGCGTGCACGACGACCAGCCGCGCGTCCGCGTGCAGCCGCACATTCGCCAGCAGCGTCGCCAGTGCTCCGGTCAGCGCCGCTGCCGCCGCCGGCACGACGTGTACGTCGGCCGCGAGGTCCACGCTGAGTTCCAGCGGCAGATCGCCGAACCCGTCCACCGCCGCGTAGACGGCATCGGTCAGCGGCACCGGACCGCCGGGCCCGGCGGGCGGCCGCGGTGCGGGCTCGGTGTGCAGGTCGTCGAGGAACCGGCGAACCCGGTTGGCCAGCTCCAGCGCCTGTCCGCGCAGCGGCCCGGCGAGTTCGGGCGGCAGATCGGGCTGGGCGAGCAGCCGCAGCAGCCCGATGTTGTCGTGCAGCAGCAGGCGCTGGGCCTGCAGGTGCCTGAGCCGGGCACCCTGCGCGGCGCCGGCCGCGGCTGCGTCGCGGGCAATCTCCGCGTCCAGCGCCAGCCGGCGCAGGTAGCCGACGAGCAGGCGGGCCAGCACGGCGAACCCCACATAGGCAAATGTGTTACTGACCACGGTGATCCGGGCCGAAGCGCCGATCGCCACTGGAAACATCGTGGCGAGGTACACCCCCGACAGCGGCGCGACGGCCGCCACAACCTCGCGGCGGCGACGGAACACGATCGCGGCACCCGCCGCGCTGTCCAGCGTCAGCGCGAAGCCCCACGCCGTCCAACTGCCCGTGGCATCGGCCCGCGTGATGAACGCCGGCTGTGCCAGCAGTACGGCGACCGCCACCACTGCATCCGCCCATCCCCAGGCCCGGCTCCGGTAGCACCGGGCACGAACTGTGGCCGTGGCCAGCACCGCAGACTCCGCGGCGTATCCGGTCAGCAGGGCGATGAACAGAGTCGGCGACGTCGTGTCCCGCAAGGCGGTCGGCAGCGCCACCGCCAGTTGCAACAGGGCAACCGCCCGCACGCCGAGGAAGAAAGCCAGGGCGCAGATCTCCACCCCGGCGGGCGTCGTGGGCAATGGACGCATGGTCAGTCCGACGGCTTGTCGCGGGCCACGTTAAGTGGTCGGTCCGAGGTGCCGCGCCGGTGGCTCGGACAATCGGTCGCGGCTTGATCACCGCACTGGCAGTCTTCTGCCCGCATGTCGCGCGTCTCCTCATCTCAGCAGCCGACCTCGGTACGTGAGCCGCCCCGGCGCAAGTGGTGCCCGCTGGCATCACACAGCCGCGGCGATCCGGGTCAGGTCATGGTTCACGGCATCGCGCAGCTCGCCGAACCGTTCAGGGGCTTGATATAGAGAAAAGGTGCCGATGATCATCACCTTCGCCGTGGCGAGGCTCACAAGGTAAGTTCCGTCCTTGGTCCAACAGCCCTGGCTGCGGACCTGTCCGGGAATGTGAAGGTCAGTGCACTGCTGTGCCGGGCCCGGCGCGCTGAACAGCAGACTGTTCACCCAGAACGCGTCGTACGGCCTGACCTGGATCTCGGCAGCGCTCAGTGGATTCGACGTAACGAGCAGACCCATCAACGCGCAGTCCAGGCCCGGATAGGTGTCGATGTTCTGCTTCATATACGACCCCATATCCTGTGGCAGCCGATGTGTCGCAGGGTCCTGGTAACTGGCCGTCCAGGACTCGTCGAAGCCGAACGCCGCCTTGAGCCCCGGCATGATGCCCGTACATTGAGCTGGAATCGCGGCCGGCGCACCTGTGTGCCCGGCCTCCGGCGACGACGCGGCAACTCGCGACGACGCGGCGACATCTCTCGGCGCTGCGGTCGGCGAAGTCGAGGGCCCGCAAGCCGCCACACATCCCGCACTCGCTGCCACGCACAGTACGACCACAGCTCTACCGTGCCTTTGCCACCGCATACCGCACCCTCCCGAGCCCGTCCCGACTTCTCGTCGTCGATCCTGCCTGCAAGCGAGGAGCCACGGAACCCGGGAAAGACCGGGGTCACGACGACAGCGGACCGTCCGGAGCAGGCACCGGGCACGACAACATACATCTCTTCTCGCGGCCGAGATGGCATGGGTGTTCACACACTGCACCATCGACTTCGTCTCCGGCCGATGGCCGCATCTGCAGAACGCGGATCCGGAAGGCGCGGGCGGGCTGCGAACACCCCTTGGGCCGCCAGCCCTGACGCCACACCGCTGACAGACCTCATCCGACATCCACTAACGTTCGACGTCCTGTGGACGCGGGTCTGTACATCGGCAGCACCGGTACGCGGCCGCAGAATTCCTGCCACTGCTTCAGTCGGCCGGTCCGCGCCGTCACACCTTCTGTCAGGGCGCCTGGTTCAACGCCAACGTTCCTACCGTCGAAAAGCCGCTGAACTGTGCCCGCCGCCTCGAACCCATCGCCTAGCGCGCCGCATCTGGCACAGCTGCGGCAGGATCGCCGGGCTCAACGCGCCACAACAGTCGGTAAAACCCCGATTCCTCCGCAGACTGGCGTCTGGTGAAGTCTGACGCTCAAGCCGGGCCCGTCTGGCCGGGCGACACGGGGATCTGCAAGGTGGACATCTACCATCGGGAGCCGTCAATGCCTGGGATCCTCTGTGCCCTCAAGACGGGCGCGGTCATGGGAACCTTGTTAGCCACAGTCACCGTGATCGGATGCTCGTCCAGTTCCTCGTCCTCGTCGCATCGAGCTTCTGCGACCAGCAGTCCCGCGCCGGGTTTGACCGCAGCGCCGGCGGCCAGTGCCTCCGGCGGAACGGCGACCGCCGCTTCCTCCCCGGCCCCGAGGTTTCTGCCCCTACTCTCCGCTGGGCCCGGTTGATTCCTCCGGTCCGGGCGGGACCTGTCGGCACGGGTGGTGTTCACAGCCACCGGACACCCGTCCGCGGACGCGCCGGCCGCCATGGTGCAGGTCGCCAAGGACCGCGCCGTGCTCATCCCGGGCAAGCCGGTAACGGTGACCGCATCCGGCAGACACATCACCATCGACGGCGTCGCCGCCCAGGTCGACGTCATGAAGACACTCGGGGCACCGGTAGCGGTGACCTTCCGCCCGGTGCTGACCGCCGTCTCGCCCACCCGTATGACGTAGCCGGTGCCGAGCTCGGCGATCCCGGCGCAGGCCGAGAGCGACTTCCAGGCCTTCTCTGGGACGGCATCGTGGCCTCCGCCGGCACAGTCGAACAGCGCGTCGCTGCCGACCCAGATGCAATTCAGTGGCCTGACCGGCCAGGTCGAGGCCAAGCACCTCGCGGCGATCCTGGTGCTGGCCGGCCTGCTACCCGAACTGGAGACCAGCGAGGCCACCGTGGTGAACCCCACCGGCTGAAGACTGACGCACTCCGCAACGACACGCGGTGTCCACCAGGAGCGACGCCTGACATCGCAGGCTTCGGTGAGCTCGCCTGCGACGCTTCTTCAAACGGCCCCAGGCGGCACCCTGGTCCGGCGGCGCGGTAGTCGACAACTGCTTTCCTGGGCAAAGCTCACGGTAACGCCGCGGCCGCCGAGTCAAGCTGCGAACCGCTGCGAGTCGCCGCCGAGCGGCTGGGACGGCCCTGACCAACCGTTTGGTCAGGGCCTCTGATGCAGGTGCCCGGAGGAAACCATCGTCGACGACGGCAACCTACCATGGGCGCCAAGCCACGTCGGAGACGGACACTCAGTCGAGTGCGCCGGCCGATAGCCGGCACGCCGCCTCCTGTCGTCCAAGGGCCCCGGCTGACCGGACAGCGCTACCCGATGCTTAGCGGGTAGCGCGCTACCACGTCGAATACTCGCGCGACCCCCGGCGACCTCGGCCCCGCCATGTCGTCGCGTAGCCACGGTCACGCACGGCACGACGGGTTCCGCTGCGGCGTCAGTCGGCCAGGCCGGCTTCCTCCAAGTCCAGGACGCGTTGCAGGCGGCGCCGCGTAGCGTCGCCGATCTGCCCGTCGGCGTACATCCGGGTCAGGGCCTCGGTCTCGACGGCGATCAGGTCTCGGCGCAGCTCGGCGGAGGCGGAAGCGCTCGGCTGCCGGGTACTGTCGGACTCCTGACTTTCGTGCTTGATTCTGGCGCGCAGGGGGCATGCCGCAGCTGTTCGACGGCGACCTCAGGCTCGGTACCCGAACGGTCCTCCAGCTCCGCCAGCGCGGCGCGGGCCATGGCCAGCCGGGCCCGGTTCTGCTCGGCGCGGTTGTCGGCGGCCGGCTGGGCGATACGGGAGCGTCGCACCAGAGGCTCCAATGTGAAGCCCTGGACAACGAGGGTGAACACGATCACGGTGGTGGTGAGCAGGAGTAGCAGATCCCGGCCGGGCAGTGCCGCGCCGCTGCCGGCAGTCAGCGGCACGGACAAGGCGGCGGCCAGCGGTACGACGCCCCGCGCTCCGGCCCAGGACACCACCGCCGGCTTCCACCAGGACACATGCTCGGCGCCGGCGCGGCGCTGAGTGGCCGCCGAGGTCGGGAACACCCACAGCGCCCGCATCACGATCAGCACCGCGGCGATGGTCGCGGCCTGCCAGAGCCACGCCGCCCCGTGGGCCGCACGGACCAGGGTGGGCAGCTCCAGCCCGATCAGCGAGAAGATCACCGATTCGAGCAGGAACACCACCGTGGCATACACGGCGTGCAGCTCCAGGCGAGTGTGCGCGGAGGTGATACGGGCGGTCTGCGTGCCGACGATCACCGAAGCGACGACGACCGCTGTCACCCCCGAAACGTGCAACGCCTCGGCCAGTACGTAGGTCGCGTAGGGAGCGACCAGGGCGATGACGGTGTCCATGACCGGGTCGACGGTGCGGCGGCGGATCAGCACAGCCCCGAATGCGGCGAGGGCG
The DNA here is from genome assembly GCF_015356825.1 of Catenulispora rubra. GTDB lineage: Bacteria > Actinomycetota > Actinomycetes > Streptomycetales > Catenulisporaceae > Catenulispora > Catenulispora rubra. The sequence goes on along the minus strand of NZ_JAACYW010000002.1, from coordinate 57,653 downwards.
CCGACGGCCGCGCCGCCCCCGCCGAGTGTCAGGAACTGCCCGGCGGCGTGTCCCCAGGCGATGCCGCCGGACGCGACGGCCAGGGTGACCGCGACCCGGAACAGCACCAAGGACGTGGCGTCGTTGAAGAGCGACTCGGCCTGCACCAGGGCCTGGATCTTCGCCGGCAGCGCCAGCCGCCGGCCCAGCGCGGTGACGGCGACCGGGTCGGTGGAGGCCAGGATCGCGCCCAGCACGAAGGCCATCGAGGCCGGAAGCGGCGTCAGCACGGACGCCACCGCGCCCACGGCGGCAGCCGTGGCCAGCACCAGGCCGACGGCCAGCACCGTGACCGGCCTCCACACCGATCGCAGATCCCGCCAGGCCAGCTCCTCCCCCGCGGCGTACAGCAGTGGCGGCAGCACCACCAGCGAAACGACCTCCGGGGTGACGCGCACGTCCGGGACCCCGGGCAACGATCCGACCACCACCCCGGCCACGACCAGCAGCGAGGGGGCCGGGACGCTGAGCCGCCGGGCCAGCGCGGCCACCACCGTCGCCAGCACCACCAGGGCGAGGACGATCTCCACACTGCGCATCGCGGCGGTGCCTTTCAGGGGCGACAGGACTCGAAGTGCCGACCAGACTTCGGCTCACCAGACGACCGCGAAGCGGCGCCGCTCACACCAAACTAACAACTGGCGATCACCGGTGAAAGGGAATCGCTCAGCCACCTGACGGCCGCGCCGCGCCGGTCGCTGGTGGCGGTGGTCCGGACCGCCGCGCGCCTCGCCTCATACGCGCCTCATCCCCGTGAAGCCAACGCCAAACGACGGCATGCATCCGGCGGTCCGGCCGCACGCCCTTGGGTCTCGGCGACATGGCTTCCTGCGGCCCTCGCCCGTGAGCGGTCGGGCTCATCCCGGCCACCGGTCACGGACGCACGGTTGCTTGACCGGCCGATACGGATCCCGTCGCGTTCGCCGAGGCGGAACACGGCCCGGGTCCAAGGCTTCTTGACTCGGCGGCAAACCAGATCTCGCACAAGACCGCGAAGCCACCCGGCGCGCTGCCAAGGTGATGCCGATCCTGGCAGCCGCGATCCGGGCCGACCACGCGTTCCTGGCCGCGTCGTGCACCACCTCGTACTCACCTGGAGATCACACAGCCGCTGGATCCGGGCTGCGAGCCGGGACCAGGGGCGCAGACGTCGGCGGTGGACGGGGGTCGGCACGTCGGGAAGGCGTGATGCGGTGCTTGATGAAGCCGACGTTTCGGCGGCGACGATGTCAGGCTGGCGCATGTGCCTGTGCAACGGCCTCCGCTCTGGCAGCCGGGTGAAGACAGGATCGTGTGATGACTGTACTATTGCATAGTGCAAGGTTGCCGTCGGACCCGTTCCCCAGCCGGCCGACCGCAGGGTCCTGCGTAGCCGGTACGGGTCCGACGACAATGCACTGGCCCACGGACGGCGAGCACTGCCGGCCCGTCGGCACCAGGGTGCCGGCCGGCCGGCGAGGAAGGCTGCGGGATGAGCGGACGCGGGTTCGGCGTGGCCTACGCCGTCACGGTCGCGGGAGTGGCCGGGGCGTGGTGGCTCGGCGGCGTCGAATCGGCCGCGGTGGTGGCGATGCTGGCGGTGCTGGAGGTCGCCCTGTCGTTCGACAACGCGGTGGTCAACGCGACCGTCCTGCGGCGCTTCAACGACTACTGGCAGAAGGTGTTCCTCTCCGTCGGGATCCTGGTCGCGGTCCTGGGGATGCGCCTGCTCATCCCCACGCTCGTGCTGGTCGCCGCCACCCGGCGGGACCCGGTGGCCGTGGTGCGCAGCTCGTTCGACGACCCGGCCGGGTACCGACAGCAGATCCTGAAGGTCCAGCCGCTGATCGCCGCGTTCGGCGGCGTGTTCCTCCTGATGATCTTCTTGGGCTTCCTGTTGGACGGCGACCGCGAACGGACCTGGCTGACCTGGATCGAGAACCGCACCGCCCGCCTGGCCCGCTTCGGTAGCAGGACCCTGACCCTGGCGCAGGTCGCCGTCGTGGCCGGGTTCCTGGCGGTGGCGGCGTCGACGTTCGGCCGTGACCACCGCCTCGGCGTACCGTTCGCCGGCGTGATCGGCCTGGTCTCCTACCTGGCGGTCAGGTACTTGAGCGCCGCGGCCGAGGGCCGCAGCCAGGTGCTGGCCTCCGATCGCGGGCAGGCGGCGCCGACCGGGCGGCGAGCCCTGATGCTGTTCTGCTACCTGGAGTTGCTGGACGCCAGCTTCTCCTTCGACAGCGTCATGGGCGGATTCTCGGTCACCGTCAACATCGCGCTGTTCGCCATCGGCCTGGGCATCGGGACAGCCTACGTGCGCTGCCTGACGGTCTATCTGGTGCGCAGGAAGGCCCTGGACCGTTACGTCTACCTGGAGCACGGCGCCTACTACTCCATCGGCGTGCTGGCCGTGCTGCTGCTGGTCGAGATCGGCCGGGATATACCGGACTGGTTCGCCTCCCTGGCCGGCACCGCCATGATCGCCGCAGCGTTCCTGCACTCGGTGGCCGTGAGGCGCCGACGCGACCATCGGGTATAACCGGGCTCGACCGGTGGCCGATGGGTCCCGGATTCCCGCGGCGCATCGACTGCTGGACAGCATTCGGCTGCATAGTTATCGGTCAGACGTTCGAGCCGTCGACGTGTTCGGTGCCCGGGCGTCGGTAACGATGGGCGAGCCGCGGATCGGTCTCCCACCAGGGGCGGTCCGGGTCGGCGGTGCCGCCGGCGGCTGCCGGGGGAACCGTCAGGCCGTCCGGCGGGGTGGCGGCGGCCAGATCGTCCAGGTACCGGTCCGTCGCCGCGGCCTGCTCCCGGTCTTCGCGGATCATGCGGATCCATACCGCGCCGAGGAACGGGATGCCGGCCAGGTCGCCGATCAGCCACAGCGCGCCGCCGCCCAGGATCTGGTCTTGATGGGCGCTCAGCCCCCAGGTGCGGCCCAGCGCATGGTAGTAGCCGTAGCCGATCAGCGCGTGCCTCAGCATGATGAGCATGCCGAGGGTGCCGTCGGCGATGGCTTCGGCGAACGTGATCCACAGCGCGGCGATGTGCGGGAAGGGACGCGGGACCGGGTCGGCGCGAAGCCTCGTCCAAAAGTACAGGTACCCGACGGCGACCAACTGCAGGTGCAGCAGTTCGTTGAATGTCGCGCTGCGGAGGGTGAGTTCGTACCAACCGGTGAAGTACAGCAAGAACGGCGTGACCATGAGCATCAGCGACACCAGCGCGGGATGGGTGGCCACGCGCGCCGCCCGGCAGTCGACAGCCACATCCAGGCGTCGCCGGCCCGCAGGTCCCAGCGCCTCGCGCAGCACGGTGAGCGGCATGCCCAGCGCGAGCAGCTGCGGCGTGACCATCAGCAGAGTCGCGTTCTGAGCGGCCCGAGGCCAGAACAGCACCCGGTCGTAGACCCCGAGGAACGACATCGTGGCGACGGCCAGACTGGCCAGGCCGAGCAAGAACAACGCTGCCGGGCCGGAGCGCCACCGTCCTCCGGCTCGACGGGTCCGCACCAGCGCGACGGCATAGCAGCCCCCGGCCAGGACGATCAGGGCCAGCATCCACGGGTCGGCGGTCCAGGTGCTCAGGTAGCGGCCGTTGACCAGTTCCGGCGGTCCGGTATGGCCGACCACGGCGGGCATACCCGCAGCGGCTGGACCCTGGACACCGGGAAGGCCACTCACCGCCCGACCCGCGGGATCCGGCTGCGGCACTCCGGAAATCGTTGCATACTGCAATGATAGTCTCGGCGCGACCGCGCGGTTGAAGCGGGTCCCCGGGCCGATCAGGGGAGGAACAGCGGTGAGCCCCGAGCCGGTCACCTTGAGGTACGCGTTCGCGTGTGTGCAGTGTGAACACGCCTGGGAGGAGGAGTTCGAGATCCGGCAGACCCGCGGAGCAGACGGCCTGATCCAGGCCTTCTACTTCCAGCACGGCGTCCGCGCCCGCTCGCCGCTGGTCCAGGACGAGTGCCCGCGGTGCGACGCGCCCGGCATCGGCGTCCGCCGACGCCGACGGCCGGTTACCCGGCGACGGACCGGGTAACCCACGATCAGGCGAACGTTCAGCTGGTGGGCGGGCCGTGCGGGGCACGGGTCCGGGCGTGGGTCCACAGATCCGGGTCCGAATCGGCCAGTGCGGCGTGCAGGACACCGAGTTCGCCGGGCAGGACGACCGAACCCGCGCCCGAGCCGGCGTTGCGCCGGCTCCAGGTTCTGGAGAACGGACACAGCGGCAGGACGGCACGCCCGTCGTCGACCGCGTCGGCCGCGATACGCCGCATCAGCAGCGACCCGATCCCGGCGTCGTGGTAGGCGGCGTCGACCTGCATGTGCGGCAGGACCACCGTGTCACCGGCCAGGATCCACTCGGCGCAGCCGACCGGCCGGCCGCCGTGGTAGGCGGTGTAACGCCCCAGGTGCCGCTCGTCTCTGACATCGATCATCGCGTTTGAACCCATGGGCGCGGCCGGCCTGACCGACATCCCCGATCGCAGTCCGTGGTCATCATACGCACACGATATCATTGCACTATGCAACGTTCTAGGGTCGAGTCCGGCGCGGCGGGCGCGGTCCGGGTCGGCTGGGACTTCCGGGAGCGGCGGGCGCGGCGATGCCGGTCTGGCGGCTGCCGCGGACGAGGTCGCTGTCGAAGGAGGTTTCGATGGTGAAACGGACGGGGGCGGTCACGGCGGTCTCCAGCACCGTGGCGATCCGGTCGGCGAAAGCGGCCTCCAGTTTCTCCCCGAGGTCGACGGCTGCGGCGCCGGTGGCGCGAGCCTGCTCTTCCCGGCACAGCAGGGCCGCGGCATACAGCACCAGTTCGCCGGGTCCACCGTTGGTCCCCGGGTGCAGCAACCGGTCGGCGACCTGAGCTGCGAGCCGTGCGATCGGTTCCCCGCTGTGCCGTTCGGCCAGCCGCCGACAATGCTTGCCGGCCCGGACCATCGTGTCGGAATCGACGACCACCTGCGGCCGGATCCGGGTGGCGCCCGGCGGCGGCAACAGAGCGCAGACGACGCGGGCGAAGTCGTCACGGTGGACACGGCGGCGGCCGTAGCCGTAGCGGCCCGCGGTGAGGATGTCAGGATACGTGGTCATGTCGGCCTCCGGGTCTGAGCGGGGTGGTCCGGCCGTTGCGCGGTGAGCAGGAGGCCGGGGTGGTCCGGGGAGTCGGCGAACGGCCCGGCGGCCGCGGCGGTGAACGCACGCAACGCCTTGACCAGGGTGCTGCGTTCACCCGCGGGCAGACCGGCGACGAGTTTGGAGATCTCGGCGTGCCGGTGGTCCATGACCTGGTCCACCAGGCGCTGCCCGGCCGGGGTGAGGGTCAGGGTGACCTCGCGCCGGTTGTCGGGGTTGGGGTGGCGGTGGACCCGGCCGGCAGCCTCCAGGCGGCCGACCATGCGCATCGCGGTCGAGGGGTTCACCCCCAGCGTCGCAGCCAGCGCGGCCAGCTTCACCGGCCCGGCGGCGGCGAGCACCGCCAACGTCCGCAGCTGCGGCAGCGTCAGGGTGTCGTCCACGTCGGCCAGGGCACGCGCGGACAGCGCCACCAGCAGCCGGGAAGCGGACAGCACCGCCGCGGTCACCTCCTCGACGTCCCGGTCCAGACCCGATGTCTCCATGGCACTCCCTCCGTGCGGCTTCCGGGCCCGATCGGCCCCGACTCCATTGTCCCGCCCACCGGACGCCCCGCGAAGCGTTGCACAATGCAATGGTAAGGTTCCCGGCGTAAGGGACGCCAGAGCACGGGGGACACCAATGAGCAGTGGCCCGATCCAGGTGTCCTACCCCTTCGCCTGCCACAGCTGCCGCCGGCGCTGGTCGGGCGAGTACGAGATCCGGGAGATCCCCGACGGTCGCGGCCTGGTCCAGGCCGCGTTCTTCTCCTACGGCCGGCGAGCAGTGCCGCCGTTGACAGCCGGCCGCTGCCGGTTCTGCGACAGCCCGGCGATCACCGTCCGGCGCCGTGACCCGAACCAGGCCTAGGCGCCCGCATCCGCACCGTTCGACATCATCCCGTCCCTATCGGAAGGCGCCCAACCGCCGTGCCCGCACAGACCGCGCACCCCTTACCCGACGCCCCCGGCACGCCCGGAGGCCGGCACCACGGCCCGAAGGTGCCGCATCTGGGCGACTTCCACGTCAGCCCGCGGGTCACCGCGCTCGCGGCCCTGGCCGTACCGGTCGGCGCGGCCTGCGCCCTGGTGGCCGTGGTGCTGCTCAAGCTGATCGCCCTGGTCACCAACCTGTGCTTCCATGCGAGCCTGTCCTTCAGCGCGACCACACCGGGCAGCACCCCGCACCGGTGGCTGATCGCTGTCATGCCGGTGACCGGCGGGCTGGCGATCGGACTGATGGCCCGGTACGGCTCGGAGAAGATCCGCGGCCACGGCATGCCTGAGGCCATCGAGGCGATCCTGGTCGGCGGCAGCAAGGTCCAGCCGCGGGTCGCCGTTCTCAAGCCGCTGTCCGCGGCGATCTCCATCGGCTCCGGCGGCCCGTTCGGCGCCGAAGGCCCGATCATCATGACCGGCGGGGCCGTCGGCTCGATCCTGGCCCAGTTCCTCACCGTCACCGCCGACGAACGCAAAACCCTGCTGGTCGCCGGCTCAGCGGCAGGGATGGCCGCCACCTTCAACTCACCGCTCGCGGCGATCCTGCTGGCCGTGGAGCTGCTGCTGTTCGAATGGCGGCCCCGCTCCTACATACCGGTCGCCGCCGCCACCGTCACCGCCACGGTGGTGCGCGGCCCGCTGCTGGGCACCGGCCCGCTCTTCGGCGGCTCACACGTCCCGGCCCACCTGAGCCTGCCCGTCTACCCGCTGTGCGTGGTCGCCGGAATCGTCGCCGGCCTGCTCGCCCTCGCCGCCACCGCCCTGGTCTACCTGTCCGAAGACCTGTTCGCGAAACTGCCGATCCATTGGATGTGGTGGCCGGCGATCGGCGGCGCGATCATCGGCGCCGGCGGCCTGATCGAACCGCGGGCCCTGGGCGTGGGCTACGACGTCATCGGCCAGCTGCTCACCGGCCGCGCCGGAACCGGCCTGATCATCGGGATCCTCGTGATCAAGACCCTGATCTGGGGCCTGGCCCTCGGGTCCGGCACCTCCGGCGGCGTCCTGGCCCCGATGTTCATGATCGGTGGCGCCCTGGGCGCCACCGAGGCCCTCGTGTTCCCGACCGTGTCGCCCGGCTTCTGGGCCCTGATATCCCTGGCCGGAGTGCTGGGAGGGGTGATGCGCTCCCCACTGACCGGCATCGTGTTCTGCCTGGAACTCACCCACGAGACCAACGCGATCCTCCCGATGATCATCACAGCGAGCACCGCTTACCTGCTTTCGGTGACCTGGCTCAAACGATCCGTCCTCACCGAGAAGATCGCCCGCCGCGGCCTGCACCTGACCCGCGAATACTCCGTCGACCCGCTGGAAACCCACCTGGTCCGGGATACGGAGCCGCAACCGACGATCGCACTACCGGAGACCGTCGGCGTCGCCCAGGCCCTCGCCACCGTCGCATCCGCGCACGGGACGACGCCGGAACCGCCTGTCCGGCTGTTCCCGGTGGTCGACGATGCCGGCCGCGTGCGCGGCGCGGTCACCCGCGGCGACCTGGCCGCCGCCACCGGAAAAGAGCTACTGCGCGACCTGGCGCGACCCGCGATCACCGCAACGGGCGGCGAAACGCTGCGCACCGTCGCCAATCGCATGGCCGTCCACCACGTCACCAGTATCCTGATACTCGACGCCGCCGGAGCGGCCGACGGCGTGCTGACCCTGCGCCAATTGCTGGCGGCGCGCCGTATCGACGCCCACGAGGAACACCACGCCGAACGCGTCATGGCCATCCGTCTGCCTCGCCGCACCCGCACTGAACCAGCGGGGTGACAGAGCAGGCCCTGCGGAACGCTGAGGCTTAGCACCAGCTCCTGCAGTCGTTCGGCGCCAAGCCGGTGCTCGTGAACGGCGCCCGCCAATACGCGACGGCCCGCTCGGGTGGCTCTGGCACGTCGGCCGACCAGCCAGCCGGGATGAGAGGACCGGCTGCAGCATGGCAAGAAGATGCGCTCGCACACGATCGGTTCACGTCCAGCACCGCTCCGCTGCATGGCCACATCCTCCTGAGCCATTCCAGCCGTCATCACCGTCGCGAATGCGATGACACTTACAGGAATCGGGAGAGTCTTCACTTCTGTATATATACAATCCACAAACTAAAGTCCCTGTGATCGAACGGCTCACCGCCGACCTGCCGTGGGACGACTATCGCGTAGCTCTGGTGCTGCACCCGGCGGTTCGTGCTTGGCACTCCGAACAACAGGTCCGACGGTGGCTGCGGCCGGCCCTGGACCGCGGACTGATCCTGCTCTCCCCCGACGATGAGTGGCGCGCGGCCGTGATCGCCGCCGACGCGGTGATCGGCGACCACGGATCCGTGACCCTCTACGCGGCGGCCCTGGGCCGGCCCACCGCCCTGGCCTGCTTCAGCTGGGAGGAGATCGCCCCTGACACACCGACGGCCGCCCTGACCGGGGCGGCCGCCGGCTTTGCGGCCGAAAAGCCGGTCTGGCCGCAGGTCGAGGCACTCATCGAAGCCGCCGGCCACGGCCGCGTCCCCGAGCAAGCCGAGGCCTTGGCGGCGCGCGCCTTCCACCACCAGGGCCGGTCGCTCGATCGGATCAGCACGATCGCTTACCGCCTGATGGACCTGCCCGCGCCCGCCCGAGGCCAGGAGGCGACGGCGGTTCCGCTACCGTCCCGGCCCGAGTCGGCGCCGACCTCGTGGTATTTCCAAGGCGACATCAGCAATGACGAGGTGGCGATCCTCAGGTGGCCCGCCCCTTGGTCTCAGCCGGCCGTCGGCTGGGGCAGGGTTCGGCTGATGGCGGATGTCGGCGACCCGAACTCCCGGCTCGTCCGCGCGGCGGCTGTACTGATCTACCGTGCGGCCGGCGGCAGCGACGCACGCGCCGACGCCGCCGACAATAACCGGGAGGTTGACCTCGCCGGCTTCCCTGCCGCCTACCTGCGAGCCGTCGTCTCTCGCGGCCGGATGATTCTCACTCTGCGCGGCCGTGGCACGTTCGAAGCCATCACCGACCACCTTCCACCGGACTTCGACCCCTGCGTCATTGCCGCCGCAGCCTACGCAATGGTGTTCCAGGCGCGTCGGCTGCTCGAGCCGGAGCTGCGGGTCTCGATCAGTCGCCGGACAGTGACAGTCCCTGTGCGTGCAGTTCCTTCGCCGAGTTCATGTCCTGAGACATGAGCTGATCGCGCAGGAACGGCACGGCCTTCTCAGCGGAAGCCGCGGCCCCTTCGCCATCGCCGACGTCCAGCTGAGCCTTGGCCAGGTCGAGCCACAGCCTGCCCTGCAATCGGTCGTCCAGTTCGCCGACACGCTTCAACGCTTCCTTCAGGATCGGTACCGCCTGATCGGACTTCCCGGAGCTGGTGCGCGCCCTACCCATCAGCTGCGACATCAGCACGATGCCGCGGTCGTTGTCGATCTCCTCATGCCTGCGCCGAGCCTCTTGGAACAAGTCGTAGGCCGCGTCGGGCTCACCCTCGTCCAACGTGACGAGTCCGACGAACTCCATCACCGAGGCCTTCAGCTTCTCGTCACGGATCTGCTCATCGCGGTCGGCGCTGGCGGGCAGCTCCTCGACGAGCACGGAGGCTGCGTTGACCTGGCCCCGGGCCTCGGCGAGCCGGCCGGCTTCCCGCAAGGGACGAGAGAGCAGGCACCGCATCCTGACTTCATAGTGCCGGTTCTCAAGACGCTGCGCGGCGGTAACCGCGAGTTCGTACACCTCGACGAACGCCTTGCCGCGACGGTTGACGAAGTACGTCTGCATGGCCTCAGCCATCCGGATCACGAGGTCGTCGTCGCCTTCGAGGAACGCCTCGTTCATCAGCGAGACCAGCCGGTCTTCGTGCTCAGCCACCCACATCAGCGCAGCCGGTGAGTCGGCGAACGGATTCGCGGCGCGATCCAGAGGGACAGACGCCAATCGGAGGGGCTCGTTACGAGAGATGGCCTCGTCAGCGTACTGAAGGGTGATGGCGTACCAGCGACGCAGTGTCACGCGCGCCTCCTCCTGCCTGGCGATCGAGTACTCCCCGGCCCCTTGGAGCAGCTCCCGGGCATGCATCCGGATCACCTGGTTGGCCGACAGATCCGGTCCGGACAACGCCACCCTGATCAGGTACCGGGACTTCAGCTCCAGAAACGCACGCCGCGTTGAGGCTCCCAGTCCGGAGACTTCCCCAAGCCAGGCGACTCCGAACGCCGATCCTTGGTCTGGCAGCAACCCCAGGGTCCGGTAAGCCTGCTGGGCTTCCGGCGAAAGACGCGCGTAAGCCTCATCGTAAACCCGCATCGTGCCCGCGCCGACAGAGCGGAGCTCATCCATCTTCGCGGCGCCGTCGGTCAGTCGCCGAGCCAGGCTGCTCATCGTACTTCCGGGCTCGCTCACCAAGATCCCGGCGACGATCCTCAACACGGCGGGAATGCCGGCGCACGCGTTCACCACCTGTTCCAGGGCATGGTCGTCATCGAGCTGGCCGGTAGCCAGGACCTGATCGAAATACTCCGTCGCGGCCTCTAGTCCGAACCCGCCCACCTCGCGATGAACGGCGTGGGCGCCCAGCAACTCGGCGATCACTTCGTCCGCGACCACGAGGGCCATGCTCGCCGCCGCCACCGGCAGCAGGGGCTCGACCTCGCCGGAGTGCGTGACGTGGTCGAAGACCACACACAGACTCCGGCCGCGAGTGAGCCGCCGCCACCACTCGATGGCCCGCCCCGGCTCCACCGGGATCAGCGACGGCAGCAGCCCGATCTGGAAAAGCAACCGCGCAGCGACCACGTCGGGATCCGCCGGCCCGCCGACTCTCAGCGTCTCCAAATCCACATAATAGATGCCATCGGCGAAGTGCTCCGTCTCCGGATGATGTATCCAATGCCGAACCAGCTCGGTCTTGCCGATGTTCGGCTGGCCCGCGAGATAGAACAGCTTCGCGATATCGCCGCCGGCGTGAGCGGCGTTGACAATCGCAGCCCGCTCGACCTCACGATCAGCAAAGATCCTGGGGTCCGGCGGATACTCAGACTCGGCACGCCGCATCTGGAACTCCGGGCCGATGATCTCAGCGTCGATGAGGTGCGCCAGCCAGTCACGCACCAGACTTGCGAAGTGGGGCTCGGAGTCAACCTGCGGCAGCATCAGCAGCATGAGAAAGTGAGCGTCGGCGTCGCTGAGCGGCTTCCTCCGCTTGAGCATCCGCGCGGCTGTCGGGCTGTGCCCGCTGATCCATTCCACAACCGCGTCTCCGGCAGGCTTACCAAACCCTTCGCCAACCCGCTTGGCGACCGCACCGCCCGCCGCGCCCAACGTCTTGAGGCTGGCGGTCACCAGAAACGTCGTCAGACTCATCGCGGTCCGCCTCTCCCCGTAGCCGAGTGTTACGGCGCTGTGATCAGGATTCTGATCCTAGTCGGCCGATGTCGCCCAAACGCAAGACTCCGCGGCTAGAGGACTTGAGAGGTCAGAGTTGCGCCGGGTTTCGCCGTCATGACAGCCGAAGTGCGGCTGCCCGAGCCAGTCTGCGATATGCGCTTGGTGGCCGTCTGGCCGATGTTCCCCGGCGTCGGTGGAATCGGGATGCTGGACAATCGTTGATCGGGCCGGGTCCCTGCCATCGTCAATGGCGCGACGGTGGCCGACAGCATCGACGCGTCCGGCGCAAGCAGGCTCATCGCCGCCTCCTGCAACGAAGAGGGAACTTCGGGGAAGTCCCGGCGCGACGCGGGCCGCGCCGGGACGAGGGTATGCGTCAGTACTCGATGGCGTCCTGCGCGAAGCCGGCCAGCAGGGCGCCGGTGGCCAGGGCGCCGTTCCAGACCGCGGAGAAGCGCTCGATCCTGCCCCACGGGTCGAGTTCAAGGGCGGTGATGCCGCGCGGGATCGGGCCGCCGGTGTTGGTCCACTCGTAGCCGCCGCCGACTTCATCGCCCAGCACGTGGCGTACGCCGGTGGTGCTGCCGATATACGGCAGGAGCGAGGCGGCCTTGGTCAGGTAGGCCTTGATACTGGCCTGGCTGGTGATCTGGATGTGCGCCGCGACCTCTTCGTAGACGGCGTCCGTGGAGAACAGCTCCATCGCGGCATTGATGTCCCGGTTCCTGAAAGCACTGGCGAGGTTGTGGGCGACAGTCCGCATGAGCGGCGCCGCGTGCTCGCCGACTGTGGACTCACGGAAGTCGGTGGGCCAGTTGTCCGGCGGCTCGACCTCGCTGTGCCAGCCGGCGACGCCGAACTGGCGGGCGTCCCAGTAGTCGACCCAGCGTCCGATGGTGCCGTCGGGGTTGAAGTCGACGGCGCCGTAGTCGCGGACCTGGCCCAGGCCGAACATCCCGGGGGTGTCGGTGAAGATCAGGATCGCGCTGGTGGTGTCGCCGAGCAGCCGGGTCGGGTAGGACTTGCTGCCGGCAGGCCAGCTCGGGTACCAGATCTGGAGCGCAGCCTCCAGGTCGGCCTTGCTGTACCAGTGCCAGCCGAGGACCGCGTCGATGTACGTGAACTGCTTCGCGTCGAAATACGAGCTCTGCCAGTCGAGGTTCTTCGTACTCTTCGCCTCGAAATAGCCGCGGATGTGCCCGGCCAAGGCCTCAGTGCTGTGCGAGAGGTCAGGCAGGACGTCCACGCCGGGAACGTATCGGCGGGCGCCGAGAGCGCCCACGGCGCTGGCACTGCCGGCGGTGGAGGCGCTGCTGCCGGTAGCGGCCTGCGCGATACTCGGCAGCACGGAGGCTGCGGCGATCGCGCCTCCGCCGACGGCCGCGGTGCGCAGCAACTGGCGTCGTGTGGCGTCGTGGTTGATGTTGAGGTGCATGGTGTGGGACCTCGATCTCGTGGTGCGGGTCGGTGGCCCGGCGCCGGCCGCGATACGGAAGGACACGGCTGGCGCCGGGGGTCTTCAGGCGTCGATGACCGGGGTCTGGACGGCGGCCTTCGTGAACTTGGGCAGCGCGGCAGCGCCCACGGCCAGCAGGACGACGATGCCCATCTGGATGTATTCGACAGTGGAGAACGCATGCGGGTAGCCGTGCGGCGCCAGGCTCAGATAGAGAGTGCCGAGGGTGGCCACGCCGAGGGCCAGACCACTTTGTTGGAGGGTGATCAGCGCGCCGCTGCCAATGCCGCCGAGATGCATCGGCACGTCCGCCATAACGCTGCGGAAGAGCCCTGCGAACAACACCGACTGTCCGGCACCGACCAACGCGAGCGGCCCCGCCATGGACAGCAGGCTCACGCTCGGCCAGTCGGAGACGATGATCGCGACGAGCCAGGCCAGCCCGACCAGCTGCACGATCGCGCCACCGCTGAGGGCAGCGCGGCCGAAGCGGCCGATCAGCTTGGGGGCGAACAGCGATCCGGCCAGGAACAGCAGCGCCATCGGCACGATCGCCAAGCCCCCGTGTAGCGCGTCGTTGTGCAGCCCGTCCTGGACGGTCAGAGCGAAGACGAACATGAACGCGCCGAAGCCCATACTGAAGATCAGCACCATGGCCAGGCCGCGGGACATGGACGGCAGGCGCAGCAGCGACGGCGGGAGCAGCGGGACCTCGCCGCGCGCCTCGGCGCGCTTCTCCACCAGGAAGGTGATGCAGCCGAGGACGACCGCGAGGGCGATCAGGGCCCAGGTCCAGGCGGGCCAGCCCAGCGAATGGCCCTCGGTGAGCGGGACCAACAGCGCCGTGAGGGTCGCGGCGAACAGGATCGTGCCGGGCACGTCGACGCCGACCGGATGCGGCGAGCGGGTGGCCGGGACGATCCGGGCGGCCACCAGCAGCACCACGACACCGACCGGCACATTGACCAGGAAGATCGGCCGCCACGCGCTGCCTGCGATGTCCGCGCTCACCAGCAGCCCGCCGATGATCTGCCCGACCACCGCGGCTATGCCCGAGGTCGCGCCGTACAACGCGAGCGCGCGGGCCTTGCGCTCGCCCTCGAGGGTGTGGTGGAACGTGGCGAGCACCTGCGGGATGAGCAGGGCGGCGGTGGCGCCCTGCACAATGCGCGCACCGATCAGAAACCCGGCCGTGGGGGCCAGGCCACAGGCCAGCGAGGCCAGCACAAAGCCGACGAGCGCTGTGAGGAAGACGCCGCGTCGGCCATAGCGGTCGCCGAGCCGGCCACCGAGCACCAGCAGCGCCGCGTACGCGACGCCGTAACCGGCGATCACCAGCTCGAGCTGGGGTGCGGAGGCGTGCAGTGTCGCGTCGATGCTCGGTAGCGCGACGTTGGTGATGAAGAAATCCATGATCGGCATGAACGCGCCGGCCAGCAGGAGGAACACCCCGAACGGGTGCAGGCCCCCAGCCTGGGCAGCGGCCCGAGCCGATGTCTGCCCCGGGACAGCATGGGTGGTTGTGGTCATGGCGACTCCCAGGTAGTTATCTCACCATGACTATAGATAGATAACTAGTATCGGTCAATAACTATGCCTGCTGACGTATCATGGGCGGATGGCAGCAGCACGACGACACCCCGCACCCGCCGACGACCCGCGCTGGGCCGAGCTCGCCGACCTCGCCCTGGTCATCGCCCGCGAGATCCAGGTGCGCGGCTACCAGGACCCCCAAGCCGTCCCGCTCACCCAGACGGAAGGCTCAGTGATGCGCCACCTCAACGAAAACGGCGGCGAACACGACGGCACGGCACCAAGCATGATCGCGGCCGCGACCGGCCTACAGCGCACGAACCTGGCGACCGTACTCACCGGCCTGCAACGCAAAGGCCTGATCGAACGCCGCGCATCCCCCCAAGACGGCCGCGCCGCGAGCATCCACACCACCGAGCACGGCCGCACCAACTACGTCCTCGTACACGGCGAATGGGGCCAAGCCGTATCCACCGCCGCCGGCCACGAAGCCGACACCGGAAAGCTGAACACCGCCCTCGAAATCCTCCGCGCCGTCCGCGACGGCCTGATCGGCACCCGCCCCGCCGGCCCCGGCCGGCCGCCGACCCTCATGTGAACAGGCCCGGGCACGACAACCCAGGCTCGCAGGCGACGATGGGAGCAGTGGCACCGAACACCATGGCCGGTGGACACGGTCACTGTCGCTGTCGCTGACGGGTGTTCGCGATCGGCTTGACGGCCGATCGCGGTTTTGTGGTGGCACTGGTGTAGTGGGGGCGGGTTCGGAGCCTTTCGATCGACCTCGGTGTTGGCGCCCTGTCGGTCGGGCCATCAGACTCGGGCGGTGTCGCTGCTTTCTGAAAACTGACCCTCAAACGCTCCCGGACCGTTCTCCCCCGGCTTGTACACCTCGGACACATCCGTCGGTGAGCCGGGAGCCGAGGCCGCCCACATCGCCAGCTCTTCCTGTCACTGCACCTTTGACGTTGTACGCGACGTGACGGTCGTCGAGGAGTCTCTTGTGGGCGACCTCCAAGATCTGGAGGCATGGGGGGTCAACGCTCCGAGAGCGAAGTCCCCACAGGGCTCGAAGCCCGCGGCCCGCATCTCTGCCTCGGCTTGTTCGTTCGTCGGTCTCACTCCAGCGGCCATGGTCCGGAGGCTAAAGAAGCCCACTGACACGGCCGGGGAAGCCGATGAGGCTTCCGCCCGGTGGTCCATCCGGCCGCAAAGGCTTATCCGAGCTTTGATACTCGTGGGGCCCGCGGGTGTTGTAGCGCTCCACGAGCTCGCTGACCAGCATTTGGCCGATCAGGCCTGCAGAGCGAGCGCGAACGGCAGCACCGCTGTCGCCCCCGCCTGCCGCAGCAGCCGGGCGGCCACCGTCATGGTCCAGCCCGTGTCGACGCGGTCGTCGACCAACAACACCGGCCCCTCGGCCGCCGCGACCGCGGCGGCCAGCTCGGCGCCGATCGCGAAAGCGTCATGGACCTGAAGCAGCCGCTGCGCGCTGTTGCCGCGCGGCGCCTGATGCTCCCCCGCATCGACGGGATCGAGAGCGCCGAGGTAGGGCAGACGGCCGATGGCAGCGATTCGCTGCGCGGTGTCGGTGACGAGGTACGGTCGGCTGCGGGAACCGACGGCCACGACTGCGACCGGGCGCTCGCTCCAGCCCCACGCGGCCAGAACCTTCACGATGCCGTCCAGCATCGGGGCGGGCAACGGCTGGTCGGGAACCTCGTCGGCGAGCAGATCACGCAGGCGCGGGCCCCAACCGAGGTCCGTCAGGCGGCCGAGGGCGCGGCCCGGCTTGGCGGCCGCAGCGCCACCGATCTTTCCGGACAGCTCGATTCCGAGGGCGGCCATACCGGTCGGCCACAGTGTGCGGGTCTGGATCACGACGCCCGGCTTGGCCAGCGCGGCCCGCGCTGCTTCGGTGCCCTCGCCGGAGACGGTGGGGGTGAACCTCGCGCCGGCGCAGTTGTCGCAGCGTGCGCAGGGCCCCTCGATGGCCGGGTCGTCCAGCTGGCGGCGCAGGAACGTCATGCGGCATTCGGTGGTGGTCTCGTACTCGATCATCGAACGCTGCTCGGCCTCGCGCGCCGCCGCGACCCGCGCGTAGCGCTCGCCGTCGTACTGCCACGGCTGGCTCGTAGCCGTCAGAGTGGAGGTATTTCTCTTTGATCAGGCCATCGAAGGTACTGCTGCCGCGTCGGGCGAGATGAACCGCCAGTTTCACTGGCAACTCCGGAGCATGAAGACCTGGAATAGCGAGCACAACCACCGATCATTCACTTGGGATCGGCGCGATGTAGCCGTCCAGCACTGCCGCAGAGACAGTGTGACACCACGGGCATGCGTATGAAATTGGACTACCGAATGCGATAGCGTCCTACAGTAATTGATTCAGTTTCCATCTGAACCATCGATCAAGATACGCATTTAGGCCGGAGTCGGCAGAGTCGCGACATCCCGATGTTCTGATCCGCCCCAGGCTTCTTCGAGATGCTCGCCACCTGAACGCCCGTTCAGCTGAAAGCGTTGATACGCAATCACCTGAAAGGCCTGAAACACTCTTAAAACGGCGGGCGGCTTCCTCGCCGAGACCGTGCCAAGCTTCGCTCATCAGCGATCGCGACTTCTGAACGCCGAAGCCATCAGCCGCTGCGCCGATTTGACCGTGTATCGCGGGCGTGTGCTTGATTACCATGGAATACCGCTGAGCGCCAAGAGGAGGCCGACCGTGACCACTCCGCCGACACCGACCTCCAGGATCTCCCGCAGTGACTCCGCGGCCTTCTTGAGCTTGCCCTTCTTGCCGTCCGGCAGAACAATCTGGTTCTGCAACTCGTCGACCTTCTTGGCGATGATCTCGACCGCCTTCGGCGCCTGCTCCTGTTCCAGTTCCGGCAGCTTCGCGTGGTATTGGCACAGGAAGTCCTCGACTCCCGCGCGGGT
The DNA here is from genome assembly GCF_015356825.1 of Catenulispora rubra. Classification (GTDB taxonomy): domain Bacteria; phylum Actinomycetota; class Actinomycetes; order Streptomycetales; family Catenulisporaceae; genus Catenulispora; species Catenulispora rubra. The sequence continues at coordinate 40,237 of NZ_JAACYW010000002.1, read as the reverse complement.
GCGGGGGTCGATCTCGGCGACCTTGATCTTCGCCTTTTGCTTCACCTTGCGGCTGCCCGCCACGACGGCCGAGTTCTTGATCTCCTTGATCACCGTCTTGTGCTTGTGCACATGCGTGACGACGGTGCCGTACCGCGCGAAGCCGTCCGTACGCTCGTCAGGCGCGTGTTTGGCATGCTCGACGGCGCGGACGCCGGAGCCCGTAATGTGCGCTCTCTCTGGGGTAGTCGTGACGGCGGTCCCGAATGGGACATTCGTGCCGTCGATAGTAGCGGGCACGTTGGTGACAGCGGACCCCGTCGGTCGCGTCGCCGTCTCGGCCCTCTCCACCTGGCGCACGCCAGCCTGGGTTATCTGCGTGTGGATCGGCGTGCCGCTGCCCAGCCATGGTGCGCAGAGGTTTGATCAAGCCCCGCGACTCCAGGTAGTCCACCGCGTTCGTCATTTCGTCATCGGCAAGCCCGAGGGCCTCGCGGATTTCCCACAACGACCCCTTGAGCGTCGGCGATCGTATCGGTACGGACACGCCGATGCTGGAGATCTACATCATCTTTAGCCGACTAGATACGGTCCCTGCGTACGATGATCAGCGCAAGGGGGCGTCTCTGCCGGGCTCTCCGTACCCGCAGAGACTACTCCGCTGCGCGGACACAGCGACGTCTCAGATGTTCCCCCACCGCTCCCAGGGCCAAGACTGTTCCAGCGCCCGCAATGTCGCGTCGAGGGTGGGCAGTACTTCCGGGTAGAGCGTCTCGTGTTCGCAGCAGTCGCCGGTCTCGGCGATCGCGGCGGCCAGTGCCCTGACGGATGCCGGCCCCTGTGACTCGGCCTGGACCGCGACAGCGCGTGCTTTGGCCAGCTGCTCTTCGGTCTGCAGCCGCTTCGTTCCGGCCCGCCACAGCTCAACCGACATGCCGACAGGCGTTACCGGCCGGTCCAGGCTGTGTTCCAGGTTCGCGATCATCCGCACGCCGTACGCGTCAAGGTCGCACCACGCCGCCACCGGCAGGTCGAGGCCTTTGAGGAAGTCTAAGAGCCGGGTGCTCGGGTTGCCCTGCAACCAGACGCAGAGCCAGCGTTCGGGAATACCCGGCGTCATGCACACCTTTTCGAAAGCCTCGGTGTTCTCAACTACGAAGATCCCGATCGCTTTGCACTCGACCTCGCCGAGGGACCGGACGCCGCGGGCAGGGACGGCGATCCAGGGAGCCACACCGGCCGCATCGGCGATGGTCTCTTCGGTCTTCCAAACCAAGGGGCCGCTGAGTTTGATCGCTACATCGGCTTCGTCGACGGCTTGGTCGAAAGGGAGCTTTACCAGGTAGGAGAAGGCGTGGCGCTTAGCCTCTGTCCACGCTTTGGTATCACGAAACGCCTTGCCCGCCAGTTCCTTCTCAGCCATCCGCGCGCCGGCGCGGTGCGCAGGCCACCAGATCGCTGCGGCTCGCAGAGCCGCTTCGTAAACCTGCCACGATCTGGTCTGGGTCGCCGAGTCGGCAGGCACCCGCAGAGAAGCGTCCACCGGGGCGGCGGCCAGCGACAACCGTTCCCGGTCGAGTTCAGGGATGCCGATCAGGACCGCGATCAGCGCTAGGTGAAGCTGCTCGTTCTCGGCGGTGCGACGCTCTCGTTCGGTCTGTTTCGCCAACAGCGGTTCGCCGCTGAGCGCGGCGACCACGTCGGCCAGCCCTCGTCTGGCGGCGCCGGCCCGCAGCGCACGGTCCAGGACGGCGAGCTCGACCTCGACCTTCGCACCGACTCGTGGATTGCGTGGCCGGCCGAGCAGGGCTCCGAGGTCGGAGGCGGTGCGCTGGTCTGCGACCAGAACTCGGACACTGCCTTCGGGCTCGGCTCCGTTCCGCTCCAGTTGTCTGCGCACCTGCCGCCACAGGGCTTGGAGTTCTGGCTTGTCCAATGCGGCGCGCAGGTGGTCCGGTAACGGGTCGCTCATTCGTCCCGCCGCAGTGTTCCGCCGTCCCAGGTGGTGTGCATGAGGGCGATGGAGCGGCTGTTCTTGTGCCGCAGTACGTCGTACACGTGCATCCGCTCGATCTTCGGCGAGAATGCCGAGCCGCCCGGCCAGGTGATGATCCAGTCCATGTCCAGCTCGGCCAGCAGTTCGAGCAGCTTCGTGATCGTGGGATCGTCGATGCGCTCGAACGCCTCGTCGAGAAGAACAACACGTAGCGGGTCCGTGCCGGGTTCGGTCAGCGCGTCGTAGAAGGCTCCCGCCGCGGCAATCAGCACCATGTACGCGACGAATCGCGTCTCGCCGGATGAGAGTTTCTTGAAGGCCCGCAGCCGCTCCTTGCCGTTCGCGTCCTTGTCCTGGACCTTGACGGTGAAGGAGTACCACTTGCGGTAGTCGAGCGCCTCGGCCAGCGCCGGGGCGTAGAGTCCGTGATGCCGCTCCCGTTCGGCCTCGATGCGCTCTTGGAGAGCGCGGCGGAGCCGGTCGTCCTCCTCCGGAGTACGAACGGCCAGCGACTTTTTGACGAGTTGCAGGTCCTTGCGAGTGTCACCATCGATGACGTTGGCCGGTTCCCAGGCCAATTGCACGCCGATGCCCTGACTGGTCATGGTCTCTGCGAGGATCGCGTTCATGCTGTCGCAGAGCACGGACGCCGTATCGATCTGATAGCGCAGATGTTCTGACAGGTCTTGGAGGAGGTACTGTTCGAAGATCGCGCGGTAGCTGTCGTCGAGCTTCGCACGGTTCGTCTCCAGCTGCTCCTTCACCGACCTGGCCTCCGCGGCCGCCGGCTGCAGGCCGTCGTCTCCACGCACCATTACCGCGAACGCGTCTTCCCCGACCGAGGAGAACTCGGCGCTCAAATCGTTCGGCAGACGCTTGTTGAGATTTCCGACTTCATTCGTCAGGACATCCCGGTCCGCCGGCCGGTCCGGGAATCCAGCGATGCGAGCGAGTAGGTCGTCATGCAATGGATCCGCAGGCGGGAAAGTCTCAGTGCTACCGGCTGCTGCCATCCAGAAGCCTGGGGCTGTCACCGTCTGAACGAGCGCGCGCTCGGCGGCGCTCACGGCCTTCCTTTTGTCCGCTTCGACTGTCGCGTCGCTCTCCGTCAGGCCTTCACGTTTCGCGGCCTGTGTTCTGGCGTCCTCCTTGTCTTGTCTCACCATCGGGATATTCCGCTCTACCGATTCGAGGAGACGGCGAAGCTCTGTGAGCTGTTCCTCGAACTCTGCGGGGCCGAGTCCGAGACTGCTCACAAGAAGGTCGATCGCGACGCGCTCCTCGCAAAAGGCCGAGTATTCTCCCGCCGCGGTCTTCTCCGCCAACACCCGGCCCTGCATTGCGCTCGCGTAGGCCGCTTTCCCAGGGGCCAGTCCTTCGATCGCAGCCGACAGGTCCAGTCCGCGTTCGCGGAGGCCATTGCAAGCATCCGTTGCCTGCGTCGCCGCGGTATCGCATTGCGCGAGCTTGGCGGGGTCGTGTGGAAGGTTCGCTTCAGCGGCTTGGCGTGCGAAGGCATTGTGCCTGGCATCCCAGCGTTCTTGGGCATGGCCTAGGGAGATAATGGCCTGTTTCGCCACCTCGGCGGCTTTCCGGCGGGCTGCCTCGGCGAGCGCGGCAGCGGTATGGGCCAGCAATAGCGCACCCGACTCGGGAGTGTCTTCGCTGTGGCGGCGCCAGGCACGATGTGCTTCGGTGCGGTCCTGGAGGACGGTCCGGGCCTTGCCGATCTCGATGTCGGCAGTGGCCAGCACGGCGTCGAGCTCCACGATCCGCCGGGCCCGCGTGTCCTCGCGCGCGGCGTCGCCCACATACTCGGCCACTTCTTTCACCCCGAGCCCGGTGAGCACTCCGGCTCGCCACCGGCCGGTCGTCGACACGCTCAGCCCGTCGTCATCAGTCCCGTCCTGCTCATCTTCGAGACGCACGGCGGACAACAGGCGCCGGACCACATCCTCCGGGACCGAGTCCACGAGTTCGCCGGACGGGGTAAGGATCCGGGACAGCACGTCGGCATCGCGCTCCGCGTCCGAGGGCGAGGCGCCAGGCACGAGGATGACGAGATCGGCCAGCTTTGGATCGGCCAACGTGCCGTCCGGAAACACCCAGGCGTTGAGCAGACCGCAACCCTGGAGTGCCGCTTCCAGACCGGCGCGATCCTCAGCGCGCACACCCGTCACGAAGTCCACGAGCCGGAAGAACGGCGCTCCGACCCGTCCGTGACGCTCATCGCGCGCAAGCCCATGCTCCGGCGGGGTGATCTCAGCTCCGTCCAGCAATGCCTGGCGCTCCTCACCACGGCGGCGCCGGTCGGCGGAGAGTTCCCGCAGATCCGTTCTGGCTTGGTGAACGCCGTCCTGGGCTGCGTCGAGTGCGGCAGCAGCCCAGGCTCTTAGCCGCCGCCTGGCCGCCGCCACCGCTGCGGAGCAGTCATCGGACAGCTCGATCGTCTCCAGCCGTTCCGGCGGGGGCCCCAGCTCGACCGTGCTCGATGGGACCATGGCCAGCCATTCTTCTTGAGCTCGTCGCCACGCCACGACCTGGACGTCGAGCGCTGATCGGGCGACGGCCAGCGTCTCTTCCGCCGTGGTCTCCGCTGTGCCGGCCTGCTCCGCCGCGATCCTGAGTGGCGCGATGTGAGTGGTCTGAAGCACGGCGAGTTCCTTGCCTTCCTGCACCAGACTCCCGATCCGCACCCGCTGACTGCTCACCGCGTCCGCGGCGAGGCCCACCTGGACGAGCGCGGCATCGACCGACTCCGTCAACCGGTCCGCTGCGAGTTCCGGCGGCAGCAGTCGCTGCACAGATTGCAGGGCGGGGTCCGGATCGGTCGCCACCGAGACCAAGACGTTCTCATCCAGCCCGCCACACATCGGTGCCGCCATGTTCGGCGGGGTCGGCACGAGCGCCCGATCCAGACCCATCGCGACCAACTTCGCCGCCGCATCGTCGACACCGGTGCGGAACGCGAGGACCTGGGCATATACGCCAGCCATCTCGCGTAGAGCACCCTCACAGGCACGCCGTTCCGCATCACGCGCGCGCTTCGCGGATTCGAGGAGTTCGTGCACGGTGCCGCGACGGGCCTCGACGCTTCGCCGGCGCCGGTCGATGTCGCTTAGTTCACGGTACTGGTCAGAGCCCTCCATATCCCTGATCTGAGCTCTGAGAGCGTGTTGCTCCTGTTCAAGATCCGCGAGCCCTTTTTCGAGGTCCACTGCCTTCCGCTGGAACTCGGCCACTTCAGTTTTGCGTTGTCCAGCGGCGACCAGATGTGCCGTCAGCTGCTTCCGCGCGCTCTTCAATGCTGCTCCGCGCTGCCGGAGGACGGCCTGTGTATATGCCGCGTAGGTCATCATGAAGTGGCGGAGCGCAATGTCCGCTCGGTCTAGTCGCTTGATGTTCGTACCGATCGCCTCCAGATCCTGGAGCTGGCCGGCGAGCCGGGCGAGGAGATCGGGGTTGAGAGGCGGCAGCGCGAGGCTCAAGTACTCCTCGAGTTCGCCCGTCGCAGCTTTCAGACCGACGTCCGGGTTGCGCAGAGTGCGCTGGAGGTGGAGCAGGTCCTGGTAGCGGCGCGGGTCGGCGATTCCGTAGACGATGGGCGCCACACGCTCGCGGAAGTCCTCGAAGTTTTCAAAGACAGCGTCTCGGCCGAGCCGTTCCTCAAGCTCGGCCATGTCCAGTGCTACACGGTCGGCCGAGACCAGCTCGAATTCGTGACCGACCCGCAGCGGCGTGACGAACCGCCACACGCCCTTGACCTCGTTGCTCGTCTTCACCGCTCTGACGCCGACGCCGCAGGTAAGAAACTCCTCTTCGCCACCGCGGACCCGGCGCAGCTCCAGCCAACAGTAACCGATGCGGACCCCCGCGCCGTCATGGTCATCGAGCATGAGCCGACGCATACTCACTGAGTTCGCACCTTTGGTGCCCAGGTATTTGAGGTCCCCATCGAGGCAGAACGGCAATTGGAGCTCAAGAGATCTCGACTTCCCCGAGCCATTGGCGCCCTGCAAGATCTGCCGCCCGCCGGAAATGTCGAGGTTTTGGATCCCGTAGACCCAGACATCGACGAAGCCGGAGCGGTGCAGTCGCCACCGCTCCGGCCGCAGGCGAGTCTTCCCGGGCTCAGTCCGGTCGCTCAAAACAGCGTCTCCTCGATGTGCGGATCAGACTCATCGGATTCGTATCCGTACTCCTTCATCACGGGCGCTCGCGCCTCGTCAAGCTCCGCCACCGGATTCCAGCGGAACGCCGCAGGCACGAGCAACAAAGCGCCCGTCTCGGACAGCCGGGCCAGACCTGCCGCCCGCAGATGGTCCGCGACTTGGCCGACAAGCCTGTCGGGGTTCGCGGTGTCGCGCTTGGACCACGCGGCCGAATGCCGAGCCACCAGGTCCAGGCACACCGTACGCAGACTGTCGCCGGTGACTGACAGCATGCCGTGTCCATACGGCTCCGCCTCGGCGAGAAGCGCCGGCAGGGCGAGCAGGCTGAGCCGCGAGACCGTGGAGCCCCCGGGGAACGGCAGGTCCGACAGCAAACCCTCGGCATCGATTGCGGCCATCCCCTCGGCCCGGATCTCGACCTCCAGGCCGAAACAACGCTCGACCCAGTGCGCCTCCTGACGTGCGTTCGTCCTAAGGTACTGTTCCTCGTCCGCAGGCAGCTCCGCGAACAACACCACCGGGTCCTCCACGAGATGCCGCCGCGCCCGCACACCGACCGGCAGTTCCACGCCGGCACCGGCACCGGGTACGCGCGCCTCATCCTTGGGCATGAACAAACCCAGCACGTCGAGATCCACCGTGATCAGCGCTTCGGCGAAATCGTTGTGGAAAACGTGGTGTTGCGCGGACAGCACCGTACCCTCCGTTTCCACCAAGACTCCGGCCCGGACCAGGAAGCGGAGGGTCTCCGAGAGCACCCGCAACTCCGCCTTGGAATCACCGAGCCGCAGTCCGGCATCCACACCAGCGCCCCGGATCTCAGCGATAAGACCCGAGAGCAAGATCTGCCGGCCGACACTGATCAGGGCAGCGAGGGTCAGTGCCAGGTACATGTAGCCGCGTGCTGAGAACCCGCGCAGCCCGCGGCCCGGCAGACTTGAGAACTTGTATAGCCGCGCAAACCGCCGTTCCACATCCAGCCGGTAGCCCATACACCAGGAGAAGAGCGCCCGCAGATCGTCCCTGTGACGATAGACCAGCGGCAGCAGATCCGACTTGGGGCCGTCTTCCCGCAACATCTGGTAACGCAACAAGGCACGTGCGCACAGTCGGACATCAGCGGCGTCGACGTGCGAGAGCTCACCGAAGCCGCCGTACAGGTCAGGCCGGTCCATCAAGTCCCCGCCTCGGCGTCACCGCGTCCAGGACCCGGACCTCGAGCTCGATGTCGTCCATCGTCAGGGTGCCGTGGGCCGCACGCAAACGCAGTGTCGCTCCTTCGCGCGGCCCGACCCGGACTTCGAGACCGGAAGCGGCGTGCACGAAGCGGCCCGTGGAATCGGCATCGGCACGCTGGCATGTCGCCCCGCGGATCAGCTCATAGAGCGCCCGCAAAGCACCAGAGGACAGGACGACCGTGTCCAAGCGATCGGCCGCCGCACGCAGTTCGGCGTGGGTCGCCTCCAAGGCTCTGGCCGCCTCCTGTGCCTGGACCAAGATCAGCTGCTCCGCGATCGGATCCTCCACGACCGGGGCCGGCTTTCCCGACGCCGATCGCTCGGACCTGGCCGAGGTCGGGACTGCAACCGACAACGCCGTGCCGTCACGCCACGTGGTGGCCGACGGCGTCTGGTCCACCTCAGCGATGTCGAGCCAGTGCCGCGGCGCACGCGTCTGGAAGTACTGGTCGAAGCGTGTGTGCGCCTGTTCGTCAGTGTCCTGGGAGAACTCTGCGGCCAACCGGACCAACTCCGACCTGCGGCCCGGTGAGACGATGCTCCCGCCGGTGGAGCGCTTCACATTGAACAGCAGTGAGCTGATAGCTGTGGCCGTGGCCTCCCGCAGCGCACTCACCTGGCTGGGGCGGCCCGCCCGGTCCATGAACCAGCCCGCCAGGCCGTGCCAGTCCTCTGCTGTTCGTCCGCGCGAACGCTCGACGGCATCGCCCAGAGCAGCCGGAGGAGCCAGGAGACGAAGCAACTCATTGAGGACGCTGCCTTTGAGAAGCTTGCCGAGTTCCTGAGCGATGCCGGGTGTATGACGCAGGACGTCCTCGACGACGAGCTGGATGTACTCCACCAGCAGGCCGCGCAGCCCCGCGATCTCCTCGTGGTCGAGATCGTGACGAGCCACCACTTGGCCGACGTGCGCATAGAAGTCACGCACTGAGTCCGAGAGATACCCGTGCTGGAGGAACACCGTCGTCACGGACTCGGACAGCTGCTCCCGCAGCGCCGCGGTCGCCGGCACGGCGGCGCCCCTGATCGATTCCGCCGTGACGGTCTCGCCAATGCGCTGGTTGATCTCGCCGAGCGTGCGCCTAATCGCGGGCAGCAGCTCGCGCGTCACCTCGCGCACACCCTCGGAGACCCTCAGCAACTCCTCGGCATCTCGCTGGATTCGGATTGCGAACTTGTGGACCTGGTACCGCTGCTGCCCCTGCGAGAACTCAGCGATGGAGCGGGCGTTGGTCTCACGCCGCCCGGGAATGAGATTTCCCCAAGCCACGAGGAACCGTAAGCGCTCGTTGACGTTGTCGATGTGCGCAGCACCCGGCTCGATCCGTCCCGCGCGCTCGACCGCCGCCAACGCGGTCGCGACCTCGGCAGCGGACTGGTCGGCGAGCAGCGTGGAAGTGAACTCGTGCATGATGGCGAAGTACGTACGCCGCTCGCTGACGGTGAGGTACCTGTACATCAGAAGCCGCAGCTCCGCGTCCCCGTTTTCACCCCATGTTCCGCCCACAGCACGTAGGGTAGCCGATGATCAACACCCTCCACGTCGCTTCATGGGCATCGCGACTCCCGCGGCAGCGGTTCAATGTAGTCACTGCGCCGGCCAACAGCCGGCCGAAGTCAGCTTTCAGGTACTACTGAGGATGAGCAGCGCAAGCTTGCATTCGCGGTTTTCGACTGGTTTGCAGTGTGCGGAATGCCGTTCGGCGACGAGCCGAGATGGCAGGTTATGTCTTTCTTCGGAGACGAAGTCGGCAATCACGACGAGATGGGTTTCGGCGAAGCATCCGTCCACGAAATCTGCGCTGTCTACGCTGCCCGAGTATGCCCGTATCGGTCTTCACCGAACGCCAGGCTCGGTGATGAGTGCGGAGCGGGACAGCAACGCGAGCCAACCGTCAAGTTCAGCGGCTGATGTGCCCCGGGTTTAGGCCAGTCGGGATGCTGGACAGTTGTTGATCCAGCACCCTGGGAGGGATCCGTGCCGCGTTCCTACGCACCTGAGTTCCGCAAGAAAGTCCTGGACCTGATCGAGGCCGGCCGTCCGGTCAAGCAGGTCGCCGAGATGCTCGGCATCAGCGATCAGACGATCTACAACCGGCGGCGACAGCAACTGATCGATTCCGGGCAAGTACCGGGCATCACCAGCGCTGATGCCGCCGAGCTCGTGGCCGCGCGCAGGCGCATCGCTGAGCTGGAGACCGAACTGGCCATCCACCGGCGCGCTGCGGAGCTGCTCGACGCTGTGGTGCCCCCAAAAGACGGTACGAGGCCATCGCGGTGATGGCCGGCGAAGGCTTGCCCGTGCAGACGGCCAGCCGGGTGCTGCTCGTCTCCGAGTCCGGCTACTACCGCTGGCAGCGTCGGCCGCCGTCGGCGCGATCGGTGCGCCATGCCTGGCTGACTGAGGTCATCCAGGCCGTGCATGCCGAAGCACGATACGCCAGCCGCAGCCGACCTGGTCAATCGAGTACAGGTCGCCCCGAGCCTCCGATAGAGCTCCCGTGCCTGACGAAACTGGTGCCGTATCAGGCAACGTTCGCCTCGTCGGTGTGGTGAGTGCCGCTGAGGGGGCGGGTGTATCAGACTTGGCAGATGGCTGAGCGGGTCCAGGTTCGGGAGATCGATGACGACGAGGGTCGTCGGCTGCTGCGGATTGTGCGGCGTGGGTCGGGGTCGGTGGTGACCTGGCGTCGGGCGCAGATGGTGCTGCTGTCGGCGCAGAAGATGCCGGTGGCGAAGATTGCTGAGGTCACGTTCACCAGCGAAGACCGGGTCCGCGATGTGATCCACGACTTCAATGCCGACGGATTTGACTCGCTGTACCCGAGGTACGCCGGAGGTCGCCCGCGCACGTTCAATCTGCCCGAGCGCCGGGAGATCAAGAAGTACGCGAAGTCCAAGCCGGTCGAGCACGGCGTGCCGTTTTCCACCTGGAGCTTGTCCAAGCTGGCGGACTTCCTGGTCGCCGAGGGGGTGGTCGACGACATCTCGCACGAGGCCTTCGGGTCCTGCTCCGTGACGAAGGCGTCTCGTTTCAACGGATAAAGACCGGGAAGGCCTCGAAAGACCCGGATTACGCGGTCAAGAAGGCCAGGGTCGAGGACCCGGACCGGGAGCCGCGCCCCCGCCGTCGGGCCTCCTACAACCGCAATGACGGGGTCCGACACCTGTTCGCCGCCTACGACCTGGCCCGCGACCACCTGTTCGGGCACATCAAGCCCCGCAAGAAACGCACCCAATTTCTGGAGCTCTGCCGCTACCTGCGCACCCTCTACCCCGCCGACGTGCGGATCGCGATCATCTGCGACAACTACTCCCCACACCTGACCACCAAACGGTGCCACCGAGTGGCGGACTGGGCCGAGGCCGACAACGTCGAGATCACCTACACCCCGACGAACTCCTCGTCGTTGAACCGGATAGAAGCCCAGTTCACCGCGCTGCGCCACTTCACCCTGGATGGCACCGACCACCGTAGCCACAAGGAGCAGGGCAGCATGATCCGCCGCTACATCATCTGGCGAAACCGCCACGCCGACGACACCGGCTACGTCAGATAGCCACCAGGGCGAACATTGCCTGATGCGGCACTAGGACGGCGCTTCCGAGCCAACCCCCTCACTCCGCCGAGACTCAGCCAGCGCATCCGTAGCGTTGGCTTGCCCAAGTGGGTCGCCAATCTGCCGGAACAACTCCAGGGCCTGTTCCTGGGCCTGGGTCGCTGCGGCATGGTCGCCGGTCCTGCCCTTCACTCGCCCGAGCTCGTTGAGGGCGCCAGCTTGCCCGAGCCGATCGCCGAGCTGCTGGTATAGCTTCAGGGCTTGCTCATGGGCCCGGGCCGCCGCAACGTAGTCACCGATCATGCGCTGCACGCGTCCGAGGTCGTTGAGAGCGTTGGCCTGCCCGAGCAGGCTGCCGAGCTGCTGGTGCACCTCAAGGGCCTGCTCGTGGGCCCGGGCCGCCGCGGCATAGTCGCCGGTCATGAGCTGCACGCGTCCGAGGCGGTTGAGGGCTTCGGCTTGCCCGAGCCGGTCACCGAGCTGCCCGAACAACTCCAGGGCCTGCTCATGGGCCCGGGCCGCCGCGACGAAGTCTCGGATCACGTATTGCATGCTTCCGAGGTGGTTGAGGACGATGGCTTGCCCGCGCCGGTCCCCAAGCTGCCGGAACAGGTCCAGGGCCTGCTCCTGGGCCCGGGTCGCCGCGGCGTAGTCGCCGGTCACGTGCTGCACGCGTCCGAGCTCGTTGAGGGCGCCTGCTTGCCCGCGCCGGTCTCCAAGCTGCCGGAACAGGTCCAGGGCCTGCTCCTGGGCCTGGACCGCCTCGACATAGTCATCGGTCATGAAATGCACGAATCCGAGATTGTTGAGGGCTTTGGCTTGCCCGAGCCGGTCATCGAGCTGCCCGAACAGCTCCAGGGCCTGCTCATGGGCTCCGGCCGCCGCGACGAAGTCGCCAGTCAAGACCTGCACGAATCCGAGGTCGTTGAGGGCGCCTGCTAGCCAGGCCTGGTCGTCGAGCCGTTCGGCTGCTGCGACGGCTTGTGCGTGCAGAGTCACGGCCAGGGGCCAGGGGCCGTCGTTACGCAGCACGGGTGTCAGGGCTGCGGTAAGAGCTGCGGCGTCTTCGTCGCGGCCGTGGCCGACGGCGTGGTCCAGGCAGGCCAGCAGGTTGGCGCGTTCGCTGCGCAGCCAGGACAGCTCCGCTTCCCGGCCTTCCGCCCGGTGTCCGACGGCGGTGAGCCGGTAGTGGGTCAGCAATCGGTCCACGGCTTCCCGGCTCTGGTGCGGCTCAGCCTCGGCCAGGGCGCAGGCGTGTTCGCGCAGCAGGTCGTGCATGCGGTAGCGGGCGCGGGTCGGCTCGTCGAGCAGGTGGTGTACTTCCAGGCCTTGCAGCAGGCGCCGGGCCGCGGAAATGTCGGTCGCCAGAATCGCCGCAGCCGCGCCGGGGTCGACGTCGATGCCCGGGGATGCGCCCAGGGCCCGGAACAGCTGCTGCTGGCCGGAGTTCAGGTCGCGGTAGGACAGGTCGAACGCGGCGGCGACGCTCACGTCTTCCGCGGCCAGCACCGGCAGCCTGCCGGCTGCCGCGGCCAGCTCCTCGATCAGGTCCTCGGGGCTCCAGGACTGATGATGCAGCAGCTGTGAGGCGGCCATCCCGATCGCCAGCGGCAGATGCCCGCACAGCCCGGCCAGCCGCACCACCAGCGGATCCTCCGGGGAAAGGTCTGGGCGTCCGGCGATCCGAGTGAACAGCACACCGGCCTCGGGCGGGTCCAGGACGTCCAGACTGAGCGGTACGGCATCGGCCAGCCCGGTGAGCTTCCTGCGGCTTGTGACCAGGACCAGCGTGCCCGCCGCGGACGGTAGCAGGGGACGGATCTGGGCGCTGCCAGCAGCATCGTCCAGGACCAGCAGCATCCGCCGCCCGGCGGTGCGAGAGCGCCACAGGTCGCCACGGGACTGCCCGTCGGGCGGGATCTGGTCGGCGGGCACGTTGTCAGCAGCCAGCAAGGCAGCCAGCACCTGGTCGGGGTCAGCCGCAGCAGCGCCCGGAGTGTGGCCGTGCAGCCGGATGAACCACTGCCCGTCGGGGAACCGGCCGGCCAGCGTATGCGCGGCGTGCACGGCGAAGGCGGTCTTGCCGACCCCCGCCATCCCATCCACCGCGTGGATCCCCAACACCGCACCGCCGGCCGCCGCCTCGGCCTCGTCCAGCGCTGCTATCAGCCGGTCCAGGTCCCCGGTGCGCCCGGTGAACGTCGTGGCATCACGCGGCAGCGACATCTGTACTGCCGCCGGCGACGCGGTGGCGCCGACCGCGTCCAGATGCTCTGCGGTGTCCGGCAGGCCGAGCAACTCGCGCAGCCGCGCGATCCCGGCCTGGTCCATCAGTTTGTACCAGAGCTGGGCCCGGGACGCGGTCAGCCAGTTCGGGCCCTGACGAACGTGTTGCTCGGTGACCACCGCGATCAGCCGGCCGGCGGCGAACACCGCCGCCCCGGACATCCCCTCCCACTGCGAGTGGCCCGTGCCCGGATCCTTCCCGAGCGGGGACACCTCCAGTTTCAGTGTGCCGGCGTACTGGTTGGAATACGGATAGCAGCTGCCGACAGCGTGGTGGGAATCTCGGTACCGTCCCCGCCCGCCCGACTCGCCCGCGTCGGGGCCCGCGGCGCGGTGGTCGTCGTTCGAGTTGGCCCACGGGAACCCCACCGCCTCGCAGGCCACCTGGCTGGCCGGGTACCCGAACCGCACCGCGGCCACCGGCGGCTCGGCCTGGCGCAACCTCAGCACCGCCACATCGGCCCGGACGTCAGCGAACACCGCGTCGCATGGCACTTCGCGCACCCTGCCGGGCGCGAAGAACCGCACCACTGCCGTCGAGGCGCCGTGTAGTACGTGCGCCGCAGTCAGAACCAGGTCGGGTGCGACCAGGTAGCCCGAGCCGAACCAGCGCTTATCGGCGGCGTCGACTGCCAGGGTCTGCACCGCGCGGGCCGCATCCCACCCGCCCACGGCCGTCTGCGGGCTCACCGCTCATCGGGCTCGGCCAGCCCGGACACGTACGGCGTCCCCCCGCCGGGTTCCAGCGTCGGGGTCAGGGACAGCTTGATCCGCTGCGTGCCGGTCGAGCCCGCCTTGCCCTCGCCCGAGGCGTCCACCACCAAGAACCGGACCTTCGTCCCGGCCGTGGCCGACCGCTCGACTGCGACCGACACCTCCAACTCGACCTGCCCCAACTCGAACCTCAGCCCGGTACCGTCGGCCGCAGCCACAGCGGCCTCCAACTCAGTACGCAGATCCCTGATCACAGCAGCCAGCTCGATCACGCCAAGCCCCTCCCCACGATCGACTCCGATGCGGACCACTGTAGAACCCTGACATGATGCCGCGGCACCCGCACCCCGAGCGCCGGGTACACGCCTCCAGGGTCCCGTCGGTACGCAGACGCCGCCCCAGGTCGAGCCCCGCCATCTCAACCAGCTGCCGCCCCATAGCCACAGCGATGAGGCCGCACGGCGAGCCGCCGGCAACAACAAAACCGGCTTCGCGGACGCCGCCGCCATCGCGCACAAGCGGTAGTCCCGCCGCTGCCCGATTGGCACGCCGGGCTCGTCGCGGAGCGACACGCTCAAGGGTTCCGCAGTTCACAGTCCACACGTGGAAGAGGCGTAACGGCAGGACGCGTGGAAGCGCCGCCGCGGCGGCGTGCTTGAGCTCGGCAAAAAACAGCGGTGTAGGTGTTCGGGGTAATGGCGGTCGTGGAGTACCCAAGCATCTCGGAGACCACCTCCACATCCACGCCGGCGACCAGAGCCAGACTGGCCGCGCCGTGCCTCAGATCATGAAGCCGGATCGGCGGCAGGTCCGCCTCCTTGACGAGGAGTTTCAACTGATCCCTGGCCTACGCCGGATGTAGCGCACTCCCGTCGGGCTTGGTCGATACCATCCCGCAGTCGGTCCGCCCTGCCCGGCAGCGGCCTTGGCCTTCTGCTGCGTCTCCCGGTGCTGGGCCAGCTTGCTGACCGTGACCTCGGCCGGGGCCAAGTCCCGTTCACCGACTCCCCGACTTCGGCGTACCGGCCTGGTCGGCGAGCACCGCGTCCAGCAGCCCGGGCCATCGCACGTCCATCAACTCGCGACGCAACCGGATGCACTTCTTCGGTCCAACCCACCACATCACCACGATGCCCGCCTCACGGAGCACCTTGTAGTGGTGCGACATCGTGGACTTGGCAGCGGTCAAACCAGACCGGTCCCAGACCTCACGGCAGCTGGGGTCGAATTCGCCGGCGAGCGATGCCACCGTGCGCACCATCGTCAGCCGCGCCGGCTCGGCCAGCGCGGCAAGGACCGCGGTTAGCTGGACCGCCTCGGCAAGTGGATGAGTGAGCTCGTGCTGGTCGACGGCCTGGTCCTCCATTGATAGTTGAAGGCGCGGTGCCCTCACAGGACCGCTTCCTTCGCCCCCTTTCCGTTTTCCGTGCGTACGGTTCTCCCTCAACGGCTTACCGATGACGTTCCGGAGGATGCGGCATAGCCCCTACCCCGCATGAGGCCCTGACGTGGGGCTCCTCCTCACTCGAACCGAGAATCTTTCTGCAGGCACATCCGCCAAGGCGGCAGTGATCCAGTCATCCCTTCGACGGTTCGTTGCCGACCACGGCACGTGCGTCAGCAGCGATGTCCAGGACAACCCCGTTAGCGTCGGCTTCGTGAAGAATCTCCGCCAAAACCGCACGTGCGGCCTCCATGGCCCCGACATCCCCGGCGACTCGCGCGAAAGCCAGCACGGTCGACGCTTGCTTTGCGCGCTTTTGCAACGCCACGGCGAGATCGTCCATGGCACCTCCCTGGGACGCGGGGCGCCGCTCCGCCGCCCCTCGATCGATGTTCATGTGTAAGCATCAGGTTCTCGACTTGTGGCCCACTGACCGGGAATATCGCGTTGCGCACCGCGCCACGCGGCCTCCTCGACCAACCACCGATCACGTGCTGGCGAGCTACGTCGCAGGGGTTTCAGTGCCCGCCAGAGGCTTCCCCGTAGCGGTCGTTTTCCCGGCGGTAGTACTCGAACACCAGCCCGATCACGGAATAGGCCCCGAATGGTGCAGCGATGAGCAGAAGCCACCAGCCGAAGATGACTCCCATGAAGGCGAGTGCCGCAGAGCCTGCCGCATACAGAGGCCACCAGGAGTGCGGGGAGAAAAACCCGAGTTCGCCGGCCATCTCCTCGATCTCGGCGTCGTCACGGTCTTCGGGGCGTGGCCCGATCCGGATAGCCGTGAAGTACAGGTAGAACCACACCAGTGTGCATAGTCCGAAGGCCATGGACAGCGTGGTGACACCGACAGTGTCCTTCGCCAGCCACCAGTACAGCGGGATCACACAGAGCAGGAAGATCCCCACCCAGCCAAACAGCTTGGCTTCGGTTTTCATCGCGGGCCTTTCTTGGTGCTGCTGAGGTTGTCGACGATCGCTACTGGCGCCGTCTCGGACACTTCGTGTGCGGCGAGCAGGGGTTCAGCAAGCCCGCGAGTGTGCATCACTACCGCGATGCGTGAGCACAGCACGAGCAGGGCATGACGCGGTCCCGCCCTATGAGGTTCCGCGCAGCTTGGCCAAAGCCTCATCCAGGAGCGCTTGGCCGTCTTCGTCGCTGCGGCGCTCCCGGACGTATGCCATATGGGTTCTGTAGGGCACCGCCGCATAGGAGTTAGCCCCAGGCGCGCTGTGCTCATCAAGTCCGGCCGGTAATCCGCAGCGCGGGCAGTCCCAAAACTTGGGAACTTCCGCCTCCGCAGCGAAGATCAGCCGACTGCGATGGCCGCGGGAACAGAAATAGTCCACGCGGCGCCGCTCGGCGCCGTCGCCGCCCCGGTCGTCTTCCCCTGACGGCCCCGCCCCGACTCGCGTGCCGCGAATGGCATTGCCGTGTGCCAAATCCACCATCTCCTTGGTCATGCCCCGTGGTGCAGGACGCCGATGGGTGATCGATCGTCTGGACCCGAGCCGGGCCGGACGCGGGCCCGGGCTCGGGGGTTGGGCGATCCGCGCTCGGCGCTCGTGAATCACCGCGCGCGGATCATCGAGGATCATAGTTGAAGACATCTTCAATCAACGAAATGGTTAGGTGTTCACCCGCGTGTCACGCTTGAGCGAGGCACCTTCCAGGGGTCGAACGGTGCGAACATGCGCCCTGGGTCAGTCGATCGGGACGTGGCGCAGGTAGGGCCACAGGTCGCGCAGCGTCCCAAAGGTGCGGGGCGGCAGACTTTCCAGCAGCGTGATCAATTCCGGCGATGCTCCGCTGGTGACGGCGGCGGCCAGCAGGTCGGAACGGTCGGCGGGCAGCGGGACGTCCGCGATGTGGTCGGCGATTTCACTGCGGGTGACGGCCATCGGCGTCTTCCGTTTCTCCAGCGGATGGGTGGACCGGTATCGGTCGGGCACGAACTGGTCCGCGCCGGATCCGCACTCCGACGCAGACCGACCCGCCCGGTGGAGCGGCCTGGACGATCCACGCCCGGAAACGGCCCGGGCGCGGATCACGGCTATCATAGTTGAAAGATTCTTCAATCGGACACATGATGGGGCAGCCCATCTCGCCTGGGCGACAGACAGGGGCGCGTAGACGAGTTCGAGACGGTGCCGCGGGAGGGTAGCGTCGGGCTCTCGGTCTCGGATCGAATGCGCGGGGTGAAGCAAAGCCCGGGGCCACCATGGAGGTATGTGATGGGACGCGGTCGGGCCAAAGCGAAGCAGACGAAGATCGCCCGCCAGTTGAAGTACGCCGACCACGGCTCGGATCTGGCGCGCCTGCAGAGCGAGTTGGGGACCGCAGCCGCAGGCAAGCATGACGGCGCCGACAGGGAGGGCCTCGACGACCCGAGCTCCGAAGGCCAGCAGCGATCCTAGACAGCATTCGGGTCGTTCTCGTCGCCGTCATGGCTACATACGTCGCGATGTGCGCCGCTGCCACGGACGGCTGGAAACGGCGCAGCGATAGACCGCACTCCCCCCGTCTGGACCCGTTGAGTCGAATGTCGCAGAGCCCGGAAAGAGGGGCCGACGCAGTCGGCATGGCGCATTGAAGAGTTCTTCAACCTGAGACATGATGGGATCTTCCGCCCACTCTGGCGGTTGCAGGCCAGGTGCGTCGGAAGGAAGGTGCGTGCAACTCCTCACCGCGGATCTGCGCGCAGGTATCGTTTCGGCGCGCAGGGAGCTGGCCGCCGCCCGCGATACCGGCGATGTCGGCGGGATCCAGCTGAACGAACAACGTCTGCGGTGTCTGTCCGTGGCCGCGGCCGAGTACGGGATGAGGCTGGCGGACCCGGTGTTGCAGGCCGGTCTGGGCGGCCAAGGCGCCGCACGAGGATAGGAGGTTCCGATGTCACCGGTTCCGCTGTATCAGGCCAAGGCCGATCTTTTCCGGATGCTCGCACACCCGGTGCGGATCCGCGTGCTGGAGCTGTTGTGCGACGGGCCCAAGCCGGTCCGCGACCTCCTTGCGGACGTCGACATCGAGGCGTCCAACCTGTCCCAGCAGCTGGGTGTGCTGCGCCGCTACGGCATCGTGACCGCCGCGCGTGAGAGCTCGACCGTCGTGTATGCCCTGGCCGGCACGGATGTGTCCGACCTGCTGCGGGCCGCGCGGCGGATTCTCACCGAGTTGCTGGTGGGCCAGTCGGAGCTGTTGGCCGAGTTGCAGGAGGCTGACTCCTCCTGATCGTCTGCGGATCGTCTCGTGTCTGGCCATGCGTGACGCCTGGCGGCGGCTGCTGAAGCCCGCAGCGCGTTCACGCATCGGAACCCGTGGTTTCCGCCGGTGTGGTGAGGACGCTTGTGAAGAGTTTGCTGAGCATGATCCGCAAGGCGGGTCGGATGGCCGAGCCCGCTCCCGTCCGCGAGCCCGGTCCGCTGCCTGAGCGTACCTTGGCGGGGTCGGCGCAGGTGCGGTGTGTGGATGCCGGTTCGTGCAACGGCTGTGAGATCGAGATCGGGCAGGCGTTCGGGCCGGTGTACGACGCCGACCGATACGGGGTGCGGCTGGTGGCCTCGCCGCGGCACGCGGATGTGTTGGCGGTGACCGGTCCGGTTACTCGGAACATGGCGGTGGCGCTGAAGCGTACGCATGCCGCGGTTCCAGAGCCGCGGCTGGTGGTGGCGGTCGGGGACTGCGCGATCGGCTGTGGGGAGTTCGCCGGCGGATATGGCGTGGTCGGTGGCGTGGACGATGTGGTGCCTGTCGATATCAGAGTGCCGGGTTGTCCACCGGCGCCGGAGGCGATTGTGGCCGCGTTGCGGCAGGTGACCGGCCGGTGAGTTTGATCGGTGCGGGGTTGGCCGGTTCGGCCGGGTTCGCAGCTGCCGCCTCCGTGGCCGGGCTCGCCCTGCCGGAGCGGTTCCGTGCGGCAGTGATCGGGGTGCTGACGGCATCGCTGGGCGCGACCGCGGTGGCCGTCGGCGGGGCGGCGCTGTCCGGGCGGACCTTCAGCGCAACATTCCCGAATCTGCTTCCGCTGGGCGGGGTGTATCTGGGGGTTGATGCCCTGTCGGGATTGTTCATCGCGGTCGCCGGGGCGGTGGTCTTCGCGGTCGCGGTATACGGGATCGGCTACAGCAGCCGAGGGCATGATCCAGGCCGGGTGGCGTCGGCGTTGCTGCCGTTGTTCGCCGTGGCCATGGTGCTTGTTCCAGCGGCTGCGAGTGTGTCGACGTTCCTGGTGTTCTGGGAGCTGATGGCTGTCTGCTCGTTGTTGCTGGTGCTCACTGAGCACCGCAAGCGTGAGCAGGTCGCCGAGGCCGGGCTTTGGTATGCCGTGATGACGCAGCTCGGGTTCGTCCTCATTCTTGTGGCGCTGGCGTGGCTGGCCGCCGCGGCGCACGGAGAGACCTTCACGGCGATCCGGGCTGCCGCGCCGCACCTGTCTCCGGTGCTGCGGGGGACGGTGTTCGTGCTGGTCCTGGCCGGGTTCGGGTCGAAGGCGGGGATCGTGCCGCTGCACGCCTGGCTGCCGCGCGCGCACCCGGAGGCGCCGAGTCCGGTGTCGGCGCTGATGAGCGCGGTGATGGTGAACCTGGGCGGCTACGGCCTGATCAGGGTCGGGATGGATCTGCTGGGCGGCGGACCTCGGTGGTGGTGGCTGCTGGCCATGGCCGCCGGCGCGCTGTCGGCCGTCTACGGGATCTTGCAGGCGTCGGTGACGGCCGATCTGAAGCGGCTGCTGGCGTATTCGACCACGGAGAACATGGGGCTGATCGTGCTCGGGATCGGGGCGGCCGGGCTGTTCCGTTCAACGGGGCGGCCGGAGCTGGCGGGGATCGCGCTGGGTGCGGCGTTGCTGCACGTCGTGATGCACAGCGCGTTCAAGGCCCTGCTGTTCGCCGGCGCGGGCTCGGTGCTGCGGGCCACCGGCGCCCGGGATCTGGACGTGCTCGGCGGCCTGCGGACGGCGATGCCGGTGACCACAGCGGTGTTCACGGTCGGTGCGCTGGGTGCGGCGGCACTTCCGGGCGGGGCGGGGTTCGTCTCGGAGTGGCTGCTGCTGCAGTCGCTGATCCACGGGCTGGCGGTGCCGGGGATAGTCGTGTCGGTAGTGCTGCCGATCGCGGTGGCGGCGGTGGCGTTGTCGGCGGGCTTGGCGGTGGCCACATTCGTCAAAGCGTTGGGCACGGGATTCCTGGCCCGTCCGCGCAGCGACGGCGCGGCGTCGGCGAAGGAGTCGCCGGCGCCGATGCTGGCAGCCATGATCTTGCTGGCCGGTGCCGCGACGGTCCTCGCGGTCGCCCCGGGGATCACCGGTTCCGGGCTGTCTCGCGCGGTGGCCCAGGCCGGCCCCGGTGGTACGGCCGCGGGTGCGGCGGTGCGGGCGAAGCTGACGGTCCTGGGGTCGACGATGTCGCCGCTGCTGGTGGTGGCCGGGACGGTCGGCGTCACGATGGTGCTGGCAGGGGTTCTGCGGCTGGTTGCCGGGGCACGCCGCAAAGCGGTGCCGCTGTGGGATTGCGGCGCCGGTCCCCCCAGTGCCCGCATGCAGTACACGGCGACTTCGTTCGCTGAGCCGTTGCAGCGGGTCTTCGACGATGTGCTCGCGCCGGAGTCGGACGTCAATGTGACCCCGGTGGTGGAGTCGGCGTATCTGGTGGAGCGGGTCTCCTACCACCGTGCGGTGCCGGACCGGATCGAGCACCGCCTCTACGGCCCGGTGCTGGCGGCGGTGCGCTGGTGCGGGCAGCGGGCGCGGGTGTTGGCCAACGGCTCGGTGCACCGCTATCTCGGGTATGCCTTCTCCTCTCTGGTGGTGCTGTTGGTGGCGTTGGCGGCGGTCAAATGAGCGCGGCAGCGGCGTTCGGGACGGTGACCGGGGCCGGGATCGCGGTCTCGGCCGTTCAGGTGGTCCTCACGGTGGCCGGTGCGCCGTTGCTGGTCGGGATGATGCGGCAGGTGCGGGCCAGGATGGAGGGCCGTGCCGGGGCCGGGATCGGCCAGCCGTGGCGGGATCTTCGAAAGCTGATGCGCAAGGAACCGCTGGACCCGCACGGTACCGGTCCGGTGTTCCGGACCGCGCCGCTGTTGCAGGTCGCCGCCACCGCGGTGGTCGCCGCCGCCATTCCGTTCGTGTCGGTGGACACCGGTCTGGGCCAGGCGGCGGACCTGATCGCGGTGGTGGCGTTGCTGACGTTGGGGACGGCGGTGCTGGCGCTGGCCGGTCTGGACACCGGCACCGCGTTCGGCGGCATGGGCGCCAGCCGGGAGATGACGATCACCGCGCTGGCCGAGCCCACCGTGTTGGTGGCCACCTTCGCGCTGTCCACCCGGGTCGGATCGACCAATCTCCCGGCGATCGTCGATGCCGGATTGAAGGACGCCGGACGGGTGGTGTCACCGGTCAGCGTGCTGGCGGCGTTCGCGCTGGCGGCCGTGGTGCTGGCCGAGGCCGGCCGGCTGCCGGTGGACAACCCGTCCACGCACCTGGAACTGACCATGGTGCACGAGGCGATGGTGCTGGAGTATTCCGGCCCTGATCTGGCACTGGTCGAGCTGGCGGCGGCGATGCGGTTGTCGGTGCTGCTCGGGTTGTGGTCGGCGTTGTTCCTGCCCTGGGGCACCGCCACCTCCACCGGGGCCCTGGCCGTCCTCGGCGGGACCGCGTCGTTCGTGGTCAAGGTCGGCGTTCTCGGGGCGGTGCTGGCCGCCGGTGAGGTGTTCATGGCCAAGCTGCGGCTGTTCCGGGTGCCGGAGCTGTTGGCCGGGTCGTTCCTGTTGTCCGTGCTCGCGGTCGCGGCGTCGTTCTTCCTGTGAAGGTGAGGAGTCTGATCGGTGTGAACGGTGCGGCCAGTGTGCAGTTGCTCGACTTCGCCAGCGGCGTGTTCCTGCTCGCGGCGGTCGGCGCACTGTGGCGTCGGGATTTGTCGGCAGTGATCGGAATGCTCGCGGTGCAGGGCGCGGCCCTGGCAGTGATCGCCGCCGCGCTCGGAGCCGACCAGCACCATCCCGAGTTGTACGCGGTCGCCGCCGGGGTCGGGGTGTTGCGCGCCGGCGTGCTCCCGGGCCTGGCTCGGCGGGCCCTGGCTGCCTCTGCCGAGGACCGGGAAAGCGAGCCGTTGGTGAACGTCGCCGCCTCATTGCTGTCCGCCGCCGCGCTGGTGCTGCTGGCCTATGCGGTGGCCCAGCCGCTGGCGCGGCTTGAGGGATCGGTCGGGGCCCGGGCGCTGCCGGTCGGTTTGGCCTCGGTGCTGATCGGGCTGTTCATGCTGGTCGCCCGGCGCAAAGCCCTGTCGCAGGTGGCCGGGTTCCTGTTGCTGGACAACGGGATCACCGCGGTGGCGTTTCTGGCCGCGGCCGGGGTTCCGCTGCTGGTGGAGATCGGGATCTCCTTCGACCTGCTGCTGGTGGTGCTCGTCCTGCGGGTGCTGACGGTGCGCATGCAATCGGCGTTCGGCGCCACCGACCTCGATGACCTGCGGGAGCTGCACGACTGATGAACACTGTGCTGCTCCTGGCCCCGGTCGCCGTCCCTGCCCTGGCCGCCCTGGCATATCTGCTCACCGGCTGGCGGCCGGGCACCACGCATCTGGGTACCGTCTCGGCTCTGCTCGTCTTCACCACCGGGATCCTCTTGGCCGTGCGGACCGTTCGTGACGGCGCGTTCGACGCGGCGGCTGGCTGGCTGTCCGCCGATCCCCTGGCCGGATTCCTACTGATCGTCATCGGCGCCGTCGCGGCCGTAGCCTGCGCGGCCAGCCCCGGCTACCTGGCCGGCGAACGCGCCGACGGCCACGGCGACCCCGGCTCCGAGCGCCGCTACGCCGTGCTGGTCCAGGCGTTCCTGGCAGCCATGGCCCTGGCAGTCGTGGCGGGGAACCTCGGCCTGACCTGGGTGGCGATCGAGGCCACCACGACCGTGACCGCGTTCCTGGTCGGACACAAACGCTCCCGCGCCGCGGTGGAAGCGGCGTGGAAGTACGTGGTGATCTGCTCGGTCGGAATCGCCCTGGCCCTTTTGGGCATCGTCATCTTGTACGCGGCGGCACGCCACGCCGGCCTTTCGGAATCCTCGGCCTTGGACTTCGACGCCCTCACCTCGCATGCCAAGCAGCTGGATCCCGCGGCGACCCGGATGGCCGTGGCCCTGATCGTTCTGGGGTTCGGCGCCAAGGCCGGGCTCGCCCCGCTGCACTCCTGGCTGCCCGACGCCCACAGCCAGGCCCCCGCCCCCGTCAGCGCCCTGATGTCGGGGGTGCTGCTGTCGGTGTCCTTCTCGGTGATCCTACGCACCAGACAGGTCGCCGACGCCGCGCTGGGCACCGGGTTCATCCGGATCCTGCTCCTGATCGCCGCCCTGGCCACGCTCACCGTGGCCGCGCTGCTGCTGATCGGGCAGCGCGACTACAAGCGGATGCTGGCCTACTCCTCCATGGAACACATGGGGCTCATGGCCCTGGGCGCCGCCGCTGGCAGCCGCCTGGCGATGTCCGCAGTCCTGCTGCACATCGCCGGACACGGCCTGGGCAAATCGGTGGCCTTCTGCGCATCCGGGCAGATCCTGCACGCCGAGCACACCAGCCAGATCGACTCCGTCCGGGGACTCGCGGCCCGCACGCCGGTGCTGGCCGGGACCTTCGGCGCGGCGGTGCTGGTACTGCTCGGCTTCCCGCCGTTCTCCCTGTTCGCCTCCGAGTTGGGCATCGCCCGCGCCGGCTTCGCCGCCGGACTCGGCTGGCCGACCGCCGCCGCGTTCACGCTGATGCTGGTGGCCTTTGCGGCACTGGCCGCACACACGCTCCGCATGCTCACCGGCCCGGATCCACTGCAAGGCAGCCCCGCAGCGACGGCGGCCGCGCTGCGCACGCAGGCGCCGCTGATCAGCGCCCTGCTGGTCGTGGCGGTCATCGGCGTCGCCGCCTGGCCCCTGGCCCATCTGCTCTCCGCCGCAGCACCGATCTCGTTCCCCGGGGGCACCCGATGAAGATCATCGACGTCGGACCCGGCGACCTGCTACCTGTAGCCCGCGGCCTGTTGAACGCCGACCACCGCCTGGCCCTGGTCGCCGCGCACCACGACCTCGGCGGGACCGCCGGCCGGGACGCGATGCGCGTGGTCTACCTGTTCCTCGGCCCCGGCGACTCACGCTTCGAACTGCGTCTGCGGCTGGAGGGACCACGACCCCAGGTACCGAGCCTGGCCTCGGTGTCCTTCCCGGCCGGACGGTTCGAACGCGAGATGCACGACCTGTTCGGCATCCGCAGCCTCGGTCACCCACTGCCGCGCCGCCTGGTCCGGCACTTCGGCTGGCCCACAGGCTGGCACCCGATGCGCCGCGACGCCGGTCCCGCCCCCGAGTTCGGCGAGACCCTGGGGCTCTACCCGTTCCTGGAAGTGCAGGGACCCGGGGTTTACGAGATCCCCGTCGGACCCGTGCACGCCGGGCTCATCGAACCCGGCCACTTCCGCTTCTCCGTGGTCGGGGAGACGATCCTGAAACTGAAGGCCAGGCTGTGGTTCGTCCACAAAGGCATCGAGAAACTCTTCGAAGGAAACCAACCGGAGAACAAGCTGACGCTCGCGGAGAAGATCAGCGGCGACACCGCAGTCGGACACGGCCTTGCCTACGCCCGCGCCGTCGAGGACGCCCTGGGCATCGACATCCCGCCCGAAGCACACACCGTCCGCGCGATCCTGCTGGAACTCGAGCGCCTGTACAACCACATCGGCGACATCGGGGCGCTGTGCAACGACGTCGGCCACGGCATCCTGAACCAACACGCGGGCCGGGTCCGCGAACAACTGCTGCGGATCAACGCCGAAGTCACCGGGCACCGGCTGCTCCGTGGAGGCGTGGTCATCGGCGGCGCCCAGGTCCGTTCGCTACCGGACCCGGACCGGCTTGCCACGCTGGCCGCGGACGTCGCCGAAACGGTCGAACTGGCCCTGGGACACACCGTCGTGCGCGACCGGTTCACCGGTACTGCTGTACTCACCCGGGAACAAGCCCGGGACCTGGGAACCCTGGGCTACGTCGCGCGCGCCTCCGGTCTGGACACCGACGCCCGCCGCGACCACCCGGGCGGCGACCCGACACCGCCACCGCCCGCGGTATCGGCCGAGACCGGAGATGTGATGGCACGCTTCGCGGTCCGCGCCGAGGAGTACCAGCGCTCCACCGACCACATCAAGACCCTGACCGGGCAACTCGGCAAGGCTGGCCGACACGTCGCGGCCGGGCCCGCTGACCTTGGGTCCGGCCACGGCGTCCGATCAGGGGTCGGCATCGCAGAGGGCTGGCGCGGCACCATCGTCCACCGCGCCGAACTCACGCCGGCTGGAACCCTGGACCGCGTGAAGATCGTCGATCCGTCGTTTTTCAACTGGCCCGCGCTGCCGGTGGCTCTGCGTGGCGCGATCGTCCCGGACTTCCCCCTGGTCAACAAGAGCTTCAACCAGTCCTACGCGGGCAACGACTTGTGAGGACCAGCCGTGGATGTGCGACGGACCCGGCCGGCTACCACTTGATCTCGCTCTGCTCGAGGATGTCGCAGTCGGTGAACACCGGCGGACGGCTCACCAACCCGGCCATCTTCTGCGAGAACGCGGTGGTGTCCGGGTGACTGCTGTTGGCCATGGCCTCCTCATACGAATCGAACTCGACGACCACCACGTAGCGGTCCGGATTGGCGCGGTCGCGGAGCACAGTGCGATAGGTCGGATGCTCCGCGCGGCCGGAGGCGCGGGAGGCCGCCTCGAACTGGCGCATGAGCTCTGTCATCTCGTCCATGCGCTCGGTCTCGAAATCGATGATCTGCATGAATTTCATGGGTCCTCCTCGGCACGGCATGCCTGCACGGTCTGGACGTCCCCCGATCCCAGCAAACACCGCCGCGGAGCGCGCGCAACTCGACGGTCACCCGGCCAGCCCCAGGTCGTGCTGCACACCGGCGTCACGCGAGCACGGTCCGCGCGGCCCGCCGCCGGCTACTCGACGCTGCCGAAGGCCTGGATCTCGGCGATCTGTTCTGGTGTGAGCTCGGCCGGCACTGTGCCGCGGGCATACTTGGCGGCCTGCACCTGCTTGCGGATGTCCTCGACGATCTCCGGGTTGGCCAGCGTGGTGGTGTCCCCCACCGCGGTGAAGTTGGAGATCCCGGCGATGACCCGGCGCATGATCTTGCCGGACCGGGTCTTGGGCATGTCCGGGACGATCCACACCGCCTTGGGCCGGGCGATCTTCCCGATCTCGCGCTCGATCGCCGCCGAGACCTTGGCCTCGATCTCCGGGCTCGCTGTGATCCCGGGCTTGAGCGCGACGTACATCTCCACCGCACGGCCGCGCAGGTCGTCGACCACCGGTACCGCTGCGGCCTCGGCGATCTCGTCGACCGTGATGCTGGCCGACTCCAGTTCCTTGGTGCCCAGCCGGTGGCCGGCGACGTTGATGACGTCGTCGACCCGGCCGAGGATGCGGAAGTAGCCGTCGGCGGCCTGGACCGCGCCGTCCCCGGCCAGATACGGCCAGTCGCGCCAATCGGTGCTCTTCGGGTCGCGGTTGTACTTGGCGTAGTAGGTCTGCACGAACCGCTCCGGCTGGCCCCAGATGGTCTGGAAGATGCCGGGCCAAGGGTTGCGGATGCAGATGTTGCCGGCCTTGCCGGAACCGGCCGGAACCTCCTCGGCGTTCTCGTCGTAGATCACCGGGTGGATGCCCAGCACGCCGGGGCCGCAACTGCCCGGCTTCATCGGCTGCAAGGCCGGCATCGTCGAGCCGAGGAAACCGCCGTTCTCGGTCTGCCACCAGGTGTCGACGATCACCGCCTCACCCTTGCCGACCACATCGTGGTACCAGCGCCAGACGTCCGGCTCGATCGGCTCGCCGACGGTGGTCATGTGCTTGAACCGGTAGGCGTACTTGGCCGGCTCCTCCGGGCCGAGCTTACGCAACATCCTGATGGTGGTCGGCGCGGTGTGGAAGGTGGTGACGCCCAGACGCTCGGCGATGCGCCACGGCCGCCCCGGGTCCGGGAACGTCGGCGCGCCCTCGTACATCACCGACGTCGTCCCCAGCGCCAGGGGGCCGTAGACGATGTAAGAGTGCCCGGTGATCCAGCCGATGTCGGCGAAGCACCAGTACGTGTCGCCGGGGTGGATGTCCTGGTAGTACTTCGACGTTCCGGCCACGTAGGCCAGGTAGCCGCCGGTGGAGTGTTGGCAGCCCTTCGGCTTGCCGGTGGTGCCGGAGGTGTACATCAGGAACAGTGGCGCCTCGGCCGGCATCGACACCGGCTCCACGACAGCGTCCTTGTAGTCCAGCAGGACCTCGTCCACGAAGGCATCCCGGCCGAGCCGCATCGGGGTCAGCGAGCAGTACTGGCCGGGGTTGCGCCGGAAGACCAGGACCTTCTCGACCTCTACGCCTTCCTTCCGGGCCTCCTCGATCGCCTCGTCGGCCTTCGCCTTGTGGTCGATCAGCTCGCCGTTGCGGTAGTAGCTGTCGATCGTGATCAGGACCTTGCTGCCCGAGTCGGCGATCCGGCCGCCGCAGGCGGTGCCGGAGAACCCGCCGAACACCTCGGAGTGGATGATGCCGAGCCGCGCGCAGGCCAGCATCGCCACCGGCAGCTCCGGAACCATCGGCAGGTGAAAGGTGACCCGGTCGCCCGCGCGCAGACCGCAGTAGTCGCGCAGCAGCGCGGCGAACTCGTTAACCCGCCGCCACAGCTCCCGATACGTGATCGCGACGGTCGCCTCGGACTCCGGCTCCGGCACCCAGATCAGCGCCGCCTGGTTCGCCCGGTCCCGCAGGTGCCGGTCGACGCAGTTGTAGCAGGCGTTCAGCCTCCCGCCCACGAACCACCTCCAGAACGGCGGGTTGGAGGTGTCGAGAGTCGTGTGCCAGTAGGTGTCCCAGTCCAGCAGGTCTGCGTACTCCTTGAAGCACTCGGGGAAATTCTCCAGGCTGAACCGTTCAAACAGCCCGGCGTCGGTGCCGTTGGCCTGGGCGATGAACGACGCGGGCGGGTAGACGTAGCCCTCTTCCCGCCAGTGCACCGCGATCTGCGCCTCGGACGGTTGTTCTTCGAACTGCGCGGTCATCGCTTGGCTCCTTTTCCGGTGTCATGGCGGGAAATCAGTCGGTGTCCTTGTCTGCGAGCAGGCCGGAGCAGACGCCGAAGTCGTACAGGCCCGCCGCCACCTGGCACCTGCACCGAAAACCCGCGGCGTCGTCGGCGGCCAGCGCCTCCCAGCACCACGACTCCGTGGCTTCAAGGGCACGTCGGAGAACCGGCGCCAGCGAACCGACGGGGACGGTCTCGGCGTCCCGACGCAGCGCCGCGACCGTACGGGCACCCCCGAAACCGGGCGCTGCGTCCTGCATCCGATCCAGCAGGAGCAGTACCTCGCCGCGCAGGTACTCCCTGGTCATCACGCGCCGACCTCTCCAGTTCTGAGCGTATCCCCGTAACCACACGCTGTCACCGAAGCCGAACGCGCGACCTCCAAACGGCACGGGACATCCGCTTCGGATCGGCGCGACGGCCATGGCACGATGTCGCGATGACGATCAGCTCAACCGTCCCCGCCGTCGTTCCCGCCGGCCGCATGTCCCACAGCACGCAGCCGGTCCTGCCCTTGGCCGGCGGGCTGGAGTTGCGGCCGTGGCGCACATCGGATGCAGACACTCTCGTCGAGGCCGGCCAGGACCCCGGCATCCGCCGGTGGAACCTGCTGTCGGTCCCGACCCGGGAGGCTGCGCTCGCCCGCATCGAGCGCATGGGCCGGCGGTGGCGAGCCGAGACGGCCGCGATCTGGGCGATCGCAGCCCGGAACGGCGGCGCCGCCACCGGCCTGATCGGCTGGTCCGACATCGACCTGGAAGCCGGCGACGCCGAGATCCTCTACTGGCTGCTGCCCGCCGCACGCGGCCGCGGCGTCGCGGTCGAGGCCGCCAAGCGCATCAGCCGGTGGGCCCTGGATGATCTGGGCCTGCACCGGCTGCGGCTGTGCCACTCCGTGGCCAACCCGGCATCGTGCCAAGTGGCGGCCAAGGTCGGATTCGCGCTCGAAGGCACCATGCGCAGCGCGCTGCAGCACGAAGACGGATGGCACGACCAGCACCTGCATGCCATGATCGCCGGCGACGTCTGACCCACGTCCGGCCGAACGGAGCCGCGGCACTCCGCAGCCCCGATCGGCCGCCGAGACAGCGACTGCGGTCAGGCTTTACGGACCACGCTGGACTTCAGCTGCATCGCACCGAACCCATCGATCCTGCAGTCGATGTCATGGCCGTCCACCCCGGCCACCAGACGGATGTTGCTGACCTTCGTCCCCGCCTTGATCCCGCGGGGTGTCCCTTGACCTTGAGCGCCTTCGCCTGATCGGAACCCGACGCTTCCCATTCGTGGCCGCACTCTGGGCAGACCAGCAGGACGCCCATCTCATAGGCGTGGGACCGGAGCATTCGGGGCACGGCGGCAAAGGCTCGTTCACCTGCGCGATCTTCCCCGGGAGCACATCGCCAATTGATGATTCCTTCAATTAGCGCAATGATGTCGGGTGCGGACACCGGGTTCACCTCCCGACGGCTGTTTGAGGGTGTCTGGTGCCGGTGTCCTGCGGTCGGCCGCACCTGTCGGGGGTACGGCCGGCGCTCACTGTAGACGACTGGAAGAACACGTGTGGCAAACAATGACGACGGCGTGAACGTGGCGCGGACCGACGAGATCGCCGAAGCGGTGCTGGCCCGAGTGGCAAAGGCCCGGACGCAGCTGGCCGAGGCCGCCGTCACCGCCGATATGCCGGGCATCGCCGCGGCGTTGGACGAGTTGGAAGAGGCATACGGCCAGGCGCGGTCCGCCAAAATCGCGGTCCCGCGTGTCGAGCGCGATGGGACAGGACGGTGAGAAGCGTGCCAGTTCCGCTCTACCAGGCCAAGGCGGAGTTCTTCCGGATGCTCGGACACCCGGTCCGGATCCGAGTCCTGGAGCTGCTGCAGGACGGCCCGATGCCGGTCCGCGACCTGCTGGCCGAGATCGAGGTCGAGCGCTCCAACCTGTCCCAGCAGCTTTCGGTGCTGCGCCGCTCCGGCATCGTCACCGCGGTACGCGAAAGCGACACCGTCGTCTACTCCCTGGCCGGCCCCGATGTGGCCGAGCTGATGCGGGCCGCCCGCCGGATCCTCACCGAGCTGATCACCGGACAGCAGGACTTGCTGGCCGAACTGCGCGAAGCCGACGCGACGGCGAGCCCCGCCACATGAGCACGAACACCCTGGTCCACGCTGCCGCTGACCGCGTCAAGGCCGTCCTGCCCAACGCCGAGACCCTCGGCACGATGCGCCGCTCGCCGCGCCGCGACCTGGTCTCCGGCCTGACCGTCGCGATCGTGGCGCTGCCGCTGGCGCTCGGATTCGGTATCACCTCCGGCGCCGGAGCCCAGGCCGGGCTGGTCACCGCCGTGATCGCCGGCGCCCTGGCCGCCGTCTTCGGCGGCTCCAACCTCCAGGTCACCGGCCCCACCGGCGCGATGACGGTGGTGCTGGTCCCGATCGTCCACAGCTACGGCATCGACGGCGTCATGACCGTGGGCCTGATGGCAGGGGTGATCCTGGTGGCGCTCGCGTTGCTGCGCGCCGGCCGCGCAATGTCCTACGTTCCAGTACCCGTCATCGAAGGCTTCACCCTCGGCATCGCCGCCGTGATCGGGCTGCAGCAGATCCCCGGTGCATTCGGGGTGAAGACGCCCACCGGCAACAACCCGGCGGTGGTCGCAGCCGAGGCGGTCGGCGACTTCGCCAAGCACCCGCACTGGACGTCGATCGGGGTCGCGCTGGCGGTCGCCGCCGTGTTGCTTCTCGGCGCGCGGTGGCGGCCGGCGATACCGTTCTCGCTGCTGGCAGTGGTCGCAGCAACCACGGCTGTGTGGGGGCTCGGCTTGCCGACAGCCTCCATCGGGCACCTGCCCTCGGGGTTGTCGGCCCCGTCCACCTCGTTCTTCGAGGCCTCACACGTCGGTTCGCTGCTGCCCTCGGCGCTGGCGGTCGCCGCACTGGCGGCGCTGGAGTCGCTGATGTCGGCCTCGGCCGCCGACGCGATGAGCGTCTCGGAACACCACGACTCCAACCGGGAGCTGTTCGGGCAGGGCTTGGCCAACATCGCCGCCCCGTTGTTCGGCGGGGTCGCGGCCACCGGCGCGATCGCCCGTACCGCGGTCAACGTCCGCAGCGGCGCGGCCTCCCGGCTGGCCTCCCTCGTACACGCCGCGATCCTGGCGGTCATCGTGTTCGCCGCCGCGCCGCTGGTCTCCCACATCCCGCGCGCCGCCCTGGCCGGCGTGCTGATCGCCACCGCGATCCGCATGGTCGAGGTCGGCTCCATCAAGGCCCTGGCCAAAGCCAGCCGCGGCGAGACCGCGATACTCGCCCTCACCGCCACCGTCACCCTGGTATCCACGCTGGTCAACGCGGTCATCGTCGGCATGGTGGTGGCCGCGGTCGTGGCGCTGACCAAGGTGTCCAAGGCCGCCCGGTTGGAACAGGTGCCATTGCACGCCGACCTGCCTCCGGCCGACCACCACGAGCAGGAGCAGGCACTGCTCGGCGAGCACATCGTCGCCTACCGCCTGGACGGGCCCCTGCTGTTCGCCGCAGCCCACCGCTTCCTGCTGGAACTCACCGAGACCGCCGATGTCAAGGTGGTGATCCTGCGGATGTCCCGGATCAGCGTCATCGATTCCTCCGGCGCCCGCGTCCTGGCCGACGCCATCGACAAGCTCACCAAGCGCGGCGTGCTCGTCCTCGTCTCCGGTGTACGCCCCGAGCACCACCGCCCGCTGGACGCCCTTGGAACGCTGGACGGGCTCCGCACGGCCGGGCACGTGTTCACCACCACGCCGGAAGCCATCGCCTTCGCACACACGCACCTGTCCGGAACCGGGATCATCCCGGCACCCCGCACTGGCGAGCGAGCCGGAGCGCCCTGCTGATGGCCGCTGTGCCGAATAATGATGAAAGCTTCGCGCAGATCCGTCTCGCGCCGCTGCTCCGCGTCGAAGCGTTGTACCTGCTCGGCGACACCAGCATCGGCTTCGTGATCTGCGCGAAGGAAGGGATGACGGTTCGCCAGCCCGGCTTCCACGCGGTCGAGCGTGGCGAACTCGTCATCCTGACCCTCATGACCGCAGTGCTCGAATCCCAGTTGGAGAACGGCCTGCCGATCACGTACCACGCCGAATCCGTCAACGAGACCACGTTGAAAGGCTGGTACGCCACCATCACCGGCCCGGCCGAGATCATCATCGACTCGCCGCTGCGTGCCCACTACCAGCGCGCGTTCCTCGGGTTCGAACCCGACCGCGGCACGAAGATCCTGCGCGTTCGGCCCGACGCGATAGTCGGCCACCGTATCCAACGAATACCCGCAGCTCAGTAAGACAGTCGATCCGCAAGGAGGCACCCGTGGGACGTGGCCGGAAGAAGGCCAAGGCGACGAAGATCGCCCGCGAGTTGAAATACGCCGATCTGGGCACGGACCTCGCTCGGCTGCAGACCGAACTGAACACGAACCAGTCCGCCGGAGACACTCACCGGCTCACGGCCACTCACGAAACCGACTCCGACATCGACGACGTCTGACGCCTACCCCGGCTTCGTCTCCCCTGACAATGGCTCACCAGCCGTCCACCGCGAAAGGAACCCGTCCGTCGTGAAGTTGCAATGGCGTTATGACTCCCGCCCAGACCTGGGCATCCTGACGCTGACCGGCCGGCTCGGCGCACGCGACCTTCCCCGCCTGCACGGCGCGATCGGCTGGACACTGTTCCACGGCGGCGGCCCGCTGATCCTCGACCTGAGCCTGCTGTCCGAATGGACCGGACCGGGACAAGACGCCGTCATCAAGTCCGGATTGCGGCTGGAGGCGGGTGGACGGACGTTGGAGATCGTCGCCACCCCCGACTCCGACGCAGCCGTCATCGGCTGCTCCAGCCGGCCCGCGATCCGGGTCCACTCGGATCTGGCCAGCGCGCTGACCGCGCACGGCGCCAGCTCGGATCCGACCGCGGGCCGGCGGGAATGGCACAGTGACGGATGGCCGCAGGAACATGCCCAGTAGACCTCGGACCTGCCGGAAACCTGAAGCAACGATGCCGAGCAAGCCGTGCCGCCAGCGGCATCCGTGGAGCGATCGCAGCATGTGATCGCGAAGATCTGTGCAGGTAGAACGAGCCGACCCTGGAGGCTCGATCCGCTCCTCGGGGCGGATGTTGCCGACACCGGCCAGAAAGGCGAGCGTAACGTGGTGGAGCACGACACCGGCGACGTGGAGCTGACAGGGCGCGACAGAGCCACCCTGCGCATCACCCGAGCCATCGCAGAACTCGACATCGCCGTCGACGGACTGCGGATTCGTCTGACCGAAACCGGCGGGCGCGTCGTGGCCCAAGTCAACGCCCGTGCCGCCCGTCGGCCGATCCGGGTCCAGGTGGCCGCGGCCACCTTCGACCAAGCGACCGACGACCTCGCCGGCCGGCTGACCGGGCGGATCCTGGAGGCTGCCGCGTGCTGGTCGCCGAGGCCTTGGCCGAACGGCGACATGTCCGTCCCATCCCGCGTGCCGCCTGGCGAGCGGGCGCTCGGCCCCGGACTGCTGACGCGGATCAAGCCGGTGCCGCTTGCGGCGTGCCCGCCGGAAGTCGCCGTGTCGGTCATGGATCTGATGGACTACCCCGTCCACGCGTTCATCGACGCTGACACCGGCCTCGACGCCATCGTCTACCGAGCCGGACCGGCCGGCTACCGGCTCGCCCGGCTACGCCCCGCTCCCCCACCGGCCCCGAACGTCATCCCGCTGACCGCCGATCCGCTCCCACCGCCGACCGTGACGCCAGAGCAAGCAATCACCCGCCTGGAAGACACCGGCCTGGGATATCTATTCTTCATCGGCCCCGACACCGGGCGCGGACAGTTGCTTTACCGCCGATTCGACTCCCGCTACGGACTCCTCCATGGCGCCCGATGAATGCACCGCCCCACGACCATGGGAGCAGCAGCCGAGCGCGCCTGGCGCGTCGGAAAGTCTGTCACGCCCCCACCCGGACATTGCCGGGTTCGTCGTGTCGGGCGGTCTGCTACGAAGAGGCTGATTTGATCGGCGGGTGAAAGAAGCATCGGAGGTGGTATTCCGCCTCCTGGAAGGGCCCGGAACCGGCAGCTCTACCACGGATCCGTAGCGGATGACCGAGTGCTCGGAACAGTTCCGCTTTCGCCTGATGCATCGGCACGCCCGTGCTCGTACCCGTTCACCTCGTCTCGCGTCGCGGGGCCCAGCACATCGCCGACATCCACACCGCGGCCCAAGGCTATTCTCACCAGGTCCGCGAGCGCGTTTGCGGCCTGCTGCCACACCTCGACGTCGCCGCCGACGCGCGCAATCCGGTAAGTCTCAGCGGCCTTGGCCACCTGCGCCCGCAGCACCGTCTCGGACTCCCCCACGTCACCGCACCTCGTCCCGCCCCTGGCACCGGGACCAGGCGTCCGGGCTCAGCGAGAATCAGTGTCCCATCATGTAGTCGATTGAAGAAGCCTTCAACTAAGACTCGCCATGATTCGGGCCAAACCTGCCTCCCCTTGGCGCGAATCGAACAATTCCCGGGCCGCGGACCACCACCGTCGGTCGGCCGCGGCTCGGGAACCATCGCCGACGGCCGGCAGGCCTCAGAACCCACGACGACAAGCAGGGACACGGTGCCATGGCACAGGCGAATGGCGGGATCCGCGGCAGGCGGGTCGACTCCGGACCCGCGGGCGAGCCGGATCGGGGCGGCGGGCCTGCCCGATACCTCCGAGCCACATACTTCTGCGTCCGCGGACATCGCAGTGTGTACAGCTTCGCCGCAGACGTCGAGGCCCCGGACCAGTGGGACTGCCCGCGTTGCAGCCTTCCCGCAGGCCCCGACCAGGACAACCCGCCGACCGCCGTTCGGAATACGCCCTATCGCACGCACCTGGCATACCTCTCGGAACGGCGAACTTCCGCCGACGCCGCCGAGATCCCGGGCGAGGCTCTGGCTCGGGTACGCGCCACCTGACTCCGGCCGAGGCCCGCCTGTCCTAGCTCGCTGATAACCGGTTCCGCAGTGGTCAGGTCAATGGCCCGGTCTTCGTTACCAACGCCGCCGCGGTCTACCGAACTGCTCGCAGCAGCCTGAGGTCGATCTGGCTCACATTTCGAATGCTGTTGATGGGCCGAGGGGGCCGCCGCCCAGGTCCGATGGACGGAACTGGAGCTGGTGACGCCGCACGACGGCTGGCGGGCCCCGCCATGGATGGGCAACCGAACCGCTCGTGCCACACATCAAACCCCGCTAAGACAGGAAGCTCTCGCACGTGCGTCGATAAAGTCCACAGCGTCCGCCAAGTCCAGGTGAACGGACCACGAGTCGCCCGAATGGCGCCGCCACGGGGCGCCGGCACCTCGACCGGACCAGGCTCAGCAGTCGGGGGGACTCTGCATGGAAAGGTGAGAGCGCCATGGCTGGCGAAGGCACGGGCAACATGCTCAAACAACTGACCGACAGCAGGAACGGCGGCATCAGCGGCGTGTTCAACAAGCTGAAGACCAGCAACATCAGCGAACAGTTCCAGTCCTGGGTCGGCAAGGGCGAGAACAAACCCGTCTCCGCCGACCAGCTGACCCAGGCGCTCGGCAACGAGCACATCGCGAAGATCGCGGAGCAGACCGGGTCTACCCCGCAACAGACCGCACAGCAGCTCGCGCAGCAGCTTCCGCAGATGGTCGACAAGGCGACCCCGGACGGAAGCATGCCCGACCCGGCAACGCTGAAGCAGCAAATGTCGTCGATGACCGGCGGCACGAAGAGCTAGTGCCGATGGCCGGCGGCAACACGTCACACCGGTGATCGGCAACGTCTAAACGATCGATTCCGGAGACACTCACGGCCATAAGACGAGGGACGCATGTCAACCTATGAAGGGCGAAATGCGCTCTCTCGTCGCCACCGCACGATATGTGATGGTCAGTCACCTAATTCCTGTTCGGCAGCGACTTTGCGCATGGTGCCCCACCGATACACTGCCCCGTTCGTCCCCGCCAATCCTTTGGGAAGTTCGAAGGCGTACTCCGACTGGGGCAACTCACCGCCGGCCATGCGAACTCCCGACTCTCATAGGAGTCATGATCTTGATGAGTATGTGCATCCCGGCCAGGCTCGACCGCGTCGCGGCAAGGGTGCCGGACTGGTCCGACTGTTCGCAGCCGGGTGGGACGTGCCGCCCGATGCATGGGTGATCCCAGCGGCCGTCTCACTGGACGACAACGCCCGCGACCTGTGGCGCGCGCAGGAACTCCCCCGCTGGTGGGCGGAGGTTTCCAAGCAGTTCCCGGAAGCGGTGTGGATAGTCCGGTCGTCGGCGGCCGCGGAGGACGTGGAGGGAGCCTCGTTCGCCGGGATCGACGCGACGGTGCTCGGCATCGACTCCGGGACGCAGCTCGGCGCCGCAGCGAAGCACTCGAGATCTTCGTGTCCCGAGGGATCAACCAGGCGTCGTGAGTTGCAGATGAGGCGGGAAACGTCCCGAGGAGTGCGGACTGCACAGTCGGCGGAATCCCCCACTCGACCGCTCGCGCCGGCAACCGCCACGTCGGCGCGACCGTCACACCGGCGGGATCCGCAACGCGGCCAGTGTCAGCTCAGCCTTGTTCCCCAGCTGGAGCTTCGTCCGGATGCGCGCGACATAGGTGTCGACCGTGCCCTTGGAGATCCCCATCCGGGTCGCGGTCTGCTGGTGGGTGAATCCGCAGGCGATGAAGCCCAGCGCTTCTTGTTCGCGGGGCGACAGCGCGTCCTGGGGGCCGGTGGCCCCGCGCAGAGTCGCCGCCTGGATCAGGTCGGCGAGTTGGGCCGACAGGTAGAACGTGCCCGCGGCGACCGCGCGGATCGCGGCCGCGTAGGCCGACTCCTGGGCCGCCTTCGTCAGGAAGCCGGCCGCACCGGCTCGGACCGCGGCCAGGGCCACCGCTGGGGAGCGGGAGGCGGACAGGACGAGGACGGGACGCTGCGCGGACAGCTCCGCTATGGCCGGCAACGCCGGGTGTCCGTCGGCCTGGTACAGGTCGAGCACGACGACGTCGGCGTCGACCTGGCCGTCCTCCGGGCGGCGGGGAAGCTCGCAGGCTTCGGCGACGGTCGCGCAGACCCGCAGGTCGGGGAAGCCGGCGATGATCGCCGCGATGCCGCGGCGCGCGACCGGGTGGTCGTCGACGACAGCGACCCGCAGCACGGCCCGGCCGGGCTCGGCGGTGTCCGTTCCCACGCTGTCCACGTCAGCTCCCGAGACAGTACCCTGTTATCGCTCACATCATGGTCCCGCCGTGCTCGTCGGCATTTCAACGGCCGCCCGGTTGACCGTTGAAGAGTCAACCCCGCCGCGGCGGCGCGGCGGGCGGGAGAGGAACGGGTGACGGCACGCGACGGCGGCGCCTTCGGGCGGGAACTGCGCAGGCTGCGGGCAGCCGCTGGGTTGTCGCAGACCGAGCTCGCGAACATGCTGCACTTCTCGAAGAGCTACCTGAACAAAGTCGAGAGCGGCGCGAAGCCGGCGACCATGGATCTGGCCCGGCGCTGCGAAGGGGCGCTGGGAGGCGAAGGAACGCTTGTCGCCTTGTACGCGGCGACGGCGGCGGAAGCGGAAGCTCGGCAAAGCGCCGGCACCGCTGTACGGATCCTGGCCCAAAGCGCTTTGCCGATCCCCAGGCAACTCCCGGCGAGACCGCGATATCTGGTCGGCCGGGACCTGGAGCTCACGACGCTGACCGCGCTCGCCGACGCCGCGCAGGGCGTCCGCACACAGTTCACGGTCATCACCGGCCCCGCTGGAATCGGCAAGACCGCGCTGGCCGTCAGTTGGGCCCGCGGCGCGGCCGGGCGTTTTCCCGACGGGATGCTCTATGTGAACCTGCGCGGCTTCGCACCCACGACGGCGCCTGTCACCCCGGACGAGGCGTTGATCGGTTTCCTGGACGCGCTCGGCATACCGCCCGAGCAGATCCCGGCCGGCCTCGACGCCCGGTCGGCGTTGTTCCGCAGCCTGACGGCGACCCGGCGTCTGCTCGCGGTATTGGACAACGCGCGGGACTCCGACCACGTCAGGCCCCTGTTCCCGGCCGGCGACGGCTGCGTGGCCCTGGTGACCAGTCGCAACGGCCTGGCCGGGCTGGTGGCCGACGGGGCCGACTCGGTGACCCCACAGCTCCTTTCGGCCGCGCAGACTGAAGAACTGCTCGCCGCGCGCCTGGGCGCGACGGCGCTGGCCGATGAGCCCGACGCCACCGGGGAACTCATCGCGTTCTGCGGTGGGCTGCCACTGGCCGCGAACATCGTGGCGGCGCGCGCGGCGATGCGTCCCAGCGCCGGAAGCAGGCCCGGGACCAGCCTCGGCGAGCACGCGAAGGCCGTACGCCAGGCCCGCAGCCGGCTCGACGAGTTGTCGACCGGCGAAGAGTCGACAGACCTGCGGGCCGTCTTCTCCTGGTCGTACCAGCTGTTGACGCCCGCGGCCGCGCAGCTGTTCCGGCTGCTGGCCTTGCATCCAGGTCCCGACTGGAGTCGGGAAGCCGCAGCCAGCCTGGTCAACCGTTCCGCCGACCAGACCGGCGCCGCGCTGGCGGATCTCAGCGCAGCACATCTGATCGCCGAACCCACCGCGGGCCGGTACGCCTTCCACGACCTGCTGCGGGTATACGCAAGTGAGCAGGTCGCGGACGTCGACGAACGGCGTGTCCGAGACGCGGCGACTCTGCGGCTGCTCGACCACTACCTGCACACCGCGCAAGCCGCCACCGCACGTCTGGCACCAGCCTGGGTCCCGGTCGCGGCCGAACCGCAGGCACCAGGCGTGCGCGTCGAACCGATCCGCGACGCCGACGGCGCCAAGGCCTGGTTCGAGACGGAGTTCCCGGTCCTGCTCGGGATGGTCGTGGTGGCGGTGAAGACCGGAAACGACCGGCACGCCTGGCAAATCCCGTGGACTTCGCGCACGTTCTTCGACCGTTGCGGGCACTGGCACGAGATGGAGCACACGCATCACACCGCGCTGGCCGCAGCGTGGCGGCTGGGCGACAGCACCGCCGAAGCCGCGGCACGGCGCGGGCTCGGCCGCGCCCGCCTCAGGCTTCGGGACTACGACAGCGCCCTGGTCCACACCACCGGGGCACTGCGCATCCACGAGCACGAAGGCGACCGCCTCGGCCAGGCGAACGCCCATCACGACCTGGCACTCGTCGCGGAGCAGAAGGGCGAATACGCCGCCGCACTCCATCACGCACAGCAGGCTCTGGCCCACTTCGAAGCGTCAGGGACCCCTGCCGCACGGGCCAATTCGCTGAACACCGTGGGCTGGTTCCATGCGCTGCTCGGCGACCACGCACAGGCGCTGGAGTACTGCATGCGTGCTCTGCGATCGTCCCAAGGCCTCGGCGACACCGCGGGCGAAGCAGGAACCTGGGACAGCGTCGGATACGCGCATCACCGCCTGGGAAACCACCAGGATGCGATGGCGGCCTACCAGGAGTCGATCGACCGATACCGGCGGATCGGCGACCGGTTCTACGAAGCCGGAACGCTGGTCCGGCTCGGCGACGTCCAGCTCGCGGCCGGGGACCTCGGCGCTGCCGGACGCGCGTGGCGCGAAGCGCTGACCATCCTGGAGGAGTTGCAGCACCCTGACGCCGCGCAGGTGGCCGTGAAGCTGGGCGGCCTGCCGAAGGACTGAGGCCCGTAGGCCAGGCTCTCAGAACCCCCGCAACAAGGCCGCCATCGACGTCCGCCAGAAC